>NZ_CP006569.1:4500000-4709528 GCF_000517425.1 Sodalis praecaptivus
GGGTTTTACCGATGCGCGCGACAAAGGGCAACGGTATCTTCAATCAACCGGCGCGCCACGGTCCCGGGCGGCGGCAGCAGCGGTAGCGCGTCGTAACGATACCAGCCGGCGTCGAGAAGCTCGCGCGGATCATGCTGGATGTCGCCCCGGTCATAATCGGCCATAAACGCCATCATCAGCGAATGGGGAAACGGCCAGGGCTGGGAGGTCACGTAACGCACATTTTTCACCTGCACCTGCGTTTCCTCCATCACTTCACGCGCGACGCATTGCTCCAGCGTTTCGCCCACTTCAACAAAGCCGGCCAGCACGGTATAAATGTCTCCGCGATGGCGGCTGTGGCGCGCCAGCAAAATCTGGTCATCGCGGCGGATGGCCACGATAATGCAGGGGGCGATTTGCGGGTAATAACGTTCGTGGCAGTGATCGCATAGGCAGGCCCATTCCGTTTTGCTCAAGCGCATCCGGTGGCCGCAATAACCGCAATGACGATGCGAACGGAAGAACTCCGCAAGCTGCACGCCCCGCCCGGCCAGTTGGAACAGGCCCGGCTCGGCATCCAGCATTTGCCGCACCGATCCCATGTCCCGCGGCATCGTTTGGCGCACCAGCCAGACCGGATCCCCCGCCCATTCGCCGATGGGCAGCGCCAGCATGCCGGTCAGTCCCGCATCCGCCGCGCTGCCGAAAGGCAGTTCCCCCTGCGGCAGCCAGAGTTTGGCCTCTTGGCTGACCACCCACCAGCCCCGTTCATACCCGCTAAGTTCGTGTTCCATTTTAGTTGCACTACCTCTTATTCACTGGCAAGCTAGAAAACCTTAACGTTTTACTCGCTTTTATTTATCCGTCACGCAGCGTTATTTTTATCACTTCGGAGTCAATCATGCTAAACCAGTTGGAAAATCTGGCGAAATGCGTTGCTGGCAATAATGAATTTATTGATCAGTGGTTACAGGCCCGCAAGGGACTTTTGGTGGCGTACTACCATTTGATCGGCTTAAAGCCCAACAAAGAAAAGCATACTCCCCTGGACGAAGAAGCGCTGGACGCCTTTTGCCATCAGTTGGTGGATTATCTCTCCGCCGGTCATTTCCACGTTTACGATCGTATCGTGCCGGAAGGGGAAACGACGTCCGCACTGATTTACAGCGCTCTACAGGAAAACACGCAGCAGATCATGGCGCTTTACGACAGTCACCTTGAAAGCGCTATCGACCACGACAACTATCTGGCGTTTCAGGAAGCGTTGTCGGGCGTGGGTGAAGCGTTGGCGAACCGTTTCATCCTTGAGGATAAACTGATTCAGCAGGCGCTGGAGTACAGTGTGCAGGCCGCATCGGCCCTCCCTGCCGCCAATAGCGCCGATATGGCCCGCCCGGCCTGAATCTCCCCGGTAACGGTCAGCGCCGACGTTGCCATTTAGTGCCAAGAAATTGTAGTCTGTAGCGGTCCGCCTGGCGGACCATCATCTTGTCGGAGTGCCCAGCGCGTATGTTACGCCGGGCTGAGACCGTTCATTCGGGATCCGCGGAACCTGATCAGGTTAAAACCTGCGAAGGGAACAAGAGTAATTCATTCTGTCTGGCGTCATTGCCCCTCATCACGGCCGCGGCGCCATTCATTACTCCCCGCAACGCTCCTGACAAGCAACTCCCGGTAATTTTATTGAGGAACTTGCTATGTCATCATCTGCTCCTCCCGTTTCACGCCGCACCAGCCGCGCGCAGGCGCAGGCGTTTATTGATACCCTTAAAGGCACCGATTTCCCCCGCTCCCGCCGCATCTATTTGCAAGGACAGCACCCGTCAGTTCGCGTGCCGATGCGCGAAATCCAGCTCAGCCCCACCCTCATCGGCGGCCACGGCGCTGAGGCGCAGTATGAGGATAACGAGCCGGTGCCGGTCTACGATACCGCCGGTCCCTACGGCGATCCGACGGTACCCATTGACGTTCGCGTCGGGCTGGCGCCGCTGCGCGCGCAATGGATCGCGGCGCGCCAGGACAGCGAACCGGTGACGACGCTCAGCTCCGGCTACAGCTGCGCGCGCCGCGCCGACGCCGGACTGGCCCACTTGCGCTTCGCCGCACCGCCCACGCCGCGGCGCGCCCTGACAGGCCGCTGCGTTACCCAAATGCACTACGCTCGCGCCGGCATCATTACGCCGGAAATGGAGTTTATCGCGCTGCGGGAAAATATGGGCCGGGAACGCATCCGCGGCGATACCCTGCGTCAGCAGCACCCCGGGCAAGCGTTCGGCGCGGCGCTGCCGGAAAATATTAGCCCGGAGTTCGTGCGCCAGGAGGTGGCCGCCGGCCGCGCCATCATTCCCGCCAACATCAATCACCCCGAAGCGGAGCCGATGATTATCGGCCGCCACTTTTTGGTCAAGGTCAACGCCAACATCGGCAACTCGGCGGTCACCTCCTCGATTGAGGAAGAGGTGGAAAAGCTGGTGTGGGCCACCCGCTGGGGCGCAGATACGGTGATGGATCTCTCCACCGGTCGCTATATTCATGAAACCCGTGAATGGATTTTGCGCAATAGCCCGGTGCCTATCGGCACCGTCCCGCTGTATCAGGCGCTGGAGAAAGTCCACGGCGTGGCGGAGAACCTCACTTGGGCTATCTTCCGCGATACGCTGCTGGAGCAAGCGGAACAGGGTGTAGATTATTTCACCCTGCACGCGGGCGTGCTGCTGCGCTACGTGCCGATGACCGCGCGACGTCTGACCGGCATCGTTTCGCGCGGCGGCTCCATCATGGCCAAATGGTGCCTGTCGCACCATCAGGAAAATTTTCTTTACGCGCATTTCCGCGAAATATGCCAAATTTGCGCCGCCTATGACGTGGCGTTGTCGCTGGGCGACGGGCTACGTCCGGGGTCGATTCAAGACGCCAACGATGAGGCGCAGTTCGCCGAGCTTTATACGCTGGGCGAGCTGACCAACATCGCGTGGGAATACGATGTGCAGGTCATGATCGAGGGGCCGGGACATGTACCGATGCAGATGATCCGGCGCAATATGACCGAACAGCTGACGCATTGTCATGAAGCGCCTTTCTATACCTTGGGGCCGCTCACCACCGATATCGCGCCCGGTTACGACCATATCACATCCGGTATCGGCGCCGCGCTTATCGGCTGGTACGGTTGCGCGATGCTCTGCTACGTCACGCCGAAAGAGCATCTCGGGCTACCCAATAAAGAAGACGTCAAACAGGGGTTGATTACCTATAAAATCGCCGCCCACGCCGCCGATCTCGCCAAAGGGCACCCCGGCGCGCAAATCCGCGATAACGCGATGTCGAAAGCGCGTTTCGAGTTTCGCTGGGAAGACCAGTTCAACCTGGCGCTGGATCCCGACACCGCCCGCGCCTATCACGACGAAACGCTGCCGCAGGCGTCGGGTAAAGTGGCGCATTTCTGCTCCATGTGCGGCCCGAAATTCTGTTCGATGAAAATATCCCGCGAGGTGCGCGACTTCGCGGACGCTCAAGCGGCGCAGGCCAAAGCGGCAGGAATGGCCGGCATGGCTTCGGCGTTTCGCGAACGCGGCGGCGATATCTATCTGCCGTCTGCCGATAGCGAGGTGAGCGATGAAGACTAAAGCACCCTTTGCGCCGGTACCGCACCGTCTCGGCCTCTATCCGGTAGTGGATTCGCTGGCCTGGCTGGTGCGCATGCTGGATGCCGGCGTGACCACGGTACAATTGCGCATCAAAGACCGCAGCGAAACGCAGGTGGCGGCGGATGTCGAAGCGGCGGTCCTGCTGGGCCGCCGTTATGACGCCCGGGTGTTTATCAACGATTACTGGCGGCTGGCTATCCACTATGGCGCCTACGGTGTGCATCTGGGTCAGGAGGATATGGTTAGCGCCGACGCCGACGCCCTACGCGCCGCCGGCCTGCGGCTGGGTCTGTCCACCCACGACGAAACGGAGCTGGCGCGTGCGCTGGCCTGGCAGCCCTCCTATATCGCCCTTGGTCACATCTTTCCCACCGCCACGAAAGTGATGCCGTCCCGCCCTCAAGGGCTGGAGACGCTGCGGCGCCTGGTCGCCGAGCTGCCGCCTATCCCCACCGTGGCCATTGGGGGAATCGGTCGCGAACAGGTGGAGGCGGTATTGGCGTGCGGCGTGGGCAGCGTCGCGGTGGTCAGCGCCATCACCCGCGCGCCGGACTGGCGCCAGGCGACCTCCGCCTTACAGTCGATAATAGCGGCATGGGAGCGTCGCCATGACCAATGAACCCCGACGCACCACGGCCGACGCCGACCGCTTGCCCGAGGCTAAGGGCGGCCGTTCGTCAGAGACGTTAGACGATCAGGCTTTTATGCGCTACAGCCGCCAGCTGTTGTTGCAAGATATCGGCGTAGAGGGCCAGCAACGGCTACAGGCGGCAACGGTGCTGCTGGCGGGGCTGGGCGGACTGGGTTCGCCGGCCGCCCTGTATTTGGCGGCGGCCGGTGTCGGCACGCTGCTGCTGGCGGATGACGATGCGCTGCACATTACCAATTTACAGCGGCAAATCCTCTATCGCACCGCCGATCTCGGCCGGTCGAAAGCGGAACTGGCGCAGCGCGAACTGACGGCGCTCAATCCCGGCGGCCGCTACCTGCCCCTTACGCGGCGGCTGGCGGGCGACTGGCTTGACGAGCAGGTTGCGCGCGCCGATTTGGTACTGGATTGTAGCGATAACATGGCGACCCGCCACGCCATCAATGCCGCCTGTGTGCGGCGAGGGCTCCCCCTGATTAGCGCCAGCGCGGTCGGTTTCGACGGCCAATTGTTGATAGTGCGCCCGCCGTGGCGCGAAGGTTGCTATGCCTGCCTGTTTCCCGAGAAAGAGGAGGTACAGCGCAACTGCCGCACCGCCGGCGTGCTGGGTCCGGTGGTTGGCATGATGGGCACGCTGCAGGCGCTCGAGGCAATTAAGCTTCTCTGCGGCCTCCACGGCGATAGCCCCGATCAATTGCGGCTGTTCGACGGCAAAACCCTGCAATGGCGCACCCTGCGCCTGAACCGCGATCCCCACTGCCCCGTCTGCGCCGCCGCGTTAGCGCGCCCCGCGTCGACCGCGGGGACCGCACGGAGAACCCTTTGATGAAAATCACGCTCAATGACCGCCCGCTGACGCTGACGCACCCGGTGACGCTGGATGCCTTACTCACGGAGCATCACCACCCGGGGCCGGGCATCGCTCTGGCCGTGAATCAAACCATTATCCCGCGCCGCCAATGGACACAATACCGGGTGCAGGACGGTGACGATATTCTCTTATTCCAGGCAATCGCCGGAGGCTGACCCATGTTTACCCTTGCAGATACCCCATTCCGGTCACGGTTATTCACCGGTACCGGCAAATTCGCCTCGGCGCAGCTGATGCTGGACGCCATCCTCGCCTCCGGCAGCGAACTGGTTACCCTGGCGATGCGTCGGGTAGACTTACGCGGCGGTGACGACGCGCTACTGCCGGCATTACGACAGGCCGGTGTCCGGCTGCTGCCCAACACGTCCGGCGCCAAAACCGCCGATGAGGCGCTGTTCGCCGCCCGTCTGGCGCGCGAGGCGTTAGGCACCCACTGGATCAAACTCGAGATCCATCCGGACATGCAATATCTGCTGCCCGATCCGATAGAAACGTTAAAAGCAGCGGAGCAACTGGTCAAAGAGGGGTTTGTAGTATTGCCCTATTGCGGCGCCGATCCGGTGCTTTGCCGTCGGCTGGCGGAGGCGGGCTGCGCCGCGGTGATGCCGCTGGGATCGCCTATCGGCTCTAATCAAGGACTGCAAACGCGCGATTTCCTGCGCATTATCATCGACCAGGCGCAGGTCCCGGTCGTCGTCGATGCGGGTATCGGCGCCCCCAGTCAGGCGTTGGAAGCGCTGGAAATGGGCGCGGATGCGGTGTTGGTGAACACCGCTATCGCCGTGGCGCAAGATCCCGTTGCCATGGCCCGCGCTTTCCGGGTCGCCCTGGAGGCCGGCGAACTCGCCCGCCAGGCGGGTCTGGCGCCGCGCCGTCGTCAGGCCAGCGCCACCAGTCCGTTAACCGGCTTCTTAACACCGACCGCGGAGGCGCAATCATGACCACCTTCACGCAGCACTGGCAACAGCTCCAGTGGGACGACGTCGGCATGCGGATCCACAGCCAGACGGCCGCCGATGTCGAGCGCGCGCTGGCGGCGGACAATCCCGGACCGGAGGAGATGATGGCGCTGCTGTCGCCGGCGGCGCTGGCGTATCTCGAGCCGTTGGCCCAGCGGGCGCAGCGGTTGACCCGCCGGCGCTTTGGCAACACCATCAATTTCTACCTTCCGCTCTATTTGTCTAATCTGTGCGCCAATGACTGTACCTATTGCGGCTTCTCCATGAGCAACCGCATCCGCCGCAAAACGCTGAATGAACAGGAGATCCTGAGCGAATGCCGCGCCATCCGCGCCAAAGGTATCGACAATGTGCTGCTGGTCACCGGCGAGCATAAGAGTAAAGTGGGCATCGACTATTTCCGCCGCTACGTGCCGCTGGTGCGCCAGGCGTTCAGTTCGCTGATGATGGAAGTGCAGCCGCTATCCCAGGCGGAGTATGCCGAGCTGAAAGGGCTGGGTTTGGACGGCGTGCTGGTATATCAAGAAACCTATCACCCGCCTACCTATCGGCGCCATCATTTGCGCGGGCAGAAGCAGGATTTTGTCTGGCGGCTCGAAACGCCGGATCGCCTGGCCCGGGCCGGGATCGACAAGATCGGCCTCGGCGCGCTTATCGGCCTTTCCGATAACTGGCGTGCCGACTGCTATATGGTGGCACAACATCTGCTTTATATGCGCCACACCTATTGGCAGAGCCGCTATTCGCTGTCGTTTCCCCGGTTACGCCCCTGCGCCGGCGGCGTCACGCCGGCCTCCCTAATGGACGAAGCTCAACTGCTACAGGTGATGTGCGCTTTTCGCCTGCTGGCGCCGGAAGTGGAGATATCCCTGTCGACCCGCGAATCCGCCCATTTCCGCGATCATGCGGTTCCTATCGTGGTCAATAGCGTCAGCGCCGGCTCCAAAACGCAGCCGGGCGGCTACGCCAGCGATCGGCCAGAGCTGGAGCAATTCCTGCCTCACGATAACCGCTCGCCCCAAGAGGTGGCGCAGGTCCT
The DNA here is from genome assembly GCF_000517425.1 of Sodalis praecaptivus. Classification (NCBI taxonomy): domain Bacteria; kingdom Pseudomonadati; phylum Pseudomonadota; class Gammaproteobacteria; order Enterobacterales; family Bruguierivoracaceae; genus Sodalis; species Sodalis praecaptivus. The sequence continues at coordinate 4,507,148 of NZ_CP006569.1, forward strand.
TACCCGCGCAGGGCTACAGCCGGTGTGGAAAGATTGGGATCCGTATCTGGGACGCGTGAGCGTCGCCGCCGACGGCGCCTGAGCGCGGGGAGAAAACCGCGCGCGCCGGCGCCGCTTGGCAACTTATCCGGGCGCGGCGACGGCGGATGTGGACAGATTGTTCCGGCTATCGAGGGCGCGCGGCCGTCCTCTTTCGAGCGGAGGTAAAAAAAAACCGCTCCCGAAGGAGCGGTTTTGCTTTCGCCAGCGGCGAGGGACAATGCCGACAATCAGTCGTCGTTGCCGCCCAGACCCGCGTTCAGCAGCTCAGCCAGATTGGCAGAAGCTTCATCGGCGGTAATCTGCGGTGCGGCAGGCGCTTCACCCTGCTGACGATGGCGGGCGCGTTCCTGATGATAAGCGTAACCGGTACCGGCCGGGATTAACCGTCCGACGATGACGTTTTCCTTCAGGCCGCGCAGTTCATCGCGTTTCCCGGCAACGGCGGCTTCGGTCAGCACGCGCGTGGTTTCCTGGAACGACGCCGCGGAGATAAACGACTCCGTGGCCAGCGAGGCTTTGGTGATACCCAGCAGATCGCGCATGTAGGTCATTTCCACCTTGCCGTCGTTTTCCAACTGACGGTTGGCGATCTTGATGCGCGAGTACTCCGCCTGCTCCCCTTCCAGGAACTCAGAGCTGCCGCTGCTGGCGATCGTCGCTTTACGCAACATCTGACGAACGATAACTTCGATGTGTTTATCGTTGATCTTCACGCCCTGCAGACGGTAGACGTCCTGGACTTCGTTGACGATATAGCGGGTCACCGCATGCACGCCACGCAGACGCAGAATGTCGTGCGGCGATTCCGGACCGTCGGAAATCACATCGCCGCGCTCCACGCGTTCACCTTCAAAGACGTTGAGCTGACGCCATTTCGGGATCATCTCTTCGTAAGCGTCGCTGCCGTCCACCGGCGAGATAACCAGGCGGCGTTTGCCTTTGGTTTCTTTACCGAAGGAAACGATACCGCTGATCTCGGCCAGGATCGCCGGCTCTTTCGGACGACGGGCTTCAAACAGATCGGCAACGCGCGGCAGACCACCGGTAATATCCTTGGTCCCGCTGGTTTCCTGCGGCAGACGCGCCAGCGTATCACCGCCGGTGATTTTGGCGCCGTCTTCCAACTGCACGATCGTTTTGCCCGGCAGGAAGTACTGCGCCGGCATGTCGGTACCCGGCAGCAGCACATCATTGCCGTTGGCATCCACAATGCGCAGCGCCGGGCGCAGATCTTTACCGCCGCCGGTACGCTCGGCGGTATCCAATACCACGATAGAGGACAAACCGGTCAGTTCGTCGGTCTGGCGGGTAATGGTCTGGCCGTCGATCATATCGGTGAAGCGGACGAAACCGTCGACTTCGGTGATAACCGGCATGGTATGCGGATCCCAGTTGGCAACGGTTTCGCCGCCCATGATTTCCGCGCCGTCGCCTTTGGCCATCACGGCGCCATAAGGCACTTTGTAGCTTTCTTTGGTACGGCCGAATTCGTCAATCAGCTTCAGCTCGGTATTACGCGAAGTAATCACCAGCTTGCCGCTGCCGTTAACCACGAACTTGGCGTTGCTGAGACGGATGGTCCCTTTGTTTTTCACCTGAATGCTGGATTCCGCAGCGGCACGGGACGCGGCCCCGCCGATATGGAACGTACGCATGGTCAGCTGGGTACCGGGTTCGCCGATGGACTGCGCGGCGATAACGCCGATGGCTTCGCCCTTGTTCACCAGATGCCCACGCGCCAAATCGCGGCCGTAGCAGTTGGCGCACACGCCGAAATCGGTGTCGCAGGTCACGACCGAACGCACCTTGACGCTGTCCACGGAGTTTTCTTCCAGCACGTCACACCACTGCTCGTTCAACAGGGTATTACGCTCAACCAGAATATCCGCGGTGCCCGGCTTCAGAACATCTTCCGCCGTGACGCGGCCCAGTACGCGTTCGCGCAGGGGCTCTTTCACGTCGCCGCCTTCGATGACCGGCGTCATCACGATACCGGCGAAGGTGCCGCAGTCGTCCTCGGTCACCACCAGATCCTGCGCCACGTCGACCAAGCGACGGGTCAGGTAACCGGAGTTCGCGGTTTTCAGTGCGGTATCCGCCAAACCTTTACGCGCGCCGTGGGTGGAGATGAAGTACTGGAGTACGTTCAAACCTTCACGGAAGTTCGCGGTAATCGGCGTCTCGATGATCGAGCCGTCGGGCTTGGCCATCAGACCACGCATACCGGCCAGCTGACGAATCTGCGCCGCCGAACCACGGGCGCCGGAGTCGGCCATCATAAAGATGCTGTTAAACGACACCTGACGTTCTTCCTCGCCGTCGCGGTTAATCACCGCTTCGGTGGACAGGTTGTCCATCATCGCCTTGGCGACACGCTCGTTGGCTGCGGCCCAGATATCGATAACCTTGTTATAGCGTTCGCCGGCGGTCACCAGACCCGACTGGAACTGCTCTTGGATCTCGGCGACTTCGGCTTCGGCTTCATCGATGATTTCGGCTTTCTTCGCCGGGATCACCATGTCGTCGATACCGACCGACGAGCCGGAACGGGCAGCGTAGGCGAAACCGGTGTACATGATCTGGTCGGCAAAAATGACGGTCGGCTTCAGACCCAGTACGCGATAGCAGGTATTAAGCATCTTGGAGATGGCTTTTTTACCCAGCGCCTGGTTCACCAGCGAGAACGGCAGCCCTTTCGGCACGATCATCCACAGGATGGCGCGGCCGACGGTGGTGTCCACCAGACGGGTGTTCTCCACCCACTCGCCGTTGTCGCGTTTCTCATGCTCGGTGATACGCACTTTAACGCGCGCATGCAGCTCGGCCACGCCGGCGCGGTAGATGCGTTCCGCTTCTTTCGGCCCGGTCAACACCATGCCTTCGCCTTTGCCGTTGACGCGATCGCGGGTCATGTAGTACAGACCCAGCACCACGTCCTGCGACGGTACGATAATCGGCTCGCCGTTAGCGGGCGACAGGATGTTGTTGGTAGACATCATCAGCGCGCGCGCTTCCAACTGGGCTTCCAGCGTCAGCGGCACGTGTACCGCCATCTGGTCGCCGTCGAAGTCGGCGTTGTACGCCGCACACACCAGCGGGTGCAGCTGAATGGCTTTACCTTCAATCAGTACCGGCTCAAACGCCTGGATGCCCAGACGGTGCAGCGTCGGTGCACGGTTCAGCATGACTGGGTGCTCGCGGATGACTTCGTCCAGGATATCCCAGACCACGGCTTCTTCGCGCTCCACCATTTTCTTGGCGGCTTTGATCGTCGTGGCGAGGCCGCGCAGTTCCAGCTTGCCGTAAATGAACGGCTTAAACAGCTCCAGCGCCATTTTTTTCGGCAGACCGCACTGATGCAGACGCAGGTACGGACCGACGGTAATAACCGAACGGCCGGAGTAGTCGACGCGTTTACCCAGCAGGTTCTGGCGGAAGCGACCTTGCTTGCCTTTGATCATGTCGGCCAGCGATTTCAGCGGACGCTTGTTGGAGCCGGTAATGGCGCGGCCGCGACGGCCGTTATCCAGCAGCGCATCGACCGCTTCTTGCAGCATACGCTTTTCGTTGCGCACGATGATATCCGGCGCAGCCAGATCCAGCAGGCGCTTCAAGCGGTTATTACGGTTGATCACCCGGCGATACAGATCGTTCAGATCCGACGTTGCAAAGCGGCCGCCGTCCAGCGGCACCAGAGGACGCAGATCCGGCGGCAGCACCGGCAGCACGGTCAGGATCATCCATTCCGGTTTGTTGCCGGACTGCACGAAGGCTTCCAGCAGCTTGATGCGCTTGGTCAGCTTTTTGCGCTTGGTTTCAGAGTTGGTTTCTTCTAGCTCTTCGCGCAGCTGCTCGCATTCCTGCTCCAGATCCATATTTTTCAGCAGGGCCTGGATCGCTTCGGCGCCCATTTTGGCGTCAAATTCGTCACCGAACTCTTCCAGCGCGTCCAGATACTGCTCTTCGGTCAGGATCTGACGGCGCTCAAGGTTGGTCATGCCGCCTTCAACCACGACATAGGATTCAAAATACAGCACGCGCTCGATATCGCGCAGCGGCATATCCAGCAGCAGGCCGATACGGGACGGCAGCGATTTCAAAAACCAGATGTGGGCGGTAGGCGAAGCCAGCTCAATATGGCCCATGCGCTCACGACGCACCTTGGTCTGGGTCACTTCAACGCCGCACTTCTCACAAATGACGCCGCGGTGTTTTAAACGCTTGTACTTACCGCACAGGCATTCATAGTCTTTTACCGGCCCGAAAATACGCGCGCAGAACAGACCGTCGCGCTCCGGTTTAAAGGTACGGTAGTTAATGGTTTCCGGCTTCTTCACTTCACCGAAAGACCAGGAACGGATCATGTCTGGCGAGGCCAGCGCAATTTTGATCGCATCAAACTCTTCGGTCTTAGTTTGCGCTTTCAGAAACTTAAGTAAATCTTTCACGGATTGGCTCCTGTCGGAGTTGGACCTGTTAGGCGCCTGAAACGCTCAGGCGCCCTTATTACCAGTGCGAATCGCACCCGGGCGGAAAAATCAGTCTTCTTCCAGCTCGATATTGATGCCCAGCGAGCGGATTTCTTTCAACAGAACGTTGAAGGATTCCGGCATACCGGGTTCCATCATGTGATTGCCATCCACGATGTTTTTGTACATCTTGGTGCGACCGTTAACATCATCCGACTTGACGGTAAGCATTTCCTGCAGGGTGTACGCCGCGCCGTAGGCTTCCAGCGCCCACACTTCCATCTCCCCGAAGCGCTGGCCGCCGAACTGCGCCTTGCCCCCCAGCGGCTGCTGGGTAACCAGGCTGTACGAGCCGGTGGAACGCGCATGCATCTTGTCATCAACCAAATGGTTGAGTTTCAGCATGTACATATAACCCACGGTAACCTGGCGCTCGAACTGCTCGCCGGTACGGCCATCGAACAAGGTAATCTGACCGGAGGTCGGCAGGCCGCCGAGCTGCAGCAGCTCCTTGATCTCTTTCTCTTTGGCGCCGTCGAATACCGGCGTGGCGATCGGCATTCCTTTCTTCAGGTTCTCCGCCAGACGCAGCACTTCCTCATCCGAGAAAGTGTTGAGATCCACCCGCTGGCGCACGTCATCACCCAAATTGTAGGCTTTCTGAATGAACTCGCGCAGTTTGGCCACTTCTTCGTGCTGCTTGAGCATGGCGTTGATCTTGTCGCCGATGCCTTTTGCCGCCATACCCAGATGGGTTTCCAGAATCTGGCCGATGTTCATACGCGACGGTACGCCCAGCGGGTTCAGAACGATATCCACCGGCACGCCGTTTTCGTCGTAAGGCATATCTTCGATCGGGTTGATCTTGGAGATAACGCCCTTGTTACCGTGACGGCCCGCCATCTTGTCGCCCGGCTGAATCTGACGTTTCACCGCCAGATAGACCTTGACGATTTTCAGCACGCCCGGCGCCAGGTCATCGCCCTGGGTAATTTTACGGCGCTTAGCTTCCAGCTTCTTCTCGAACTCGTGCTTAAGCTCGTCGTACTGCTCGGCCAGCTGCTCAAGCTGATTCTGCTTCTCTTCGTCGGCCAGGCCCAGTTCCAGCCAGCGCTCGCGGGTCAGCTTATCCAGCTTCTCCGCCTCGATGCCGCCAGAGATCAGCACGTCGCGAATACGGGCAAACAGACCGGCTTCAAAGATCTGCAATTCTTCGGTCAGGTCCTTTTTGGCCTGCTTAAGCTGCATTTCCTCGATTTCCAGCGCGCGCTTGTCTTTTTCCACGCCGTCGCGGGTAAAGACCTGAACATCGATAACGGTACCGGAAACGCCGTTCGGCACACGCAGCGACGAGTCTTTAACGTCGGAGGCTTTTTCACCGAAGATGGCGCGCAGCAGTTTCTCTTCCGGGGTCAGTTGGGTTTCGCCTTTCGGCGTCACCTTGCCTACCAGAATATCGCCGCCGGTCACTTCCGCGCCGATATAGACGATGCCGGACTCATCCAGTTTGGAGAGCGCGGCTTCACCCACGTTCGGGATGTCGGCGGTAATCTCCTCAGGCCCCAGCTTGGTGTCGCGGGACACGCACGCCAGTTCCTGGATATGGATAGTGGTGAAACGATCTTCCTGCACCACGCGTTCGGAGACCAACATGGAGTCTTCAAAGTTGTAGCCGTTCCACGGCATGAAGGCGATACGCATATTCTGACCCAGCGCCAGCTCACCCAGATCGGTGGACGGACCGTCGGCCAGCACGTCGCCGCGCTCAACCGGCTCACCCAGCGAAACGCAAGGCGTCTGGCTGATACAGGTGTTCTGGTTGGAACGGATGTATTTGGTCAGGTTGTAGATATCAATGCCCGCTTCGCCCGGATACATTTCATCCGGATTAACGTTAATCACGATACGGGAGGCGTCCACGTACTGCACCGTTCCGCCGCGTTTCGCCACGGCGGTCACGCCCGAGTCAACGGCAACCGCACGCTCCATACCGGTGCCGACCAGCGGCTTATCGGTACGCAATGTGGGCACCGCCTGACGCTGCATGTTCGCACCCATCAAGGCGCGGTTGGCGTCGTCGTGCTCCAGGAACGGAATCAGCGAGGCGCCGACCGAGACCACCTGCTGGGTGGAAACGTCCATATAGTCAACCTGATCGCGACTGAACAGGCTCGATTCGCCCTTGCTGCGGCAGGTTACCAGATCATCAACGAAACGACCGTCTTCGCCGAGGTTGGTGTTGGCCTGCGCGATAACGAAGTTGCCTTCCTCAATCGCCGACAGATAATGGATCTCGTCGGTGACCACCCCGTCCTGCACGCGGCGATACGGCGTTTCCAGGAAACCATACTCGTTGGTCTGCGCATACACGGACAGCGAGTTGATAAGACCGATGTTCGGCCCTTCCGGGGTTTCGATGGGGCACACGCGGCCGTAATGGGTCGGATGCACGTCGCGCACTTCAAAGCCTGCGCGCTCGCGGGTCAGACCGCCCGGGCCCAGCGCGGAGATACGGCGCTTATGGGTAATCTCGGATAGCGGGTTGTTCTGATCCATGAACTGCGACAGCTGGCTGGAGCCAAAGAACTCTTTCACCGCCGCCGAAATCGGTTTGGCGTTGATCATGTCCTGCGGCATCAGGGTATCCAAATCGCCCAAAGACAGACGCTCTTTCACCGCGCGCTCCACGCGCACCAGGCCAACGCGGAATTGGTTTTCCGCCATTTCGCCCACCGAGCGGATGCGGCGGTTGCCCAAGTGGTCGATATCGTCGACTTCGCCTTTACCGTTACGGATATCGATGAGCTTCTTCATCACGTCAATGATGTCGTCTTTGCTCAGGATACCGGAACCTTCAATCTCTTCCCGCAGCAGCGAACGGTTGAACTTCATCCGGCCTACCGCGGACAGATCGTAACGATCTTCCGAGAAGAACAGATTTTCAAACAGGTTCTCGGCGGCTTCGCGGGTCGGCGGCTCGCCGGGACGCATCATGCGGTAGATTTCCACCAGCGCGCTCAGGCGATCGCTGGTCGGATCGACGCGCAGCGTCTCGGAGATATAGGCGCCGTGGTCCAAGTCGTTGGTGAACAGCGTCTCAATACGCTTGTGCCCCGCCTGGCTCAGCTTGGCCAGCAGGTCCAGCGTCAGTTCCATGTTGGCGGGAACAATGATTTCACCGGTGTTTTCATCGATGTAATCTTTTACCACCACCTTGCCGATAATGTATTCGACAGGGACTTCGATCTGCGCGACGCCGTCTTTTTCCAACTGACGAATATGGCGCGCGGTGATGCGACGGCCTTTTTCGACATAAACGGTGCCGTTGGCCTCGATATCAAACGAGGCGGTTTCACCACGCAAGCGCTCAGGAATAAGTTCCATCTGCAGCTTTTTGTCGTGAATTTCGTAAACCACTTTGTCGAAGAACGTATCCAGGATCTGGCCGGTGCTGTAGTTCAGCGCGCGCAGAATGATGCTCGCCGGCAATTTGCGGCGGCGGTCGATACGGACGAACAAATTGTCTTTCGGGTCGAACTCGAAATCCAACCAGGAGCCGCGGTAAGGAATAATGCGTGCGTTATACAGCACCTTACCGGAGGAGTGCGTCTTACCCTTGTCGCTGTCGAAAAATACGCCGGGACTACGGTGCAGCTGGGAAACGATAACACGTTCGGTGCCGTTGATGACAAAGGTACCGTTGTCGGTCATGAGCGGGATTTCGCCCATGTAGACTTCCTGCTCCTTGATGTCTTTTACCGTGCCTTCCGGCGCTTCACGCTCATAAATGATCAGGCGCAGCTTCACGCGCAGCGGTGCGGAAAACGTCACCCCACGGATCTGGCACTCTTTGACATCAAAAACAGGCTCGCCCAGACGGTAACTGACATATTGCAGTTCAGAGTTGCCGCTGTAGCTTTGTATGGGGAATACGGAACGGAAAGCCGCTTCCAGACCGTACTGACCTTCCGGATCTTGCTCGATGAACTTCTGAAACGAGTCAAGCTGGATGGATAGGAGATAGGGAACGTCCAAAACCTGCGGACGTTTTCCGAAGTCCTTACGAATGCGTTTTTTTTCGGTATAGGAGTAAACCATAGGGTTCCTCAGCTCGCTGACAAGTCGACCCACTCTGTCCGCCCTACTAGGACAGTACATGCAACACCATTTTCGTGTTCGGAGATTGGCTATCCTCTCCGCAATACCTGTTTCTATCACTCTTAAATCATTTCGCTGCACTTTGCTAAACCAGGGAGGCTCGGCAGGCGATGCAGTATATTAAGTCGTCGATAGAAAAAAATATTGTGGTTAATCAGCAGCTAAATGATGTGAAACGCTACTGACCCCCTACAGCGCAAAAAGGCTGGTGACCCAAAAGCCACCAGCCATCAGCCTAAATCAGGCTGCAACCTGGAAGGTTAACTTATTTAACCTCAACAGAAGCACCCGCTTCTTCCAGGGCTTTCTTCAGTGCGTCAGCGTCATCTTTGCTCACGCCTTCTTTCAGGGTGGCAGGTGCGGATTCAACCAGGTCTTTGGCTTCTTTCAGGCCCAGACCGGTAGCGCCACGCACGGCTTTGATGACGGCAACTTTGTTCGCGCCGATTGCGCTCAGCACAACGTCAAACTCGGTTTTTTCTTCAACGGCTTCAGCCGGGCCACCCGCAGCAACGGCAACGGCGGCAGCGGCGGAAACGCCGAATTTTTCTTCCATCATGGAGATCAGTTCAACCACGTCCATGACGGACATTTCGGCAACCGCGTCCAGAATTTGTTCTTTAGTGATAGACATAACAAGTGTTCCTAAAATTCAGAAAGTGTGTATACGTTTGCAATTGCTTCAGAATAGAGCCGGCGATTATGCCGCTTCTTTCTGATCGCGCAGTGCGGCCAGCGTGCGAACCAATTTGCCTGCAGAGGCTTCTTTCATGGCCGACATCAGGCGGGCGATTGCTTCTTCGTAAGTTGGCAGAGTTGCCAGGCGGTCGATCTGCGACGCCGGGATAACTTCGCCTTCAAAGGCTGCGGCTTTGACTTCAAAATTGGCATTGTCTTTGGCAAAAGCCTTGAACAAACGAGCGGCTGCGCCCGGGTGTTCGTTAGAAAATGCAATCAGGGTCGGACCGACAAACGTGTCTTTCAGGCACTCAAAAGGAGTGCCTTCAACGACGCGGCGCATCAGCGTGTTGCGAACAACGCGCATGTAAACACCGGCTTCACGACCTGCTTTACGCAGTTCAGTCATTTTATCTACCGTCACGCCGCGAGAATCCGCGACAACGGCAGACAGCGCGCCTTTGGCTACTTCGCTGACTTCAGCAACAATCGCTTGTTTGTCTTGAAGATTTAATGCCATTAGCTTGTGCTCCTGGATTTAGCCGGGGAAAATCCCCGGAACTCACTTCACATACCGTCACAGTGACGGTAAGCGTCGACATACGGTGAGCAGAATCCAGCAAACGAATATGTTATTCAGGCTCTGTCACCGTCTACGCAGGAAAATTAAGTGCTGTGACACACACCTGCGGTCTTGGACGGAGGCTTGGATAGGCCAAGCTCCAACCGAAAAAATCTTGGCGTTGCGCCCGCGGTCAAAAGGAAACCGCTCCGGCGAAACTTCGGGCGTTAGATTCTAGACAAATCCAACGCCCGCGTAAAGCAATAATTAAGCGGTCGCCGTGGACAGGCCGCTTTGATCGATTGCTACACCTGCGCCCATGGTGGTAGACAGGCTGACTTTCTTGATATAAACGCCCTTGGCCTGCGTCGGTTTGGCTTTCTTCAGCGCAACCAGCAAAGCTTCCAGGTTTTCTTTCAATTTGTCAGACTCAAAGTCCACTTTACCGATGGTGGTGTGGATGATGCCGTTTTTGTCGTTGCGATAGCGCACCTGACCGGCTTTGGCGTTTTTAACCGCTTCAGCGACGTTCGGGGTAACGGTGCCGACTTTCGGGTTCGGCATCAGGCCGCGCGGACCGAGGATCTGGCCCAGCTGGCCGACAACGCGCATCGCGTCAGGAGAAGCGATAACCACGTCGAAGTTGAACTCGCCTTTTTTGATCTGGTCAGCCAGATCGTCCATGCCCACCAGATCCGCGCCGGCGGCTTTGGCCGCTTCGGCGTTGGCGCCCTGGGTGAACACGGCAACGCGAACGCTGCGGCCGGTGCCGTGCGGCAGTACGGTGGCACCGCGGACGTTCTGATCGGATTTACGTGCATCAATGCCCAGATTCACGGCAACGTCGATGCTTTCAACGAACTTGGCGGTGGCCAGCTCTTTCAGCAGCGCTACGGCTTCACTGATGTCGTACTGTTTGGTGGAATCAACTTTGTCGCGGATGACGCGCATGCGCTTGGTCAGTTTAGCCATTTCTTAATCCTCCACTACCAGGCCCATGGAACGCGCGGTACCCGCAATGGAGCGGGACATCGCTTCCACATCGGCACCGGTCATATCAGCCGCTTTGGTTTCCGCGATTTCACGGACCTGAGCGCTGGTCACTTTACCGACTTTTTCTTTATTCGGCTTACCGGAACCGGATTTGATGCCCGCGGCTTTTTTCAGCAGCACGGCGGCCGGCGGCGTCTTGGTAACGAAAGTGAAAGAACGGTCGGAATACACGGTGATAACAACCGGAATCGGCAACCCTTTTTCAATGCTTTCGGTTTTGGCATTGAAGGCTTTGCAGAATTCCATGATGTTAACGCCCTGCTGACCCAGGGCCGGACCTACCGGCGGACTCGGGTTTGCCATGCCTGCAGCAACCTGCAGTTTGACATAGGCTTGTACTTTCTTGGCCATGTTGATTTCCTCTAATGGGTGATAGCGCCGATTAAGGCTCCCCGTGAATAAGCGTTTACGCGTTCAAGGACGCATAAAAACGAAAGGCGCGAAATTTTAGATTAATTTCGCGCCCCGAGCAAGCAAAAATGTGTTAGGCGACTCAGCCTTTCTCGACCTGACCGAAGTCCAGCTCCACCGGCGTGGCGCGACCAAAGATCGACACCGACACCTTCAGGCGGCTTTTCTCGTAGTCCACCTCTTCCACCACGCCGTTGAAGTCGGCGAAGGGACCATCGTTGACGCGAACCAGCTCGCCCGGCTCGAAAAGGGTTTTCGGCCGCGGCTTGTCGCCGACCTGCTGCAGGCGGTTCATGATGGCATCGACTTCTTTGTCGCTGATAGGCGCAGGACGATCCGAGGTGCCGCCGATGAAGCCCATGACGCGCGGTACGCTGCGCACCAGATGCCAGCTGGCGTCGTTCATCACCATCTGCACCAGGACGTAGCCCGGGAAGAATTTACGTTCGCTTTTGCGACGCTGGCCGCCGCGAATTTCAACCACCTCTTCCGTTGGCACCATCACTTCGCCAAACAGCTCTTCCATATCATGAAGTTTGATATGTTCGCGGAGGGACTGCGCTACGCGTCCCTCAAAACCGGAAAACGCCTGAACGACGTACCAGCGTTTTTTTGGAGCTTCGGACATCTTAGAACCTCAGGCCAGTAATAAACGATACCACACGGACCAGAATGCCATCCAGTCCCCACAGAATCAGTGACATCACGGCGGTCACCGCGGCGACGATCAACGTGGTATGTAACGTTTCCTGGCGGGTCGGCCAAATCACTTTACGTACTTCGGTACGCGCTTCACGCGCAAACGCAACCGTGGACTTGCCTTTGGCAGTCATCATGGCCACACCGCCCGCGATAGCGATAATAAGCACGACAGCCAGCGCTCGCAGGGGTAAGTTGTAATCGCGATAAAAATAGTTACCGACGATAGCCACGACCAACAGAATCGCGACGACTAACCACTTAACCACTTCCAGGCCGCGCCCGCTTCCTTGAGCTTCGGTATTCGCACTCATAAAAAAAACCTGTCACATAGGATTCAGACAAACAACTTATCAGCCCCGTAAAGATCGAGGCTACCAACCGAAGCATGCTCTGAATTAGCAACAAAACCTCGACGTTTTACGCCGCAGAACAAGAGCCCATCTCACCAATGATTATGACTCAAAATCGCTGATGAGATAGGTTCTCTGTCACAGCGTAGAAAAAGGGCATCAAATGATGCCCTTTAACCGCATGTCGCGTCAAATGGTTATTCGACAAATGTCGGCATTTGCCGACTTAAGCGATAACTTTGGCAACAACGCCGGCGCCAACGGTACGGCCGCCTTCGCGAATAGCGAAACGCAGACCGTCGTCCATGGCGATCGGGGCAATCAGGTTAACAACCATCTTGATGTTGTCGCCAGGCATCACCATTTCAACGCCTTCCGGCAGTTCGATGGTACCGGTCACGTCAGTGGTACGGAAATAGAACTGCGGACGGTAGCCTTTGAAGAACGGCGTGTGGCGGCCGCCTTCGTCTTTGCTCAGAATATACACTTCCGATTCAAACTGGGTGTGCGGCTTGATCGAGCCCGGCTTGGCCAGAACCTGACCACGCTCGACGTCGTCACGCTTGGTGCCGCGCAGCAGCACGCCAACGTTCTCGCCGGCACGGCCTTCGTCCAGCAGTTTACGGAACATTTCAACGCCGGTGCAGGTGGTTTTGGTGGTGTCTTTGATGCCGACGATTTCCACTTCTTCACCCACTTTGACGATGCCGCGCTCTACACGACCGGTTACCACGGTGCCGCGGCCGGAGATGGAGAATACGTCTTCGATCGGCAGCAGGAACGGCTTGTCGATGGCGCGTTCCGGTTCCGGAATGTAGCTGTCCAGCGCTTCCGCCAGTTCAATGATTTTCTGCGTCCAGGCTTCGTCGCCTTCCAGCGCTTTCAGCGCGGAACCGCGGATAACCGGCGTGTCATCGCCCGGGAAGTCGTACTGCGACAGCAGTTCGCGCACTTCCATTTCCACCAGTTCCAGCAGCTCTTCGTCATCAACCATGTCGCATTTGTTCATGAACACGATGATGTAAGGTACGCCAACCTGGCGACCCAGCAGGATGTGCTCACGGGTCTGCGGCATCGGGCCGTCGGTGGCGGCTACAACCAGGATCGCGCCGTCCATCTGGGCCGCGCCGGTGATCATGTTTTTCACATAGTCGGCGTGTCCCGGGCAGTCTACGTGCGCGTAGTGGCGGGTCGGGGTATCGTATTCAACGTGCGAAGTGTTGATGGTGATACCACGGGCCTTTTCTTCCGGCGCGTTGTCGATCTGATCGAACGCGCGCGCGCTACCGCCGTAGGCCTTGGCCAGAACGGTGGTGATGGCGGCGGTCAGGGTCGTTTTACCATGGTCAACGTGGCCGATAGTACCGACGTTAACGTGTGGTTTTGTGCGTTGAAACTTTTCTTTAGACATCGATTGTCCCTCTAAGACACGAATATATCGGTGGTATCACCACATCAACCAGGCGAAATGCCTGATGAATTTTTTTTCTTACAGAAAGTGAATCAGGAGGGAGACTAGAAGTGGTGCTGATAGGCAGATTCGAACTGCCGACCTCACCCTTACCAAGGGTGCGCTCTACCAACTGAGCTATATCAGCACATTGGAGCGGGCAGTGGGAATCGAACCCACATCATCAGCTTGGAAGGCTGAGGTAATAGCCATTATACGATGCCCGCATCTTGGAACTCGGCTACCTGATATTTCTGTAGATTGTAGTATGATGCATGGGTTCAGGACCGATGCTGCGCATCGTTGTCTCGCTGCGCTCGGCCCGAACCTTGGTCGAAGGTTCTCACCTTCCCCCCACTGCGCCATGATGCTCCGCAGCCGGGTGTGTATCGTGCTTGATACGAATTTGGTGGTGGGGGAAGGATTATTCGTCGCTTCGCTCCTCACCCTTCGGGCCGATGCTGCGCATCGTTGTCTCGCTGCGCTCGGCCCGAACCTTGGTCGAAGGTTCTCACCTTCCCCCCACTGCGCCATGATGCTCCGCAGCCGGGTGTGTATCGTGCTTGATACGAATTTGGTGGTGGGGGAAGGATTCGAACCTTCGAAGTCTGTGACGGCAGATTTACAGTCTGCTCCCTTTGGCCGCTCGGGAACCCCACCAGATTTTTTTTGGTGCCGGCAGAAGGAGTCGAACCCTCGACCTACTGATTACAAGTCAGTTGCTCTACCAACTGAGCTATGCCGGCATCAAGTGCTGCGCATTCTAGGTAGAGCGGACGACCTATGCAACAAAAAAATCGCGTAAATCGCACTTTCGCTCAGAAATTACCCAATTTCACAACACGGCGCGCAAAATTGGTTATTATTCATGCTCGAAGCAGTGAGATATCACGCTTTGGCCGGCATAGTAGCACTGTCGGCGTAACGGGTACAGCCCCGGCATAGCCCCGTTTATCCCTCCCTGATCGTACATCGGCGATGGGAAGGCGGCGGCACCGGTCGAGGATCCCCCGTCAGGTTCACAATTCCTCTCCAGCGGCAGAAAAAACACTCTACGACAGGGGCGAAGCTGTCTATACTATGCAGCTTGTTTTCTTTCCGGGTTAGCGTCCTGCGCCCTGAATAGACTGTGCAACGGGCTGGCTCACGTTATGACTAAAGCTGTGCAATCTCCCCCCACGCCATATCTGCAATTCAGCCGCAAACAGTGGGCCGCGTTGCGTAATTCCGTGCCGCTGACGCTCACCGAGGCGGAAATCGTCAAGCTGAAGGGGATTAATGAAGATCTCTCCCTTGATGAAGTGGCGGAGATTTACCTGCCGCTGTCGCGTCTGCTCAACTTTTATATTAGTTCCAATCTGCGTCGCCAGGCGGTGCTGGAGCAGTTTCTCGGTACCGACGGCCAGCGAATACCCTATATCATCGGTATCGCCGGTAGTGTGGCGGTCGGCAAAAGCACCACGGCGCGCGTCCTGCAGGCGCTGCTGAGCCGCTGGCCCGAACACCGTACGGTTGAGCTGGTGACGACCGACGGGTTTTTGCATCCCAACCAGGTGCTCAAGCAGCGGGATCTCATGAAAAAGAAGGGTTTCCCGGAGTCTTATGATATCCGCAGCCTGGTCAATTTCGTCTCGAAAGTGAAATCGGGAACGCCGCGGGTGACCGCGCCGGTCTATTCCCATTTGATCTACGACGTCGTCCCCGACGAACAAAAAGTCATTTCTCAGCCGGACATTTTGATCTTAGAGGGGCTGAATGTTTTACAAAGCGGCAGCGATTATAACCACGATCCGCACCACGTGTTTGTCTCCGACTTTGTCGACTTTTCCATCTATGTCGATGCGCCTGAAGCGCTACTGCAAAGCTGGTATATCAATCGTTTCCTGAAATTCCGTCAGGGCGCGTTTTCCGATCCCGACTCCTATTTTCACCATTATTCTCAACTTTCCGAACAAGAGGCGGTGGCTATCGCCAGCCAGCTGTGGACTGAAATCAACGGGCGCAATCTGCAACAAAACATTCTTCCCACGCGCGAGCGCGCCAGTTTGATCCTGGGTAAAAGCGCCAATCATGCGGTGGAGAGGGTCCGGCTGCGCAAATAGCGTCGCGCGGCCGTCGGGTCATCTCAGTTGGCGCCGATACCGCGCCCGCTAGCGTCCCGCACCTCAGCGCCTGACACCCTGTCCGGCGCGTTGCAGCGTCCGCGTCGCGGCTTTCGCTCCTTAAGCCGCCCTGTTTATTGGCGCAAGATGTTCCCCCAGGTAGTATGATGCTCACACGGTATGTCTCCGGCGCGCCTCTGCCGCGTCGTCGCCCCGCTCCTATGAGCACAGCATGACGCGCAGCGGCTCGTACGAGAGCCCATTATGCGGTCCTCGCTACCCGACCGGCCGCGACGGCGCGCCCTGAACCGCAACCGGCCGTCTTCCTGGCCAGCTCGGGCCGGCAGGCGCGATAATGACCACCGACGCAGATAACATCTTATCTGCCCGACACTGGGCGGAGTCGATTTTTTAAGGGGGGAGTGAATGCAATTATTACTACTCAGCAACTCTACATGTCCCGGTAAAAGCTATCTGGAGCACGCCATCGCGCCAATCGGCGAACTGCTGCGGGGCCGACGGCAGGCGCTGTTTGTGCCCTTTGCCGGCGTCATCGTCGATTGGGACGCCTATACCGATAAAGTCAGGCAAGCGCTGACGCCGCTGGGGGTAGACGTCATGGGAATACATAGGACGGCGGACGCGGGTGCGGCTATCGCCACTGCCGAGATCATCATCGTCGGCGGCGGCAACACCTTCCATTTAGTGAAACATTGTCGCGACCGAGGCTTATTGCGCGCGATTCACCGGCGGGTACAGGAAGGGGCGACCTATATCGGCTGGAGCGCTGGCGCCAATCTGGCTTGCCCCACCCTTTGCACCACTAACGATATGCCGATTGTCGAACCAGGCGGTTTTGACGCGCTGGGGCTGATAAATTTTCAAATTAATCCCCATTATACCAATCAACTTCCCGCGGGCCATCAGGGCGAAACCCGCCAACAGCGGCTGGATGAACTCTTGCGCGCACGACCGGAGATGACGGTGGTAGGGCTGCCGGAGGGGGATTGGTTAACGGTGGCCGACGGTGCGGCAACGCTTGCCGGCCCTTACGATGCGGCGCTTTACCGCGCCGATTTGGCCGAGCCGGGCGTGCTGACGCCGGGAAGTACGATCACGTTGAAGTAAATGCCCCGCGTTCGGCTTGGCGCCGAAATAGGCCGCGGCACAACCGGCGGCGGCAGGGCCCAAGCATCGCACGGGTTTGCCGCCATCGTCGCCGCCAGGACGCTACGGCTAAAGACCGCGTAGCGATATCTCTCCGCCCAAATAGGCGTGGCGTTCTCCGTCCTGCTCCAACAATAGGGCCCCTTGCGCGTCGATGCCGCGCGCAATGCCCCTTATCTCCCGATCGCCAATGAGTAATTTCACCGGCCGGTCAAAGAAGTTATCCAACGCCTGCCAGCGGGCGACAAAGGGCGCGAACCCCTCGCCCTCGAACTGCCGCAGCGCCTGACGCAGCGTAGCGGTCAATTCGGCGACCAGCGCATTGCGATCGATGACGATGCCCGCTTCCTGCAAATTGATCCAACCCTGGTCGATCATCCCCGCCGCAGGCTCGCGCATCGCCAGGTTAATACCGGCGCCGATCACGACATGGGCGGCATCGCCGGCCTTACCGTTAATCTCAACCAAGATCCCGGCCAGTTTGCGATCGTTGAGATACAGGTCGTTCGGCCATTTGACGCGCACCCCTTCAGCGCCCAGTCGCTGCAGCACCTCCGCCATGACGATACCGACCATCAGACTGAGGCCGCCGGCGGCCGCCGGACCCTGCTCAAGACGCCAATAAAGGGACAGATAAAGATTATTGCCGAACGGCGAAATCCACTGTCGACCGCGTCGACCGCGTCCCTGCGCCTGATATTCCGCCACGCAGGCGTCACCCGGCGCTAAGGTGCCGATACGCTCGATCAAATATTGATTGGTTGAGTCAATAACCGGCAGAACCGCCAGGCGACCCGACGGTAGGCGCGAACGGATCGCGGCTTCATCCAATAACTGCAGCGGCGCATGCAAACGGTAGCCTTTACCGGGCACCGTAAAGACATCCACCCCCCAGTCGCGCACCGTTTGAACGTGCTTGTTGATGGCGGCGCGGCTCATTCCCAACGCCGCACCAAATTGCTCGCCGGAATGAAACTCGCCATCGGCCAGTAAACTTATCAGCTTAAGCGGGATGGTCACGTCTTTCATGTTAATACTCCCACCGCATCCACCTCGCCATTGGCGCCAATGAAGCGCACTTCCGGCTCCAGCCAAACGGCAAAGCGTTCCGCAACCTCTTGACGCACATAGCGCGCCAGCGCGGCGATATCCTTACCCGACGCATTATCGGCATTGACCAAAACCAGCGCCTGCTTGTCATGAATCGCCGCGCCGCCGAGGCGATAGCCTTTGAGACCACAGCGATCGATAAGCCAACCTGCCGCCAGCTTCACTCCGCCTTCCGGCTGAGGGTAATGGGGCGCATCAGGATAGCGGCTTAGCAATCGTTCCGCTCTCACAGCATCAATCACCGGATTTTTGAAAAAACTACCGGCATTGCCCTGCACCGCAGGATCGGGCAATTTCCCACGACGCATCGCGCAAACCGCATCATAAATCTGCCGCGGAGTGGCCTGCTGCGGGTCCAGACGGGCCAAATCGCCGTAGGTTAATACCGGTTGCCAGGCTTTGGCGAGCCGAAGGCCAACCGCAACAATGGCATGGCCTTCGCGCAACGCGTGTTTAAAGATGCTGTCGCGGTAACCGAATTGGCATTCAGCCGCGCTCAGACGCCGTAAGGTGCCGGTTGCCAACTGCAGCACGTCAACATAGTCACAAAACTGACGCAACTCGACGCCATAGGCGCCAATGTTTTGGATTGGTGCAGAACCCACGCAGCCGGGGATGAGCGCCAAGTTCTCCAGACCAGGCATGTGTTGTTCGAGACAGGTACGCACCAGGTCATGCCACACCTCCCCGGCGCCGACGTGCAAATGCCAAGCGTCGGAACGCTCTTCGATTGCTACGCCCGCTATCCGGTTTAGCAACACGGTGCCAACATAGTTTTCCAGAAACAACACATTACTACCGCCGCCCAACATCAGCACCGGTGTAGCGTCCTCCGCCGCCTGCCGCCAGATCGTGAACAGCTCGGCCTCCGTATGCGCAACGATTACGCGCCGCGCCAACGCATCAATCGCAAAGCTGTTCAGGGACTTTAGCGCCCCACTGTCCGTCATCATCACATAATCCGTCTTCACTTTTGTTGCCGTTAGTCTACTCGATCGCACAGGAAGGCAGCGAGTGACATTTTATGACGTGAGCGTGCCTGTACAGCGTTAACACAGCAAAGAGAAGCGTTATTGGTCCTGCTTATTCACCGATTACGATTTTTTCAACTTATTCTCTACAGCCCATTTATCGTACGCAGCGTCCAGTGCAGTTTTGAAACCGGTTAGCTTATGGTCGGCGGTGTCGCATAGCGTATAGATTTCTCGGCAAACCTGTTCTTTATGTTCCTCGCCTAATTTCGCTTCGGGAGCCGTGAACAACATGTTGTTTTGAAAAACACCATATAGCGCGTGCATGCCGGCACCTTTGAGACTTAATCTGCCGTCCTTTCCTAGACTTCCCGTTAGCTTCCGGTCGAACGCAACAGCGTTTAACTTCTCTAGCCCGGTCTTAGTATCGATAGAAAGCGCAGGATGTTTTTCGCGCTGCGCTAGCACGGTATCACTGGCATTGCTCAACGCTAATGCATACGCCGTCTCGCGGCACTCCTCGACAAATTTCGGACTTTGCCTCATTTCGACAAAAACAGCCTTCATTTTTTCAATAGATGCTTGTACCGCCACGTCCAATTGCGGACCACTCTCACCACGGGGAGCCCCCAAACACGTATGATTTGATGCCTTAAAATCATCGGCGGGTCGCCTTACGAGTGTCGGATTGAAGGCAGAGACAATGTTCGTACGGATGGATTTAGTCGTTTTATCGCCGCTGCCTTGTTTCTTAGTGGTAAATTTCAGGATTCCGTTATGGAATATCTCTTTTATCTTGCTCCATAGCCCGGAGTTAGGATTACTGCGCGCGGAGGCGTCCTTATCTATTTTATCATCAGCTGCGGCTCTCAAATTATAACTGCCGGTTCTGAAGCCAAAATTCACGCTGCTCAAGATATTCATCTCCATTCATTATACGTAGTCATTCCCTCTAACGAGGCAAACAATCCACACTTTCTGTCGCTGTTTAGTCGTTACGAGGCTGAATTTTTGGCCAATAAATACACTGCATTGAGTGCCTGACCTTATGGCAATTAGATAATGAAAGTGAATGGCCAACTATCAAATACCGATATTCACGGTTAATCTTTTTTGAACGACTTGGGCCATCGATTTGAGTCGCGTTTTAGCAAACAATATCAATGCATTATAATATTCAGCTGGCATGCGCCTTTTATCACTACGGCGCGACTGCATCGACCGTCATTGGTCGCCGTACAAGGAGGGAGGTTTCTGACCGATGGAGAACAATGCTACGTGGCCGCATGGCGAAGACGCGAGACTGGCGTTCGCCTACGGCGCTACCCATGGGCGATTCCTTATGGCGCGCTGCCTGTTCCGTCCCTAGCGGCGGGTCGCCGTTGCCCAAAAAAAGCCCCCGGCTTGCGCCGAGGGCTCGTTGATAGCCCCTGCCGTCCCGGCCTTGACCGTGACAACCGCGTGCCTCGGAGGCAAGAAAAAAGCCCTCTGCGTTAGCAGAGGGCTTCTTAAATGGATGCCTGGCAGTTCCCTACTCTCGCATGGGGAGACCCCACACTACCATCGGCGCTACGGCGTTTCACTTCTGAGTTCGGCATGGGGTCAGGTGGGACCACCGCGCTAGTGCCGCCAGGCAAATTCTTTCAGCCGAACTCGTACCGTTTAATGACTGGTGCTGATACCCAGAGTCGAACTGGGGACCTCACCCTTACCAAGGGTGCGCTCTACCAACTGAGCCATATCAGCGTGCTTCTTGTCGTCACCCCGGGCTACCAGAGGGCTTCTTGATTGGATGCCTGGCAGTTCCCTACTCTCGCATGGGGAGACCCCACACTACCATCGGCGCTA
This sequence comes from Sodalis praecaptivus, assembly GCF_000517425.1. Lineage (NCBI taxonomy): Bacteria > Pseudomonadati > Pseudomonadota > Gammaproteobacteria > Enterobacterales > Bruguierivoracaceae > Sodalis > Sodalis praecaptivus. Next base: position 4,528,221 of record NZ_CP006569.1, read on the forward strand.
CGGCGTTTCACTTCTGAGTTCGGCATGGGGTCAGGTGGGACCACCGCGCTAGTGCCGCCAGGCAAATTCGTTGTCCGCACCGCTTTCGCCGTGCAGAAGGCTCTTGCTGCCCGACCCTCACTCACGTGACCGTCGGGCGTTATCCGGAACATCGCTGATAATGTCTTGTCTCTTGCGCACGCTGCACGCCCTGCCGCCGCACCGGGGTCGGTGTGGCTTATGCCTTTCGCGGCCATATCTGGCCTGCGGTTGGCGCGGGTGTCGGCGGTGTCATCCGCCTGCGCTTTGAGCGTCAACGTTCGCTTTCGCTCTCGTCTCACGCTCGCTCTCAAACAGCTCAGGTGTTGTAAGGTTAAGTCTCACGGGTCATTAGTATCGGTTAGCTCAACGCCTCGCAGCGCTTACACACCCGACCTATCAACGTCATCGTCTTTAACGTCCCTTCAGGAGGCTCTAGGCCTCAGGGAAGACTCATCTCGAGGCAAGTTTCCCGCTTAGATGCTTTCAGCGGTTATCTCTTCCGCACGTAGCTACCGGGCAATGCCATTGGCATGACAACCCGAACACCAGTGGTGCGTCCACTCCGGTCCTCTCGTACTAGGAGCAGCCCCTCTCAATCTTCCAGCGCCCACGGCAGATAGGGACCGAACTGTCTCACGACGTTCTAAACCCAGCTCGCGTACCACTTTAAATGGCGAACAGCCATACCCTTGGGACCTACTTCAGCCCCAGGATGTGATGAGCCGACATCGAGGTGCCAAACACCGCCGTCGATATGAACTCTTGGGCGGTATCAGCCTGTTATCCCCGGAGTACCTTTTATCCGTTGAGCGATGGCCCTTCCATTCAGAACCACCGGATCACTAAGACCTGCTTTCGCACCTGCTCGAGCCGTCACTCTCGCAGTCAAGCTAGCTTATGCCTTTGCACTAACCTCACGATGTCCGACCGTGATTAGCTAACCTTCGTGCTCCTCCGTTACACTTTGGGAGGAGACCGCCCCAGTCAAACTACCCACCAGACACTGTCCTCGGCCCGGATAACGGGCCTGAGTGAGAACATCAAACATTAAAGGGTGGTATTTCAAGGTTGGCTCCATGCAGACTGGCGTCCACACTTCAAAGCCTCCCACCTATCCTACACATCAAGGCTCAATGTTCAGTGTCAAGCTATAGTAAAGGTTCACGGGGTCTTTCCGTCTTGCCGCGGGTACACCGCATCTTCACGGCGAGTTCAATTTCACTGAGTCTCGGGTGGAGACAGCCTGGCCATCATTACGCCATTCGTGCAGGTCGGAACTTACCCGACAAGGAATTTCGCTACCTTAGGACCGTTATAGTTACGGCCGCCGTTTACCGGGGCTTCGATCAAGAGCTTCTCGCAAGCGATAACCCCATCAATTAACCTTCCGGCACCGGGCAGGCGTCACACCGTATACGTCCACTTTCGTGTTTGCACAGTGCTGTGTTTTTAATAAACAGTTGCAGCCAGCTGGTATCTGCGACTGGCTTCAGCTCGGGGCGCAAGGCCCTCCACCTACATGCCAGCGTGCCTTCTCCCGAAGTTACGGCACCATTTTGCCTAGTTCCTTCACCCGAGTTCTCTCAAGCGCCTGGGTATTCTCTACCTGACCACCTGTGTCGGTTTGGGGTACGATTCGATGTGACCTGGAGCTTAGAGGCTTTTCCTGGAAGCGTAGCATCAATTCCTTCACCACCGTAGTGGCTCGTCATCACGCCTCAGTGTTGAGAATGAGCGGATTTGCCTGCTCATTCCACCTTCACGCTTGAACCGGGACAACCGTCGCCCGGCGAACCTAGCTTTCTCCGTCCCCCCTTCGCAGTCACACCCAGTACAGGAATATTAACCTGTTTCCCATCGACTACGCCTTTCGGCCTCGCCTTAGGGGTCGACTCACCCTGCTCCGATTAACGTTGAACAGGAACCCTTGGTCTTCCGGCGAGCGGGCTTTTCACCCGCTTTATCGTTACTTATGTCAGCATTCGCACTTCTGATACCTCCAGCAGCCCTCACAGGCCACCTTCGCAGGCTTACAGAACGCTCCCCTACCCAACAACACTTACGTGTCGCTGCCGCAGCTTCGGTGCATGGTTTAGCCCCGTTACATCTTCCGCGCAGGCCGACTCGACCAGTGAGCTATTACGCTTTCTTTAAATGATGGCTGCTTCTAAGCCAACATCCTGGCTGTCTGTGCCTTCCCACATCGTTTCCCACTTAACCATGACTTTGGGACCTTAGCTGGCGGTCTGGGTTGTTTCCCTCTTCACGACGGACGTTAGCACCCGCCGTGTGTCTCCCGTGATTACATTCTACGGTATTCGCAGTTTGCATCGGGTTGGTAATCCGGGATGGACCCCTAGCCGAAACAGTGCTCTACCCCCGTAGATGACGTCACGAGGCGCTACCTAAATAGCTTTCGGGGAGAACCAGCTATCTCCCGGTTTGATTGGCCTTTCACCCCCAGCCACAAGTCATCCGCTAATTTTTCAACATTAGTCGGTTCGGTCCTCCAGTTAGTGTTACCCAACCTTCAACCTGCCCATGGCTAGATCACCGGGTTTCGGGTCTATACCCTGCAACTAGACGCCCAGTTAAGACTCGGTTTCCCTGCGGCTCCCCTATGCGGTTAACCTTGCTACAGAATATAAGTCGCTGACCCATTATACAAAAGGTACGCAGTCACACCCCGAAGGATGCTCCCACTGCTTGTACGTACACGGTTTCAGGTTCTATTTCACTCCCCTCGCCGGGGTTCTTTTCGCCTTTCCCTCACGGTACTGGTTCACTATCGGTCAGTCAGGAGTATTTAGCCTTGGAGGATGGTCCCCCCATCTTCAGACAGGATATCACGTGTCCCGCCCTACTCATCGAGCTCACAACAAGCACACCTTCGGATACGGGGCTATCACCCTCTGTCGCCGGACTTTCCAGACCGTTCTCCTGATGCGCAAGCTGATGATGGCTCTGGGCTGTTCCCCGTTCGCTCGCCGCTACTGGGGGAATCTCGGTTGATTTCTTTTCCTCAGGGTACTGAGATGTTTCAGTTCCCCTGGTTCGCTTCGTTAAGCTATGGATTCACTTAACGATGATGCAACGAATTGCACCGGGTTTCCCCATTCGGACATCGCCGGCTGATAACGCTTCATATCAGCTCACCGGCGCTTTTCGCAGATTAGCACGTCCTTCATCGCCTCTGACTGCCTAGGCATCCACCGTGTACGCTTAGTCACTTAACCTCACAACCCTGAGCTGTTTGCACCTTGTCCGACGGGCTGCACGACCGAAATCCGGCGTTGCGCGGTACTCGGCATCCTCATGGACATCAAGTCCACTGCGGTGCCTGCGTGCCGTGCGCCTGGGCTTTCAGCCGTTCGCGCCGTCTCGCTCGAGTGTCGCCATACTGGCGAGACCCGGCGTCGTCTGTGAAGACGCCACGGAGACGACAAGGCCTGTCGCGCTACAGTGATAACGCTTACGCGTTATCTCAGGTTTGCTTACTTCGTTTGAGAGACTCGCATACTGAGTTTGCACTTCAGCATGTGTTTCAAATTTTCAGCTTGTTCCGGATTGTTAAAGAGCGGTATTTCGCAGCGCGCTCGATAAACGCGCTCTGAAATAAGTCAACGACAGAAAAACCTCTCATCCCACAGGATGACAAAAACATTCCATGACGGAATGGTGGAGCTAAGCGGGATCGAACCGCTGACCTCCTGCGTGCAAAGCAGGCGCTCTCCCAGCTGAGCTATAGCCCCAAGTCGTTCACCTTGCATATGCCGTCGGTCACCCGCGCTGAGTCCGCCTACCTGCGTGCACAGGTAATGCCTCGTTCATCACAGTCAGTAAACAGGACGACAGCCAGTCTCCCTTTTCGCCGCATGCCGGACACCGCCTGACACGCTTGCCTGGCGGCAACACGCTGCGGTCTCATTCATCGGGATAAGCGGAACTGGTAGGCCTGAGTGGACTTGAACCACCGACCTCACCCTTATCAGGGGTGCGCCCTAACCACCTGAGCTACAAGCCTATAGAAGGTTTTTACTTGCTCGTTACAGTTATCAGACAATCTGTGTGGACACGTCACTTGAACGTATCGTCTAGGTAAGGAGGTGATCCAACCGCAGGTTCCCCTACGGTTACCTTGTTACGACTTCACCCCAGTCATGAATCACAAAGTGGTAAGCGCCCTCCCGAAGGTTAAGCTACCTACTTCTTTTGCAACCCACTCCCATGGTGTGACGGGCGGTGTGTACAAGGCCCGGGAACGTATTCACCGTGGCATTCTGATCCACGATTACTAGCGATTCCGACTTCATGGAGTCGAGTTGCAGACTCCAATCCGGACTACGACGCACTTTATGAGGTCCGCTGACTCTCGCGAGATCGCTTCTCTTTGTATGCGCCATTGTAGCACGTGTGTAGCCCTACTCGTAAGGGCCATGATGACTTGACGTCATCCCCACCTTCCTCCGGTTTATCACCGGCAGTCTCCTTTGAGTTCCCGACCGAATCGCTGGCAACAAAGGATAAGGGTTGCGCTCGTTGCGGGACTTAACCCAACATTTCACAACACGAGCTGACGACAGCCATGCAGCACCTGTCTCAGAGCTCCCGAAGGCACCAAGGCATCTCTGCCAAGTTCTCTGGATGTCAAGAGTAGGTAAGGTTCTTCGCGTTGCATCGAATTAAACCACATGCTCCACCGCTTGTGCGGGCCCCCGTCAATTCATTTGAGTTTTAACCTTGCGGCCGTACTCCCCAGGCGGTCGATTTAACGCGTTAGCTCCGAAAGCCACGGCTCAAGGCCACAACCTTCAAATCGACATCGTTTACAGCGTGGACTACCAGGGTATCTAATCCTGTTTGCTCCCCACGCTTTCGTACCTGAGCGTCAGTCTTCGTCCAGGGGGCCGCCTTCGCCACCGGTATTCCTCCAGATCTCTACGCATTTCACCGCTACACCTGGAATTCTACCCCCCTCTACGAGACTCTAGCCTGCCAGTTTCAAATGCAGTTCCCAGGTTGAGCCCGGGGATTTCACATCTGACTTAACAGACCGCCTGCGTACGCTTTACGCCCAGTAATTCCGATTAACGCTCGCACCCTCCGTATTACCGCGGCTGCTGGCACGGAGTTAGCCGGTGCTTCTTCTGCGGGTAACGTCAATCGATGGCGCTATTTACGCCATCGCCTTCCTCCCCGCTGAAAGTGCTTTACAACCCGAAGGCCTTCTTCACACACGCGGCATGGCTGCATCAGGGTTTCCCCCATTGTGCAATATTCCCCACTGCTGCCTCCCGTAGGAGTCTGGACCGTGTCTCAGTTCCAGTGTGGCTGGTCATCCTCTCAGACCAGCTAGGGATCGTCGCCTAGGTGAGCCATTACCCCACCTACTAGCTAATCCCATCTGGGTTCATCCGATGGTGTGAGGCCCGAAGGTCCCCCACTTTGGTCTTGCGACGTTATGCGGTATTAGCTACCGTTTCCAGTAGTTATCCCCCTCCATCGGGCAGATCCCCAGACATTACTCACCCGTCCGCCGCTCGCCGGCAAAGAAGCAAGCTTCTTTCCGCTGCCGCTCGACTTGCATGTGTTAGGCCTGCCGCCAGCGTTCAATCTGAGCCATGATCAAACTCTTCAATTAAAAGCTTGATGCTCAAAGAATTAAAACTGGTATTCGTATGAATATTCGTTGTTCACTCTTCAAGACTTGATATTTCGTGTATCGATATCGTCTTGTGAGTGCCCACACAGATTGTCTGATAAATTGTTAAAGAGCGTGGCCGGGAGGGTATTTTCTCTACCGGCGCGGGTGGCGTATATTACGCTTTTCCGCTGTAGAGTCAAGCTTTTATTTGCCCTTCGCGGGTCGCTTGCCTCTGGCTGAGCCGGTAAGTCGCAACGACTGTTCCCGGTCAGTGGAGGCGCATTATAGGGCCTTCACGGCCGGTGACAAGCGCTAATTGCAACTTTTTCGTCGACTGGCGATAAATTAAACGAAGCACTCTTTTTTCCCCGCCCGTTTATCCACCGGAACCTATTTTTCAGTCAACTCTGACGCCGACGGAGGGAAAAATTCATTTTTTTGCTCGCTGGTGAAAGGTTTCCACCTCCGGCACGTGCGCGGGGTGAGGCTGGCATCGCGATCGCGGATCGCGAAGAGGGAGTAAGAGAGACGAAACGCCAGCGGCCTAGGCGTCAACGGTGAGGACAGCACAATGGGACAGGTCGGGTTAACGCCGTGTCCTAGCCAAACGGCATGGTCCGTTGCTTGGCATTGTCGGTGGTTAGGCATGGCCTGCTATGAAAGACCTGGCCGCTAAAAAGGCATAGCCTGTTGGTAGAGGCATGGGCTGCTGTTAGAGCGTAAGCTTTCCCAATGATCCGAAACCATAGCGCGTCAATGCGGGCATCAGCGCCACCGCTTGCGGCGTGGTGGCAAGGCAGTAGGCCCTGTTTGGGCCCGCTTCGCCCTGTAGGCCGTTGACATCGATATCATGTTCTACCAACCAGGCGGCGCGGCGGGCAATGGCTGAGCCGGAATCGACCAGGCGGGTTCCTTCCGGCAGTACCGACTGTAATTCTGGGCTTAACAAGGGAAAATGGGTGCAGCCCAGCACGACCGTGTCGGGGGGCTCCACCGCTCTCAACCAGGGACGAAGGAGTTTACGCAGCACCGGCAGCGGCACCATTTCACCGTGCAGTTTGGCTTCCGCCATATCCACCAGTTCGGCCGTCCCCAATTGCAAAATTTGGCAATCGCCGGCGAATTGACTGATGAGATCGTGAGTATAGCTGCGCTGCACGGTAGCGCGGGTCGCCAGTAGTCCGACGATGCCATTACGGGTAAGCCTGGCCGCCGGTTTGATGGCCGGCACCACGCCGATGATGGGGCAGGGAAAACGCTCGCGCAACGCCGGCAGTGAAATCGTGCTGGCGGTATTACAGGCAACGATGACCATATCGAGCTTATGCAGCCGCCACATCGCGCCAACGATGGCGACGACCCTATCAACAATGAACTGTTCCGGTTTCTCACCGTAGGGGAACGCCTCATTGTCAAATACGTATAGATAATGGGCATCCGGCAAGGTTTGCCTGACCTCATCATAAATCGATAGGCCCCCCACGCCGGAGTCAAAGACAAGAATGGTGGGCCGTTTAGCGGTGCTGCCGTCAGAAAGCATAGGTCCCGGTGAGATAGAATTCCCGTCCTGCAGTCTGGTAGCCATAAGCTGTCTCATAATTTTTATCGAACACATTGGCAAGTCTACCACGAACCGTCAAGCGGGTTGTGAGCGGATATGACGCCGCGATATCCCAAAGACTCACGCCGCCCAGCCGTACGCGTTGATTGGTGTTGTAATTCGTATCCCAGCGCTGCCCCAAATAACGGTAATTCAGCGACCAGTCGATATTGGCCACCAACCAGTCCAGTTGATATTTCACCTGTTGTTTGGCGCGGCGCGCCAAGATTTCGTTGGTCTTGGCATCGCGCGGATCGAGGTATTCCAGCGTCACCTGGTGGGCCAGCACGCCTGTGGTAAACGAGCCCGTCCACTCAAGCCCTTTAATGCGCGCCTTGCCGATGTTGTAATAGGTTTCGCTGCCGGTATCCCACGCGATCATATCGTCTATATCATTGCGATAGGCCGATAAACGCCAGTCCAGCGGACCGGTTAAACCTTCTATTCCCCCTTCCCACTGTTTACTCTGCTCGGGATCGAGCTGTGCATTGCCGCCATAGGCGCTATAAAGCTGGCCGAGATTGGGCGCTTTATAGGCGGTGCCATAGGACAGCAGGAGGCGATAACCGTCGACGACTTCCCAGGCGGCGCTGCCCTGCCAAGTCCCGTGCCAGCCGAACTGCGAATTATTATCTTCGCGCGCCGCCCCCTCCAGAGTGACCGGGCCGTATAATTGCTGAACCGTGGCATATAAGCCGGTATTACGTTGCTGGTAGCCATCGCTGAGATAATCGGTACCGGGCTCGGTGGTCTGTTTCTGCCAATCCACCCCGGCGCTGGCGGTACCCTGTGCAATTTGCAATGTATTACCCCATTGCAGGTAATACTGCTTGGAGTCGTCCAACGTGGCGGAATCCGCATAGGGTCCATAGTGGGGATCATAGTTATAGTCTTTGGTATGGTTATAACTGAAAGACAGTTGGGAAGCATAAATCCCCTGCTGGAAACGCAGGCCGGTATCCCAGGTACGGCTGTAAAGCTGCCGGGTGTCCGGCAGCGCATCCAGATGATTGGGGTCGCTATAGGAATAGGTGCCGTCGTAGGCGCTGCGGTTGTTAAAACCGTAAGTGCGGGTGAAACCGCTGAATTGTTCGTTGAACCGATGTTCCAATGCGGCGTACAGCGTTTTGCTCATAAAGCCATCGCGATCGGGCTGGGCCGGATCGCCATAGTTATCCGGCAAGTTGGCCCGAACATCGAATCCGCGGGTATAGGTATAATTGCCCGCCAACGTGGCGGTGGTGTTTTCCCCCAATTGCTGACGGGTAGCGCCGTCATAGGTTTGGTAACCGTGGGAGCCCATACCGGCGCTAAGCGTGCTGCCGTCCTGTTCTCGGGTGGTGATGATATTTACCACGCCGCCAATCGCATCGGAACCGTAAACCGCCGAACGCGGCCCGCGAATATATTCAATGCGTTGCACCAGCGCGATGGGAATTTGGCTAAGATCGGAGGCGCCGGATATGCCCGCCTGATTCATCCGCACGCCGTCGATTAACACCAGCGCATGGCTGGCGTTGGTGCCGCGGATGAAAAGCGAACTTTGCTGGCCGAGACCGCCGTTCTGGCCGATATCCACACCCGGCAACCGGCTCAGCGCCTCGGCCACCGATTTGATCTGGGCGCGATCGATATCTTCGCGGGTGACCACGCTGACCGGCGCCAGTACCGAGGATACGGGCTGGGGAAAGCGGTTGGCGGTCACAATCAGCGCCTGGCCCCCGGCAGCCTGCGTAGCGGCATTATTATCTTGTCCCCAGCCGGAAAAGGCCGTGACGGACAGCGTCACCAGTACGGTTGTTTTTGTTTTAGACATCTCTTCGCATCCAATCGATTGGCAGGACGCCGCTGGCTACAGGTACCGGCCGTCTGCGGCGGACCCTGGAGGAGACGGCGGAAAACCGGCAGCGTCTTGGGCCGGCCCATAATCCTACCGTTCCGGCGATAAAAGTGTCCAGGGAACAAATGCGCCAGGACACTTACACGCGACAAAACTGGACATTAACGGTTTATTCCCTACAATCCCGGGCAAAAGCGGTCAATACCGCCCAATTAGCAGGAAACGACCATGACGCCACAGACGTTACCCCTCGACCAGTATGAACACCAGTTGACGGAAAAAGCGAACCGTCTGCGGCAGATGATGTTGGCGTTTCAGGCGCCCGAGGCGCAGATTTTCCGATCGCGGCCGGCGCATTATCGCATGCGGGCCGAGTTCCGCATCTGGCATGATGAGGACGATCTTTATCACATCATGTTCGATCAGCAGACCAAAGCGCGGATCCGCATCGATCATTTCATGGCCGGCAGTGCCCTCATCAATACGTTAATGACCGAGATGATGACGGCCATACGCCCTGATCCGGTGCTGCGCGCCAAGCTGTTTCAAATAGACTATCTCACGACGCTAAGCGGTGAAGCGGTCGTTACGCTCATTTATCACCGACCGCTGGACGATGCCTGGCGCGATGGCGCCGCGCGCCTGCGCGACACATTGCGCGCCCGCGGGTACCACATCCAGCTCATCGGCCGCGCCAACAAGACTAAAATATGCCTGGATCGCGATTATGTCGACGAGCGCCTGCCTGTCGCCGGCCGCACGCTTATCTACCGACAGATTGAGAACAGCTTTACCCAGCCCAATGCCGATATCAATATTCACATGCTGGAATGGGCGCTGGCGGCCACCGAGGGCGCGCAGGGTGATTTGCTGGAGCTTTACTGCGGCAACGGCAATTTTTCCCTGGCGCTGGCGCGTCATTTTGACAAAGTGCTGGCTACCGAAATCGCCAAACCGTCGGTGGAGGCGGCACAGTACAATATTGCCGCCAACCATATCGATAACGTACAAATAATCCGTATGTCGGCGGAAGAATTTACCCAGGCGATGCGGGGGGAACGTGAATTCACCCGTTTGAAGGGCATTGATTTGCGCAGCTATCGTTGCGAAACGATTTTTGTCGACCCGCCGCGCAGCGGGCTGGACGATGAGACGGTGAGCATGGTGCAGGCCTATCCGCGCATCCTGTATATCTCCTGCAATCCCGACTCCCTGTGCCGCAACCTCACCACGCTCGCCGCCACGCACCGTATTGAACGGCTGGCGCTGTTTGACCAGTTTCCCTACACCCATCATATGGAATGCGGCGTGTTGCTGGTGCGCAAGGCGACGGCGGGTTAACGCCGCCGGCACGCCACGCCGGCGCTTAACACCAGAAGGCAACGCCTGGACATCCCTACAAGGCCAGGCGCCGCCCGCGCGCGTCATCAAGCGGGGCATCGTTAACCGTCAGCCGGGGCGGTCATGCCGATGGCGCGAGGACGTCAGACCGGCGCCTTTTGGCTAAGAAGCAAGACAGCCAGACCTACGCGGCAAGCGATTCCCCGCACGGGGTGATGCAGGCATCAGTAATTTTCATCGCCGTCCGTTTGCGTCCGACGCAGCATTTTCAGCCGCCGGCCAATCCACAATACCAGCACCACCGCCAGAATTGACGGCACAAAATTGGAGCCGATAGCGGGGTATTCGGCGCGCACGATGGCGCTGTACACCAACAGGCCCAGCAGAAAATTTGCCGCCACCAATAGAGGATAACCCGGCGGCATCGCATGATGCTGATAACGCTGATGCAGGCAATACAGCGCCAGCGCCAGCGCGATCGGCGGAAAGAGGGAAAACGGAACGATGGCGCTAAACAGCGCGGTGAAACTGCCGTTAAGGGACAGGCCCGCAATCAGTGCCAACAGCAGCGTGCCTTTCTCTGCGAGGGGATTTTGGGTCATCTGTTACCTGCCATTATTCTGGGTAAGGGTCAGCGCTTTTTCCTGTTCGCGACGGTACCAATAAAAAGCCCCTTTGGAAATCATACGCAACTGCAGCACCAACCGCTCTTCCAGTTGGCGGCGCTGCTCTAAATCGACATCCAGCGCTTCGGCACCGGCATTGAAAACGATGATAACCATCGCTTCCGCCTGCGCTTCGGTAAAGTTGCGCGGCATATGGTTTTCAATTTCCAAATAATCGGCGAGCTCGGCAATAAAATGCTGGATTTCCCGCGCCACCGCGGCGCGAAAGGCGCTGGAGGTGCCGGAGCGTTCGCGCAGCAGCAGGCGGAAGGCATTGGGGTTGTTACCGATAAATTCCATAAATGTGGCCACCGAGGTGCGGATCACGCTCCCCCCCTTGGCGATGCGCTGACGCGCCTGGCGCATCAATTGGCGCAACATCAGGCCGCTTTCGTCCACCATGGTGAGCCCCAGCTCATCTACATCGCGGAAATGGCGGTAAAACGAGGTGGGCGCAATGCCCGCTTGGCGGGCAACTTCACGCAGGCTCAGGCTGGCGAAACTGCGTTCAGCGCTCAACTGGCTGAATGCCGCCTCAATGAGCGAACGCCGCGTCCGCTCTTTTTGTTGCGCTCTGACGCCCATATAAACCATCCAGCCTCGCAATAATCGTAAAAAAACAACTATATCAAAATTTGTTGCAACAGCGTTGATACAAACTGTGTATTTTAACGTCCCGTACGCCTTGCCACCCTCAGCGACCGGGGGGTCTGACAGGACGATCCGTGCTGTTACGGCCCACCCGCTACGTTGACAATTGGGATATGCGGGCGTTGATGTTACAATTAGGTTGTTAATTTGTATTCATCAGGTTGGGACAGCTATGCAACCAAAGTACGATTACGATGCCATTATTATCGGTTCCGGACCGGGCGGCGAAGGCGCCGCCATGGGGTTGACCAAGCGTGGCGCGCGCGTCGCGGTGATTGAGCGCTATGACAACGTCGGCGGAGGTTGCACCCATTGGGGCACCATTCCCTCCAAAGCGCTGCGCCAGGCGGTCAGCCGGATTATTGAAGTCAACCAGAGTCCGCTGCATGGCAATACCCGCCTGCCCCATACCGGTTTCGCCGATATTCTGCGCCACGCCGATCAAGTCATAAAGCAGCAAACCCATATGCGCCAGGGCTTTTACGAGCGCAACCATTGTCAGATATTCACCGGCGAGGCCAGCTTCGTCGATGAACACCGGGTGCAGATCCACTATGGCGACAATACCACCGAAATCCTGAGCGCGGAAAATATCGTCATCGCCTGCGGCTCGCGCCCCTATCATCCCCAGGATGTGGATTTTGACCATGCGCGTATTTACGATAGCGACTCTATCCTCGATTTAAAGCACGATCCCCACCATGTTATTATTTACGGTGCCGGCGTCATCGGCTGCGAGTACGCATCCATTTTTCGCGGCATGAACGTCAAGGTTGATTTGATTAACACCCGCGATCGACTGCTGGCGTTCCTCGACCAGGAGATGTCCGACGCCCTGTCTTATCATTTCTGGGAAAACGGCGTGGTTATCCGCCACAACGAGGAATACGAAGAAATCAAAGGGCTCGATGACGGCGTTGAGGTGCGTTTCCGCTCCGGTAAACGCATGAAAGCCGATTGCCTGCTTTACGCCAACGGCCGCACCGGCAATACCGACACCCTTCAGTTGGATAATGTCGGGCTGGAAGCGGACAGCCGCGGCCTGATTAAAGTCAACAGCATGTATCAAACCGCCGCGCGCCATATCTATGCGGTCGGCGATGTGATTGGCTATCCCAGCCTGGCCTCCGCGGCTTACGATCAGGGCCGTATCGCCGCACAGGTGATAATCAAAGGGCAAGCCAACGTGCAGTTGATCGAAAATATTCCCACCGGCATTTATACCATCCCCGAAATCAGCTCTGTCGGTAAAACCGAGCAAGAACTTACGGCAATGAAAGTCCCCTATGAAGTCGGACGGGCGCAGTTCAAACATCTGGCGCGGGCGCAAATCGTCGGCATGAACGTTGGCAGCCTAAAACTGTTATTTCACCGCGAGACGAAACAGATTTTGGGCATTCACTGTTTTGGCGAGCGCGCCGCCGAAATTATTCATATCGGCCAAGCCATCATGGAGCAGAAGGGGGAAGGCAATACCATCGAGTATTTCGTCAATACGACCTTCAATTACCCCACCATGGCGGAAGCTTACCGGGTTGCGGCGCTTAACGGGTTAAACCGCCTGTTTTAAGCCAGTCCCCATGTAGGCTTGCATATGGCTGCGGATACAGTCCGCCAGTTGTTCATAACGCGCGCGCAGCGGTGAACCGGGCCGGTACACCAGCGCGATAGTGCGTTTGGGCTCTGGTTTATAGCAGTTGAGATAGCAAACGCCATCCCGTTTGCGTTCCCGCGGTACCGCCAGCGAGGGCAGTAGGGTGATGCCGCTGCCCGCCGCCACCATATTACGCAGGGTTTCCAGACTGGTAGCGCGAAAGTGGGTATCTTCGTCGGCGCCGGCCTGGAAGCAGAAACCCATCGCCTGGTCGCGCAGACAGTGGCCGTCTTCCAGCATCAGCAGCCGCTCGCCGGCAAGATCCGACATCGGCACCCGATCGCGATCGGCCCAGGGATGATCGGCATAGATAGCCAACTGCATCGGTTCATCGAACAGCGGCACCTCGATAAACGCTTCCGACTCTTTCACCAGCGCCAAAATAGCGCAATCCAGCTTGCCGCTATCAAGCTGCTGCAACAGCTGACTGGTTTGTGACTCGTGCAAATACATTTCCAGCTTGGGAAAGGTCTGGTGCAGCGTCGGAACAATATGCGGCAGTAGGTAGGGCCCCACGGTGGGGATAAGACCGATATGCAGCGGCCCCGACATGGATTCTCCCTGCTGGCTGGCCATCTCGCGCAGAACTTTTACTTCCCGTAGTACCGTCCGCGCCTGATCCACCAGCAGCAGGCCGGCTTGGGTAAACAGCACTTTACGGCTGGTTCGTTCCAATAACATCACGCCCAATTCATCTTCCAGCTTGCGCACCTGTCCGCTGAGAGTGGGCTGACTAACATGGCAGGAATCGGCGGCGCGTCGGAAATGACGATGCTCGGCCAAGGCCACCAAATACTCAAGATCGCGAATGTTCATGAAGTCCTCCGTCGACGCGATAGCCCGCGTCGATAGATAGAATAGCAATCAACGATTAGCCCTATCAATAGCTAAAACCAATAATAATCCCCGCAGCAGGCTCAGGCCGCCGTTTTTCATCCATCCCGTTAATAAGGTTAGTTATGTTCCATAGTCAGGAAGGAAAGAGGGTCCCGCACGTCATATTCCATACCCGCCAGGACGATCAATGGGTGGATGTGTCAACGGATGAACTGTTCAGCCATAAGACGGTAATCGTTTTTTCACTGCCGGGGGCGTTCACGCCAACCTGCTCTTCCAGTCATTTGCCGCGTTATAACGAACTGGCGGGACTGTTTGCACAGCAGGGCGTGGACAGTATCGTCTGCCTCTCCGTTAACGATGCTTTTGTTATGAATGCCTGGCAAGCGGATCAGCATGCGGACCACATCCAATTCATTCCCGACGGCAACGGCGAATTCACCCGCGGCATGGGTATGCTGGTGGAGAAGGCGGCGCTGGGCTTCGGTCCCCGCTCTTGGCGCTACTCCATGCTGGTGCGCGACGGCGTAGTGGAAAAGATGTTCATCGAGCCGGACAAATCCGGCGATCCGTTTGAAGTGTCCGACGCCGATACGATGCTATGTTATCTGGCGCCGGGATGTCAGGTGCAGGCGTCGGTGTCGTTATTTACCAAACCCGGCTGCCCGTTTTGCACCAGAGCCAAGCAGATGCTGGTCGAGCGCGGTATGCCCTTCGAGGAAATTTTACTCGGGAAAGACGCCACCTCCGTCAGCCTGCGCGCGGTCACGGGACGCGCAACGGTGCCGCAGGTGTTTATCGGCGGCAAACATATTGGCGGCAGCGAAGAGCTGGCGGCGTTTCTGGAACAGGCGTAGGCGCGCGTCCCACGTCTAAGCGGCAGCGCCGCGGGACGTTCATTTTTGCCCCGGGCGCAGAGCCGCTCACGTCACGCCAGACGCTGTTTCGCCTCGGCGATAGCCTGCGCGATCTGTTCCGGCGCCACGCCGCCTTTCGCCTTACGCTGCGCCAGGCATGAGGTTAGCGCCAATACCGGATAGACATCATCGCCTATCACCGGGCTGAAGGCCTGTAATTGCGCCAGCGGCAGCGCCTCCAGGGGCAGCCCCTGGCGAATCGCCTCCACTACCGCCTCACCGACGATATGGTGCGCCTCGCGAAAGGGAATACCCCGCGCCACCAGATAATCCGCCAGTTCGGTGGCATTGGCATAGCCCTGCTGCGCCGCTTCACGGCAGCGCGGCGATTTCAGTTGGATGCCATCGAGCACCAGCACCGCCATGTGCAGGCAGTCAAGCCAGGTATCCAGCGCGTCAAACAACCCCTCTTTATCTTCCTGCATGTCCTTGTTATAGGCCAGCGGCAACCCCTTGAGCGTCATCATCATAGCGGTCAGCGCGCCCTGTACCCGGCCGCATTTACCGCGGATAAGCTCCAGCGCATCGGGGTTTTTCTTCTGCGGCATCAGCGACGAACCGGAGGTGACGCGATCCGATAACTCAATGAAGCCCGCCTCGCCGGTGTTAAAGAAGATGAGATCTTCGGCAAAACGGGAAAGATGTACCATGCCGATGGCCGCGTCCGACAACAACTCCAGAACGTGATCGCGATCGGAAACGCTATCCAGGCTGTTGCGGGTGGCGCCAGCGAAACCCAGCCAGCCGGCCAGCCGATCGCGATCGATAGCGTAAGCGGTGCCGGCTAACGCGCCGGCGCCGAGCGGGCTGACGTCCAGCCGTGTTAATGTGTCGCGCAGGCGGCTTTCGTCGCGGGACAGCATCTCGCCGTAGGCCAGACACCAATGGGCGAAGGTGACCGGTTGCGCGCGCTGCAAATGGGTATAGCCGGGCATCACGACGTCCTGATTGGCCTCGGCGGTGAGCACCAGCGCCTGCTGCAATTGGCGAATTGCGCCAAGCAGCTCGGCGACTTGCGCTTTGCACCACAGCTTCAGATCCGTCGCCACCTGGTCGTTGCGGCTGCGCCCGGTATGCAGCTTCTTGCCCAAGTCGCCCACCTTCTCAATCAAGCGCTGCTCCACCCAGCTGTGAATATCTTCCGCATCGCTGGCGAGGATGGCCTGCGGCGCGGCGCGCACTTCTTCCAGGGTGACGTTCAGGGCGTCTTCCAGCTGCTGTTGTTCCGTTTCGCTCAATACCCCAACGGTGACCAGCGCGCGGGACCAGGCCACGGAGCCAACAATATCCTGCTCGGCCAGGCGATAATCGAACCGCAGCGAGTCGTTAAAAGATTTAAAACGTTGATCCGCCGCCTGACTGAACCGTCCGCCCCAAAGTGCCATAACCTGCTCTCCTGAAAACCATGCTGACCCGCGCCGTCGCGCGCGGGCAATGTGAGGGCGCGGCCTCATGCCGCGCCGTAAGAGGGTAATATCAAACCGGCCGGCGACCGAAGCGGCCGGCGGCGCCGAGAATCAGGCCAATATGCGGGTGCCGATGGCAACGCCGTTGAACAACGCCGGCAGCTGCTCGGCGTGACGCCAGCTGGCGATATCCACCGGCCTGCCCAGCGTACGTGCCGCATCGAGCGCGGCATTGACCTTCACTATCATACCGTCGGTGATGATCCCCTGTTCGATCAGCTGTTCGGCTTTCTGCGCCGTCATTTCCGCAATGCGCTGGCCTTTGCCGTCGAGGATCCCGCTGACGTCGGACAGCAGGATCAGATCCGCGCCCAGGGTGGCGGCCAACGCGGTCGCCGCCTGATCGGCGTTAACGTTCATCAATTCGCCATCGGCGGTGATCCCGATAGAACTGATGACGGGCAGATAGCCCGCGTCCAAGAGCGTGGTCAGCAGCGCCGGTGAACCGGGATGCGCATGGCCGACATGGCCCAGCGCCGGGTCAAGCGGCGTCACGCTTACGCTGTCGCCGTCCCCTAGGCACAGCCCTACCCCATTAATGGCGTGTTTCTTCGCCCACGCCAACAACGTCTTATTCGCGGTGCCGGCCAGCGCGCCGGTAATAATCGCAATCTGATCCGCAGGCGTCACCCGCAGACCGTTTTTCTTTACCACCGGTAGGGAAAGTTTATGCATCAACTCGTCCACCAGGCAACCCCCGCCGTGGACGATAAGCAAGGGGCGCTGGTGCTCGGCGCGGTAACTATCGAGCGCGGTAAATAAACGCTCCAGCGCCTCGTCGCTGTCCAGCAATACGCCGCCCAGTTTGATAATCAATGGATTCATTATGTTGTTGGCCTCACTTGCCCTTACCAAAGCGCCTGCGTCTGCGCATAACCAAAACGGATATTGGCGCACTGCACCGCCTGCGCCGCCGCTCCCTTGAGCAGATTATCCTCGGCGGCCACCACAATCAGATGTTCGCCCTGCATTTTAAAACCAATATCGCAAAACGGCGTGCCCACTACCGCTTTGAGCGCCGGCACGCCCTGATCGTAAAGCCGCACCAGCGGCTTGTCGTCATAGGCCTGATGGAAACTGGCCGCGACCGCCGCCTGGGTCACGCCGGGCCGCAGCCGACAGGTAATGGTCGCCAGGATGCCGCGGGCGAAATTGCCCAAATGCGGCGTGAAAATCACCGGGATACCCAAATGGCGGGCGATTTCCGGCTGGTGGCGATGGGTGAAGATACCGTAAGGCTGCAGACTGACTTCGCAGAAGCTATTGCCGAGCGTTGCCTTGCGGCCGGCGCCGCTGACGCCGCTGACCGCATTTATCACCGGCCATTGTTCGCCGTTAAGCAACCCCCCTGCGACCAGCGGTTTAAGCGCCAGCTGCGAGGCGGTGGGATAACAGCCGGGCACCGCTATCAGCTGGGCGGTTTTAATCGCCTCTTCCTGCCACTCCGCCAGGCCGTATACGGCCCGGTCTAGCCAGTCAGCGTGCTGGTGCTCGAACCCGTAATATTGCGGGTAAAAGTCTGCCTGATTGACGCGGTAGGCGCCGGAAAGATCAATCACCACGCAGCCGGCCGCCAGAAACTGCGGTGCCATCGTATGGCTTACTTCATGGGCGGTGGCGAGAAACACCACATCGGCGCGCTTCGCCCATGCGCTGACATCGTCCATCGGCTGCAGCGGCAGATCAACTATGCCTTTTAACTGCGGATGCAGCTCGGAGAGCAATTTGCCGGCGTCGGCGCTCTGCGCGGAAACCGTCAGCGCGGCAAGATTCATCTGCGGGTGGCGGGCCAGGTAGAGCGCGAGCTCGGCGCCCGTGTAACCGCTGGCGCCGACAATCAGCGTATTCAGCATGGAATTTGTTTGCCTTCTTAACCTTATCGAAACGGGAGTTGGGCGATTCAGCGCCAATCCGCTGTTCACCCGCGAGGTCAAGCGTAGTAGTCTGGTAGGAACCCGTTTACATCACGCTCGACGTTAATGTATTTTTATTCACAATAATTGCATGAATATTGATACTATCCAAAGCAAAGGCTGTCAACTACGATGATAAAAATACCCCCTTTTATTGAGCTCTACCGTGCGCTTATTGCCACGCCGTCCATCAGCGCCACCGACGCCGCTCTGGACCAAAGTAATGAGGCATTAATCACTTTGCTGGCGGGCTGGTTCCGCGATTTGGGGTTTCAGGTTGAAGTCCAGTCGGTGCCGGGGACACGCAACAAGTTTAACATGCTGGCAAGCATAGGCAGCGGGCCGGGGGGATTATTATTAACGGGCCACAGCGATACGGTCCCGTTCGACGATGGCCGCTGGACGCGGGATCCTTTTGTCCTGACCGAGCACGACAATAAGCTTTACGGCCTGGGTACTGCGGATATGAAAGGCTTCTTTGCTTTCGTGCTCGACAGCCTGCGGGATATCGATGCCGCCATGCTGAAAAAACCGCTCTATGTGCTGGCGACGGCGGATGAAGAAACCTCCATGGCCGGCGCCAGTTATTTCGCCCGCAGCAGTCAATTAAGGCCGGATTGCGCCATTATTGGCGAACCGACCTCCCTGACGCCGGTACGCGCCCATAAAGGCCATTTGTCCAACGCGGTCACCGTGATGGGGCAATCCGGGCACTCAAGCGATCCCGCCCGCGGCGTCAACGCCATCGAAGTGATGCATGAGGCCATCTCTCAGCTCAAGCTCCTGCGTGATTCGCTACAGACGCGCTATCACCATCCGGCCTTTGTCATTCCTTACCCCACCATGAATTTTGGTCATATTCACGGCGGCGATGCGGCTAACCGCATCTGCGGCTGCTGTGAATTGCATATGGATATTCGTCCGCTGCCCGGCCTAACGCTCGGCGATCTGGAGGCGCTGATGACCGAGGCGCTGGCGCCCGTCAGCGAACGCTGGCCGGGCCGTATTACGGTGTCGGCGCTGCATCCGCCCATCCCAGGCTATGAATGCCCGGTGGATGCGCCGCTGGTGCGCGTGGTGGAAAAACTGCTAGGGGTAGAGACCGAGGTGGTCAACTATTGCACCGAGGCCCCGTTTATTCAGGCGTTATGTCCCACCTTGGTGCTCGGTCCCGGCTCTATCAATCAGGCGCATCAGCCCGACGAATTTATCGACACAGCATTCATCAAACCCACCCGGGAATTGATCACGCAAATTGTTCAGCATTTTTGCCATCACTGAATGAGTAACACGCTTTCCACGCCGGCATCGTCGCGCGTGGAAAACACCCTTTGCGCAGAAAATACCGCCTGAATGAATAAGATATTCTTATAATTGGTAGGTGTAATTAAATTTCGCGAATTGCCGCGAATGTGAGGATTTTTGTCGTGAAATGTTGGCAATTGACGAACCTTGCGATACGTGGCTAGATAATGGCAAACAATTTACGCCATCCGGTGAAATAAATTTTCAAAGAGTCCAATCAGGGTCCATATGAACGAACAATATTCGGCAATGCGAAGCAACGTTAGTATGCTCGGGAAGCTTCTGGGCGACACGATTAAAGATGCGATGGGAGAAAATATCCTGGAAAAGGTTGAAACCATCCGCAAGCTGTCCAAATCGTCCCGGGCCGGCAATGAAAAGCATCGCCAGCAGTTACTTTCCACCCTGCAAAACCTTTCCAATGATGAGCTGCTGCCGGTGGCGCGCGCCTTCAGCCAATTTCTTAATCTAGCCAATACCGCTGAGCAATTTCATTCTATATCCCCCCATGGCGAAGCGGCTAATAATCCTGAAGGCCTGGGCAAAGTCTTCACCCGGTTAAAAAACCACCCTGAACTAAATGAAAAAGCGATTCGCGCCGCGGTGGAATCCCTGTCGATTGAATTGGTCCTTACCGCGCACCCCACCGAAATTACCCGCCGCACCCTGATACACATGCTGGTCGAGGTCAATAACTGTCTGAAACAATTGGATCACAACGATCTGGCGGAGTATGAACACAAGCAGATCATGCGCCGCCTGCGCCAATTGATCGCCCAATATTGGCATACCGACGAAATCCGTAAACACCGCCCAACGCCGGTGGATGAGGCCCGCTGGGGGTTCGCGGTGGTGGAAAATAGCCTTTGGGATGGAGTACCGCGCTATTTACGCGAGCTCAATGAACAACTGCAAAAGGTTTTCGGCTATAAACTGCCGGTGGAAAATGTCCCGGTCACCTTCACCTCCTGGATGGGCGGAGACCGCGACGGCAACCCGAATGTTACCGCCGACATCACCCGCCGCGTGCTGCTGCTCAGCCGCTGGAAAGCGGTGGATCTTTTTATGCGCGACATACAGGTGCTGGTCTCGGAGCTGTCGATGGGGGAATGCACCCCCGAGCTGCGTGCGCTGGCCGGGGGCGGCGAAGAGGAGCAAGAGCCTTATCGCCGGCTAATGAAGCGACTGCGCGCGCAGCTGCTCAGTACCCAGGACTGGCTGGCGGCACAGCTGCGTGGGGAACATCGCGCGGCGCCGCCGGATTTACTGGAAACCAACGATCAACTTTGGGAACCGCTTTTCGCCTGTTATCAGTCGCTGCGCGCCTGCGGCATGACGATTATCGCCAGCGGTCAGCTGCTGGATACGCTGCGGCGAATCAAATGCTTCGGTATTCAATTAGTGCGCATCGATGTGCGCCAGGAAAGTACCCGCCATACTGAAGCGTTGAGCGAAATTACCCGCTATTTGGGGCTGGGAGATTATGCCAGCTGGTCGGAGACCGATAAGCAGGCATTCTTGATTCGCGAGCTCAATTCTCGGCGACCGCTGCTGCCCCGGCGCTGGCAGCTGAGCGAAGAGACCACCGAAGTGCTCGATACTTGCCGGGTGATCGCCGACGCGCCCCAGGGGTCGGTGGCCGCCTATGTGATTTCCATGGCGCGCACGCCTTCGGACGTCCTGGCGGTACATTTATTGCTGAAAGAAGCGGGCTGTGATTATACCTTACCGGTGGCGCCGCTGTTTGAAACCCTGGACGATTTGAATAACGCCGATCGGGTCATGACCGAGCTGCTTAATATCGATTGGTATCGCGGTATCATTCAGGGCAAGCAGATGGTGATGATTGGCTATTCCGATTCCGCCAAAGATGCCGGCGTGATGGCCGCCTCCTGGGCGCAATACCGCGCGCAGGACGCGTTGATCAAAACCTGCGATAAGGCAGGTATCAATCTTACGCTGTTTCATGGACGCGGCGGCTCCATCGGCCGCGGCGGCGCGCCGGCCCATGCCGCGCTGCTCTCGCAACCGCCCGGCAGCCTGAAAGGCGGCCTGCGCGTGACCGAGCAGGGCGAGATGATTCGCTTCAAATACGGTCTACCGGAAGTCGCTATCAGCAGTCTGGCGCTGTACACCGGCGCCATCCTCGAAGCCAATCTACTGCCGCCGCCGGAGCCGCGCCAGGAGTGGCGCGCGCTGATGGAGGAGCTGTCGGCGGTCTCTTGCGATATGTATCGCGGCTACGTGCGCGAAAACCCGGATTTCGTTCCTTATTTCCGCTCGGCAACGCCGGAGCTGGAGCTAGGCAAATTACCGCTCGGTTCTCGGCCGGCCAAACGCCGGCCCTCCGGGGGCGTCGAAAGCCTGCGCGCCATTCCCTGGATCTTCGCCTGGACGCAAAACCGCCTGATGCTGCCGGCCTGGCTGGGCGCCGGCGCGGCGCTGCAGAAAGCCGTGGAATCCGGTAAGCAAGACCAATTGGAAACCATGTGCCGCGACTGGCCGTTTTTCTCCACGAGGATCGGCATGCTGGAAATGGTTTTCGCCAAAAGTGACCTGTGGTTGGCCGAATATTACGATCAGCGGCTGGTCGAAGAATCGCTGTGGCCGCTGGGTAAACAGTTGCGTCAACAGTTGGCGGACGACATCAACGTGGTGCTGACGATCTCCAACGATGATCATCTTATGGCCGATTTACCGTGGATCGCGGAATCCATCGCCCTGCGCAATGTTTATACCGATCCGCTGAACGTGCTGCAGGCTGAGCTGCTGCATCGCTCACGGCAGCAGGAGCAGCCCGATGCGCGGGTGGAACAGGCGCTTATGGTCACCATTGCCGGGGTCGCGGCGGGCATGCGTAACACAGGCTGAGCAACGGCAATGCGCCGGCGGCGGGAGACGGCTTGCGCCAGAGGAGGGGCCGCCGCCGTCGCAGGATGGCGCGCGGTGGGCGTCTGTGGTGCCGCTGCCGTAGGCGCGCGCGGTAGGCGTCGGTGAGGACGCTGT
This sequence comes from Sodalis praecaptivus, assembly GCF_000517425.1. Lineage (NCBI taxonomy): Bacteria > Pseudomonadati > Pseudomonadota > Gammaproteobacteria > Enterobacterales > Bruguierivoracaceae > Sodalis > Sodalis praecaptivus. The sequence goes on from NZ_CP006569.1 coordinate 4,551,081, forward strand.
CGTTGGCAGGCGCGCGGTAGGCGTCTGTGAGGACGCTGTCGTTGGCAGGCGCGCGGTGGGCGTCTGTGAGGCCGCTGTCGTTGGCAGGCGCGCGGTGGGCGTCAGGATGAAGTGTCGTCCGCGGGCTTTACCTTCCGCGAACATGTCATAAACGCCTGGCCGGCCCCGTAACTAACCCGCGGCCCGATTGGCCGCAGGGGCAGCCTTGATTTCCGGGCGCACCCCCAGCGTATGGCAGATGGCATAGGTGAGCTCGGCGCGGTTCAGGGTGTAAAAATGAAAATCCTTCACCCCCTCCCGGCTGAGAATTTTTACCATGTCCATGGCGATGGAGGCCCCCACCATCTTGCGCGTTTCCAGATCGTGATCCAGCCCGTCGAACATGGCGGTCATCCAATTGGGCACTTTCACATTCGTTAGGGAAGCGAAGCGTTGCAGCTGGCGAAAATTGGAAACCGGCAGAATGCCCGGCACAATTTCCGTATCAATCCCGGCGGCCACACAACGATCGCGAAAACGCAGATAACTTTCCACATCGAAAAAGAACTGGGTGATCGCCCGACTGGCGCCCGCATCCACTTTCTTTTTCAGATTGATGAGATCCGACTGGGCGCTTTTAGCTTCCGGATGTACCTCCGGATAAGCCGCCACGGAAATATCGAAATCGCCCACCTTTTTGAGCAGCGCGACCAAATCAGCGCCGTACATCGCCGGTCGGCCGCTGCCGGGCGGCAAATCGCCCCGCAACGCCACAATATGGCGGATCCCGCTGCGCCAGTAGTCCTGTGCAATCGCCTGCAGCTCGTGCGGCGTGGCGTCGATACAGGTTAAATGCGGCGCGGCATCCAAACCGGTGCGCTCCTTAATATCTTTGATAATGCTGTGGGTACGCTCGCGTTCACCGGAGTTCGCACCGTACGTCACCGAGACAAAAGTCGGTTTCAATTCGCTCAGCCGGTCGATAGATTGCCAGAGGGTCTGTTCCATCTCGCTGGTGCGGGGCGGAAAAAACTCAAAAGAGACGTTTATCTGACCCTGCAGTTCAGCCAGATTCTGGTTCAACGCTTCCCGCTGATTGGCGTGAAAGAAACTCATACTTATACCTCATGACACAATGTAGGGGGGGCGAAAAGCCCGCCACAGATAAGCGTCTATACGTTTAGACGTCTAAATAGAAAATGACTGAATTCGCGATGTTCGTCAATCAATTCATTGTTGCCGGAGGCGAGTAATATTCAAGGCGCGTGAATTAATTTCAATTTGCCCGCGGCGGGGGTGAATCGATTACAGCGATGGGGCGCAAAGAGGAAACGGACACAAGCGCGGCCCGGTGTAAACGGGCCTGAGCGACGACACCCAAGGCAGCGGCAACCATGGAAAAGGCGCGATACCACATTGTGGGTTATTGGCGAAGGTGCGCACGGCATGAAGATGGGTGATATTGCCACCGAGACGACGTGGGGATGCGGCGTAAAACGCACGGCATGACAATGGGTCGCTTTGCCGTCGAGAGGATTTGGGGATAGAGTGTAAAACGCACGACTCGCATCTGGGGTCAAAGCGACGGAGCGGTCGGGGTATAACGCACCACAGGGCATTACGGCGGGAATGTAACAAGTCATAAGCGCTAGCGGCCCCCGTTTGCCACGAGAACCGCTAGCCCCGCACGTCTCCTGCTGCAATGGCGCGCCGTTGAGGCTGCCCCCGCCCTTCCTTATCTGAAAGGTATGAACGACGTACGGCGCCGGCCACGCCCGCCGTTTCTCGTTGCGTTCCGCTGCCTCGGACGGCCCGCCGCTGCGCGCTTAGAGCAATTGCGCCAGGCGGTTTAGATCCGACTGAATAGCCCCGGCGGTCACATCCCGCCCGGCGCCGGGCCCGCGGATAACCAGCGGGTTATCACGGTACCAGCGGCTCTCGATAGCGAAAACATTGTCGCAAGGCAGCAATGAGGCCATCGGGTGTTCCCGCCGCACCGCCTCCACGCCGACTCGCGCCTTGCCGTTAGCCTCGAAGCGCGCAATATAGCGCAGCACCAGCCCCATTTCCTTCGCCGCTTCCAGCCGCTGCAGCATGTGTTCGTTAAGCGCCTCGCCGCCCTCTTCAAAGAAGTGATCTACCGACCCCGCTTCATGACCGGGCGCCACCAGCGATTCGACCCGCACCTGATTAGGCTCGATAGCATACCCCGCCTCGCGGGCCAAAATCACCAGTTTACGCATGACGTCCTGACCGGAAAGATCGACGCGCGGATCCGGCTCCGTCAGCCCCTGTTGCCAGGCTTGCTCCACCAGTTCGGTAAAGGGCACGCTGCCGTCAAACTGCAAAAACAGCCAGGACAGGGTGCCGGAGAAGATACCGCTGATGGAGAGGATGCTGTCGCCGCTGTCCAGTAAATCCCGCACCGTATGGTTCACCGGCAGGCCGGCGCCCACTGTCGCGTTGTAAAGCCAGTGGCGACCGGTTTTGGCGAAGGCGTCGCGCACCTGACGATAGTTGTCGCCGCCCGACGCGCCCGCCAGTTTGTTGGCGCTGATGACGTGGAAGCCGTAGCTGGCGAAATCCAGATACTGATCAGCAACGGCCTCGCTGGCGGTCACATCCAGCACGACCAGATCGTCATACGGGTGGGCGCGCATCCACAAAAACAGATCTTCCGGCTCCGTAAGCGTCGCCTCGTCGTTGAAAAAGGCCAGCGCCCGGCTGGCATCCAACCCGTCGTAGCTAAGCAGGCTGCGCTGACTGTCCACCACACCGCTGAGAATGAATTCAAAGCCGGTGCGCGCCGACAGGTTTTTTTGCTCGCGGGCAAAAAGCTCCAGCCAGCGGGAGCCAATATTGCCTTTGCCGAACAGCATCAGGCCGATACGTTTTTCGGCGCGAAACAGCGAGGTGTGCAGCCCCTGTATAACATGCTCGGTAGGCCCGACGCGCAGTACCGCCACCAGACTGATGCCGTCCTCGGCCTGCCAAAAGAATTCGATAGGTTGATACTTCAGTTGCTGATAGAAACGGTGGCTGTGCAGCGGATTTTTCGCCACGCCGGCGCCCACCAGCGCCACCAGCGCCACTCCCTCGCGCAGTTGTAAATGCGCCGGTAAACCGGCCTGTTCAAGGCTATGCAGCGCGCTACCGGCGACCTCAGAGGTGTAGCACAGCTGCAGCAAACGCCGGTCGCGGTGCACCCCTACCGCCAGCGGTTTGATCTGGGCGCGTTTTAGTACCAGCTCCATCTCTTTGTGGGCCAGCGCGAAGTCGTGCTGCGGCGGGATGGTGAGTTCAATCAGGCAGACATCATCATGACTGGTGACGATTTTCGCGCCGGTACCGGAGGCCAATACCCGCTCAATGCGCGTAGAGCCTTGCTCCGGCTGATAGCTACAGCGCAGCAGTAAATCGATATCGCTAGCCGATACCGGCTGCAGGGTGCGGGCGTGCAGAACCGGCGCCGCGAGACGCGCCAGCTCGCTGGCCTCATCCAAGCGCAGCAGCGGCAGTAGGCAGGCATCCTTTACTTTGCGCGGATCGGCGCTGTAAACGCCGGCCACATCGCTCCAGATAGTGACGCGGGCGACACTGGCCAGCGCGCCAATTTGGGTGGCGGAGTAATCGCTGCCGTTACGGCCCAACAACACCGTTTCACCCGCCTGGTTGCGGCAGATAAAGCCCGTCACCACCAGCCGTTTGGTGGGATGCTGGGTCAGCAACTGCTGCAACAGCGGCCACGAACGCCCTTCATCTACCTGGGGCTGGGCAGCGCGTTCGGCACGGAGAAAATCGCGTGCGTCCAGCCACTGCGCCTCCATGTCAAGCTGGCTGAGCAGCGCCGCCATCAGCCGCGCCGACCAAATTTCACCGTGCCCAACCACCTCGGCATAAACCGCGTCGGTAATAGGGCCGTCAAGCAGTGCCGCCAGCCGCTCCAGGTCGCGAATGAACGCGACAAGCAACCCTTCGGCATCCGTGGCGGGCAGCAAGCCGTTGATAAGCTCGCTTTGATAGCGTCGCAAATTCTGCTGCACCTGATGGGCAGACAGGCGATCGCTTTGGCTCAGCGTCAACCAGCTTATCAGCTGGTTGGTGGTGCTGCCCGCCGCGGAAACCACCATCAGATCGCCAGGCTGGCTGTATTCGGCCATAATCCCTGCCACCCGCTGGTAGCATTTCACGTCAGCGAGACTACTGCCGCCAAATTTATGCAATTGACGGCCAATCGGGCTGTCCGCGCTTACTAGTGGACTCATGCTTACCTCTGTAGCGCCGCCTGGAAAGCCTGTTCCAGATCGGCAATTAAATCTTCGCTATCTTCGATCCCGACCGACACCCGCAGCAGCGTTTCGCCAATACCGGCGCGCGCGCGCGCCTCGGCGGCCATTCCCGCATGCGTCATGGTCGCGGCGTGGGAGATAAGGCTCTCCACGCCCCCCAGCGATTCGGCCAGGGTAAACAGCTCCAGCGCGGCCAAAAACCGGCGCAGCGTGGTTTCGTCGCCGTCCAGTTCAAAACTGAGCATCGCGCCAAAGCCGCTTTGCTGGCGGCAGGCGATGGCGTGGCCGGGATTCTCCGGCAGGCCGGGATAATACAACTTTTTCACCTGCGGATGTTGCTGTAAATAGGCGACGATAGCTTGGGCATTACTTTGCTGTTGCCGTATGCGCGGCGTCAGGGTACGTATTCCGCGCAGCAGCAGATAGCTGTCAAACGCGCTGCCGGTCACGCCGATATTGTTGCCCCACCAGGCCAATTCGGTGGCAACATCCGCCTCGTTGGCAATCACCGCGCCCGCCACCACATCGGAATGCCCGTTGAGATATTTGGTGCAGGAATGCACAACCAGATCGGCGCCCAGCGCCAGCGGCTGTTGCAGCGCCGGACTCATAAAGGTGTTATCCACCACGCATAAGGCGCCCGCCTGGTGCGCATCGCGGCAGATAGCGGCGATATCCACCACCCGCAATAGCGGGTTACTGGGCGTTTCGATCAATACCAGCTTCGGCTTGGCGGCCAGCGCCTGGGCCAGCGCCTGCGGGTTTGCCTGATCGACGAACTGCACCCGATAGGCGCCACGCCTGCTTTGACTTTCAAACAGCCGATAGCTGCCGCCATAGCAATCATGGGGCGCCACCAACAGATCGCCGGGTTTGAGAAAGACCGTGCACACCAAATGAATAGCCGACATGCCGCTGCTGGTCATTACCGCGCCCGCACCGCCCTCCAGCTCCGCTAGCGCCCGCTGCACCACATCGCGCGTCGGGTTACCGCGGCGGGAGTAGTCGTGGGCGCGCGGCTGGTTGAAGTCAGTAAAATTATAGGTACTCGAGAGGGTGATCGGCGGAACAACACAGCCGAATTGCTCGTCGTTATTCAACCCGCTACGAACTGCGATAGTGGCCTGCTTGCGCGTCATGGTGTCGCATCCTGACAAATGCTAAAAGTGAGGTGAAAGAGTAAACCGCGCAAAGATAGACGTCAATACATCTGGACATCTAAACTTCTTTGCGTATAGATTGAGCACAGCAACAATAACCGCTAAAATTATGCTGAATTGAACAGTTAAAATCCATTTCATCTGTTGTAACGTAGGCGAAGGGCGGGGTCGAGTGCGAAACGATAGGAAATGGTGATAAACAGCAAATTTAGCCGGCATTAAGTAGAGCGTTTCCCGCATATACGGCATAATTAGCGAACTTTCTGCAATTTATATTCATTCGTTGAGACATTAAGGTATCCCATGGCGGAATGGAAAGGTGAATATGTCAGCCCTTATGCTGAACATGGTAAAAAAAGCGAACAGGTCAAAAAGATAACGGTATCCATTCCGCTGAAGGTTCTGAAGATTCTGACCGACGAAAGAACCCGGCGTCAGGTCAACAACCTGCGCCATGCCACCAACAGCGAACTGCTGTGTGAAGCGTTTTTGCATGCGTTCACCGGCCAACCGCTACCGGACGACCACGATTTGCGTAAAGAGCGAAACGACGAAATCCCCGAAGTGGCGAAAGAAATGATGCGCGAAATGGGGATAGACCCCGAGACCTGGGAATATTAACAGCGAGCAAACCTGACAAGGCGCACAGGGCCACCGCGCGCGTTAACCGGCAGCAACGAAGGTCATTGGCGTCTTAACCCCTCCCGCGCACCGCGCGGTAGAGAGTCTGACGAAGCATCAACCAATACGTTAGCCTTTACCACCCTAGAGTGCGCCAATCAGGTGCCGCCTATCACACCGGCCCGCATCGTGGATTTGGCTGCCGCGAGCGCTCCGCGGAATCGGCGCTAGCCGCGCTTGGACGAAGACAACTTGACTGAGCGATAAGCAAAGCCTGGGCTAGGCGTACTCTTTCCCTCAGCCAGCGTACCCGTGGGCTGGCTGTATCGCTATCTTCTTTTTTTCCTTGTACCTACATCCAGCACTGCGCTATGGCATGTTCGCATGAAACTATTTAAACCCTGCGGGAGGCGGCGATGTTCAAACCCGAGACGGCTGGCCGCCGTGGCCTGACTTACCGATTAGCATTATTTCCCACTGCCCGACGGGTAAACGAGATGACCGTTATAAGATAATAGATCGCCAGTCAATGAGAGAGCACGGCGGCGCCTGTGGGACAAAACTTTAGCCCTTCTCACATAGCGGGCGGCAATAGGGACGACAGCGGTTCTCTATTAGCGACAACATGTCTTTTCATCGCTTAAGATGCGTAGCGGATCGCCGTTTTCGATCTTTGGTTATTCAGCCATACACTGATACCCGCTATTTTCGCGACGCATGTTTACCGTGGCGCGTGAAGCGCCGTACAGCGGCCAAGAATTCAAGAAAATTTATACCTTGCTTAAGGCTCTTGATAAATTGCCTCTCGGCCGCGCCCAAATTGTCTATATGTCACGACGCTCGATGTCAAACATCTATCGCTTTTCACAACTGATCATAACTAAGGTCGTTACTCCAAACAAATTCGGTCAATCGCTTCATAAAGTTATCAACCCAGCGCTATGAACGGATGATAGAGCAGGAGATCCATGACGCGTTCATCAAATAGAGCTAACGCCATAGGGTTTATTTCCTGCCAAAACAGCGTCCCAGACGATAAAGAGAGAATTCATGCCCAAGGATCTGCGAAACGCCACATTTGCAGCGATTAAAAAGATCGCAACGGGCAATGTGAAATCTTTAACCACAGCGTTTGTCATGTATACAGCCATTAATTGTTTACATTCTAGCACCGGGCAGTTTTGCTTTGCTCAGATCGATATAGTTTAGATCTACCTGGCTCAGATCAGCGAAGCTTAAATTGACACCGGTAAAATCCGCGTCCGTTAAATGACTACCAATAAGTTTAGCGAAGGTCAAATCGGCATCGATAAGGTCGGCACCGGTAAGATTGGCCTGGACCAGATTAGCATAAGACAAATTGGCCCGGTTCAGGTCAGCGTGATTCAGCCGGGCTCGAAAAAAAGTCGCCTCCGTCAGATTGGCGCTGTCCAGTTCAGCCCTGGTCAGGTTAGCATCGGTTAAGTCAGCCTCGGCCAAGGTCGCATTGCACAGGTCGGCTTCAATCAATTCAGCACGGTTTAGATCTGCTTCATTCAGGTTAGCCGCGGTGAGATCGGTGCCACTCAAATTGGCACGAATCAGCCTGGCGCCTGTCAAGTTGGCGCCCGCTAAGTTTGCGCCCGCTAAGTTGGCACGGATGAGATTCGCATGGGAAAGATCAGCATCGGACAGGTCAATACCGGCTAAATCAGCCTGTGCCAGGTTAACGCCGGTAAGGTTCATCTTACCCTTATCAGTCAAAATAACGGGGTCTTGCGCAAGCTGTAACTCTTTTCTGAGCAATAATGTCCGGCATACTTTGTGGTATGCCTGGATATCAATGTCATGACCTATTAAATGACCGCCTTCTCGTACTTCCACCGTCACTTTGGTATCATCGCTGCCCATAGGCGGAAGTTTAAATGAGACTTCACAGCCCATGACATCATGTAAGGTGATAGCCTTAGGCTCGGTGATATCTGTGCCATCCAATGCTTCGGCCATTTTATCCATCATAATCGTGTACACATTTTCCTTTCCGCGGCGGATACCGCCAAATGTTAAAAGATCCAAAATATGCTGGAAAATACCTGAGGGCGTTATGGCATCTTTCACGGCATCCGCTGAGCCAACGCCCGCGGCACAAGCGAATGTCAAGGTGTTATTGATGGACGTATTCATTGCAATCATACCAGCCTCTATGTCTAAGGTGTGTGTATTGAGCTGACGGGGCGAATATAGGAAGAGTGCTATAAATTTAAGATATGCAAAATCACGTTGCCTCATAGCGCATCGTTAATTCATGATTCCGCAACATAACGATGACGTAATTTAAGCTATTTCCTGTGCATTGATCTGCATGCGCCGGTGCCGGTTAAAAATCAATTTTTTCTTGGCTTGAACTTGTCATAGTCGGTTATATCTATCAACACAGGTTAAATTAAATCACCACGTCACCATTATTGAGATTGAACAGCGCCTTATTATTAGTGAGCATTATATTTATGCCACCCTTCCGGTGTAAGGAGTGCAGATGATTTTGGTGTTTTTTTGGAAATGCGGTAATAAGGTGAACGCCTTATTTATCCATAGGCGATTCGCGCGCATTTATTAAGGAATTAATCCTCGACTATCGCTATGGCGCAGATAGATTTTAAAAGAGACCCTATTGGACCCTACTGTCTTATCACCATGAAAAATGCGGCGGAGTTAATATGAAAGGCGCGAGTGGCTCTTTCGCCAGGCGCGATAAAATCTCAATATCGGTTGTAAGCCAAAAAACCATGGAAACCGTAGCGCAATTAAAAGCTGGGCTGACCAAGAGAAGATCCATCACCCTTTTTATCGGCACGCCAAAAGGCTGATAAAAAAAAGGCGCCCGCGGCGCCTTTTTCTTCTGGTGGGGCAATTATTTCTTGCCGACCGGAATGCTGAAACGCTTGTTGAAGCGATCAACACGACCACCGGTATCAACAACACGTTGTTTACCGGTATAGAACGGATGGCAAGCGCTGCATACGTCCAGGTTAAGGTCGTGGCCCAGAGTAGAGTGGGTCTTGATGACATTACCGCAGGAACAGGTTGCAGTAATTTCTACGTATTTCGGGTGGATATCTTTTTGCATGAAAACCTCTTCGTAAGGCCGCGTCGCTATCCGGTCTACTTTAGCCAGACACCACGCGAATGGCGTTTATCGCTTTAATGCCGGATGACATCAAAGGCGGCGAATCATACAGAATGCCGCCAATCTTTGCAAACACAATCCGCACATCAAAGGCAACACAGTGTACACTATCAGCGCTTTTTTGACACCCAGGATGGATGCATGCCCGTTGTAAACGTCGCATTACCGGTGCCGCTGGCTCGGACTTTTGATTACCTTTTGCCCGCTAACGCCGCGCCTGCGGTTGGGGGGCGGGTGCGGGTTCCGTTTGGTCAACGCCAGGCCATTGGTATCGTCACCGCCATCCGCGAGCACAGCGACGTGGCCCTGGACAAGTTAAAGCCTATCAGCGAAGTGCTCGACGACCGGTCGCTGTTTTCCGACAGCCTCTGGCGCATACTGAACTGGGCCATCGGCTACTACCATTACCCCGCCGGCGAAGTGCTGTTCCACGCTCTGCCGATCCTGCTTCGTCAGGGCAAGCCCGCTGAGATGGCGCCGCTATGGCAGTGGTTCGCCACGGAACAGGGGCGCAGCACGCTGCCCGATAGTCTGAAGCGAGCGCCCAAACAGCAACAGGCGCTGGCGGCGCTGCTGCGCGGGCCGGTTTATCGCCACCAGGTAGGCGAGCTGCTGCTTGCCGACCCGGCGCTGCAGGCGCTGCGCGCCAAAGGATTATGCGATCTGCGGCCCCAGGCGGTGGAGGCAAGCGACTGGCGGCCAGGGTTCGGCGTTAACGGCGAACGGTTGCGGCTGAACACTGAACAGGCCACCGCCGTGGGCGCTATTCGCAGCGAGGACGATCGGTTCACCGCCTGGCTGCTGGCCGGCGTGACCGGCTCCGGCAAGACCGAGGTTTATCTGACGGTGCTGGAGAATATTCTGGCCAAAGGGCAGCAGGCGCTGGTGCTAGTGCCGGAAATTGGTCTGACGCCGCAAACTATCGCCCGCTTTCGTGAGCGCTTCAATGCGCCGGTAGAGGTCCTGCATTCGGGGCTCAACGACAGCGAACGGCTGGCGGTCTGGCTTAAAGCGCGACGCGGCGAATGCGCTATCGTCATCGGAACCCGTTCGGCATTGTTCACCCCGTTCGCCCGGTTGGGGATTATCGTCATCGACGAGGAGCACGATAGTTCTTATAAGCAGCACGAAGGCTGGCGCTACCACGCCCGCGACCTGGCGGTTTTTCGCGCGCGGGAAGAAAATATACCGATAGTGCTCGGCACCGCCACGCCGTCCCTCGAAACCCTTTATAATGTACAGCAGAAAAAATACCGCCAGCTCACCTTGGCCAAACGGGCCGGCAGCGCCCGACCAGCCGGCCAGCACTTGCTGGATATGAAGGGGCTACCGCTGACCCATGGCCTCTCAACGCCGCTGCTGGATAAAATGCGCGCACATCTACAGGCCGGCAATCAGGTCATGCTGTTTCTTAACCGGCGCGGCTTCGCGCCTGCGCTGCTGTGCCATGAATGCGGCTGGATCGCCGAATGCCAACGCTGCGATCACTACTACACGCTACATCAGCATCAGCGTCAATTGCGCTGCCACCACTGCGACAGCCAGCGCCCGCTGCCGCATCAATGCCCACAGTGCGGCTCCACCCAGTTGGTGGCCGTCGGGTTAGGCACTGAACAGCTGGAGGCGGCGTTGACGCCGCTGTTTCCAGAGGTGCCGGTGACGCGAATCGATCGCGACACCACGGCGCGCAAAGGCGCGCTTGAGGACTATCTGGCCCAGGTACAGCGCGGCGGCGCGCGGATTTTAATCGGCACCCAAATGCTGGCCAAAGGCCACCACTTTCCAGATGTTACGCTGGTTTCGCTGCTGGACGTGGATGGCGCGCTGTTCTCCGGCGATTTCCGCGCCGCCGAACGTTTCGCCCAACTTTATACCCAGGTTGCCGGCCGTGCCGGCCGCGCCGGCAAACAAGGGGAGGTTTTACTGCAAACCCACCATCCCGAGCATCCCCTGCTGCAAACGTTGCTGCATCACGGTTATATGGACTTCGCCAATCAAACGCTAGAGGAACGCCGCCAGGCGGGCCTGCCTCCCTTTACCAGTCATATCCTGTTTCGCGCGGACGATCACGACAACCGCCAGGCGGGGCTGTTCCTTGATCAATTACGCCAGCTGCTGGACGCCAGCCCGCTGCGGGATAACGCCCTGTGGCTCATGGGGCCTATCCCCGCGCTGGCGCCCAAGCGCGGCGGGCGTTTTCGCTGGCAGTTGCTGTTGTCGCACCCCTCGCGTCCGCATTTGCAACGCCTGGTGGCCGCCAGTTTACCGCTGATAAGCACCCTGACTCAGGCGCGCAAGGTTAAATGGTCGCTGGATGTGGATCCCCTCGACGGCTGACGCCGCAGGTTTTGCGATCGCGCTTCGGCAATAGCGTAAAGATAAAAATCAGCGTGAAATTGCCCTCTGCTCGTCGACGTGGGATCTGATACAAAGGGAGGGCCGTAGAGCATGAATAGGGCCACGGTGCCCCCAGGAGTAATGCGTGGAACAGAAAAGGAGCCGTACCTGCGCTGCGACAATGCGAGATGTGGCGCTGCAGGCGGGCGTTTCCACCGCGACCGTCTCACGGGCGCTGATGCGTCCAGAAAAAGTGTCGCCGGCAACGCTGCAGCGCGTGCGGCGGGCGGCGTGCAGCATCGGTTATGCGCCGCTTACGCCGGGCCGCCTGATAAAACGCGACGAGAGCGCTACGCTTCTGGCGTTGCTGCCCGATAGCGGCGACCCGCACCTCAGCGAGGTTTTGCGCGGTATCCAGGAAACCGCCGCCGCGCAAGGCTATTGGCTGCTGCTGCTGCCATATCGCCCTGCGCCGACGCAGAAAAAAAGCCTTAGCGACATGATCTACGGCAGAACGATTGATGGTATGTTGCTGCTCGGCGCCGATGTGCCGTTTCGCATCGATGGCGATACGCGCTCAACCCTGCCGCCGATGGTTATGGTGAATGAATATGTGCCGGCGCTGGCGCTGCCGACGGTGCATACTGATAATTTGACCGCGGCCTGGCGTGCGGTGGATTATCTCTATCGGCTGGGCCATCGCCGCATCGGCTGTATCAGCGGTCCGGCGCAGTTGCCGGCGTGCCGGCTGCGTCTGGAGGGGTACCGTCATGCGCTGCGCCGTCACGGCATCGCGCCGCGAGAACAAGGTGTCTTTCAGGGCGCGCTAAATTGCCAGACCGGCAAAGCGGGACTTAACATGTTGATTTCACGACCACAGCCGCCTACCGCTATCTTTTGCCATAGCGATATGATAGCGCTAGGGGCGCTGGCGCAGGCGAAAGTGCTCGGCCTCAGAGTACCGGAAGAATTATCCCTGACCGGGTTTGGCAATTTAACGGCGGCGGCCCACTGTTGCCCACCGCTCACGACGGTGGCGCCCCCCAGTTATTGCATAGGCCGCGAAGCAGTGCTGTTACTCTTGCGCCAACTCAGGCAACATGCGACAAGGGCGGCAGCCTCTGTCATGCTCGACAGTGAATTGGTCATCCGCGGGTCCAGCGCTCTGCCCCAGACACGTCACTGATGCGCATTTCGGAATGCTGACGCTGGTCAAATATTATTGCCTTCAGTAACATGACGGCCTGATGATTATCTCAAATTTAGCGAAACGATAGTGGCACAAAGAGACTATGTAGGCCGTGGCAAGTCCTCGGGCACGCGGCGTAAAACGACCAACCGTAAAAAGAAACGTTCCTCCTCCGGCACGTCCAAAACGATGATCGCACTGGCGGCGGCCGTACTGATTACGTTTATTGGCGGTCTCTATTTCATCGCGCATAACAAATCGGAAGAAGCGGTGATTGTGCCTAATCGCGGCAAAAACGCCGGCAGCGGGTTACCACCCAAGCCGGAAGAACGCTGGCGTTATATTAAAGAGCTGGAAAATCGTCAGATCGGAGTGCAGTCCCCCACCGAGCCAACCGCGGGCGGAGAGGTGAATTCGCCGGCGCAGCTGACCGATGAGCAGCGTCAGCTATTAGAACAGATGCAGGCGGATATGCGCCGTGAGCCCACGCATTTGAACGAAGTGCCTTATAACGATCAAAGCAAAGCGCCCGCAGCGGGCACGGCCCAAACCCGGCCAACCACCCAAACGCCGCGCAATCCGTTCAGTCAGCAACCGGTGCAGGCTCCGCGTCAAACGCCGCCGGCCACGGTCGCGCCTCAGCCGGCTCAACCGGCGCGCCAGGCGCCCGCGCCGACACGTCAGACCCCCGCGCCCATTCAGCCGGTTCAGAAAAGCGCCGAGCAGAATGCGGCGAAAGAGTCGCCAAAAGAGAAGCCGCAGCGCTGGCTAGTCCAGTGCGGTTCGTTCAAAGCGATGGACCAGGCGGAGTCGGTGCGTGCCCAACTGGCCTTCGCCGGCATCGAAAGCCGCATCACCACCGGCGGCGGCTGGAACCGCGTCTTGCTGGGCCCCTATTCCAGCCGCGCCGGCGCTGATAAAATCTTGCAGAGCGTACGCGCCGCCGGAGTATCAAATTGCATCCCCGTTGCCGCCGGGGGTTGAAAACCCGTATTCCCGCCCCATTTAATAGTTATCCTCGCCCCGTATTCTTTGCGGGGCGCTCACTATTTCCATTCCAAGGGGTTGCTCGTGACAACAATCGTAAGCGTACGCCGCAATGGGCATGTCGTCATCGGTGGTGATGGACAGGCTACTCTGGGTAATACCGTCATGAAAGGTAACGTGCGCAAAGTCCGTCGCCTGTATAATGAAAAAGTTATCGCAGGCTTCGCCGGCGGCACCGCGGATGCTTTCACCCTATTTGAGCTGTTTGAACGTAAATTGGAAGTGCACCAGGGCCATCTGGTCAAAGCGGCCGTTGAATTAGCCAAAGACTGGCGCACCGACCGCATGCTGCGCCGTCTGGAAGCCTTGCTAGCGGTGGCCGATGAAAACGCCTCGCTCATCATTACCGGGAATGGCGATGTCATACAGCCGGAAAACGATCTGATCGCTATCGGATCTGGCGGCCCGTATGCCCAATCTGCAGCGCGCGCGCTGTTGGAAAATACCGATCTCGGCGCACGTGAGATCGTCGAAAAAGCGTTGGGTATTGCCGGTGATATCTGCATCTACACCAACCATTTCCAAACCATTGAAGAATTAACGTCCACGCGTAAGGATCCTGAAAATGTCTGAAATGACCCCACGGGAAATCGTCAGTGAACTCGATGGCTATATTGTAGGCCAGCACAACGCCAAGCGGGCGGTGGCCATCGCGTTGCGCAACCGCTGGCGCCGCATGCAACTGGACGAAGCATTGCGCCATGAAGTGACACCGAAAAATATTCTGATGATTGGCCCCACCGGCGTCGGGAAAACGGAAATCGCCCGTCGCTTGGCAAAACTGGCCAACGCCCCGTTTATCAAAGTCGAGGCCACCAAATTCACCGAAGTCGGCTACGTCGGTAAAGAAGTGGATTCCATCATCCGCGATTTGACCGACGCGTCCGTCAAAATGGTACGGCTGCAATCCATTGAGCAAAACCGTTTCCGTGCAGAAGAACTGGCGGAAGAACGGGTGCTTGACGTCTTGATCCCGCCGGCCAAGAATAATTGGGGACAGCCGGAGGAGAGCGGCGAGCCCTCCAGCGCGCGCCAGAATTTCCGCAAAAAATTGCGCGAAGGTCAGCTGGATGATAAAGAGATAGAAATCAATCTCGCTGCGGCGCCGATGGGGGTGGAGATTATGGCCCCTCCCGGCATGGAGGAAATGACCAACCAGTTGCAATCGATGTTCAAAAATCTGGCCGGCCAAAAACAGAAGCCGCGCAAGATAAAGATCAAAGAGGCCCTGAAGCTTTTGGTGGAAGAAGAAGCCGCCAAGCTGGTTAATCCGGAAGAGCTGAAAGAAAAAGCGATCGAGGCGGTGGAGCAGCACGGCATCGTATTTATCGACGAGATCGATAAAATCTGTAAACGCGGCGAAGTATCTGGACCGGATGTTTCCCGGGAAGGCGTGCAGCGGGATCTGCTGCCGCTGGTGGAAGGTTGTACCGTTTCTACCAAGCACGGGATGGTGAAGACGGACCATATTCTGTTTATCGCCTCCGGCGCGTTCCAGGTTTCCAGCCCGTCGGATCTCATTCCCGAGCTACAGGGGCGTCTGCCGATCCGCGTCGAGCTAGAAGCCCTGACCACCGAGGATTTTGAACGCATCCTGACCGAGCCCAGCGCTTCGCTCACCACCCAATATATCGCCCTGATGGCGACGGAAGGGGTGAGCATTACCTTCACCGAGGACGGCATCAAGCGTATCGCCGAAGCGGCCTGGCAGGTGAACGAGCGCACCGAAAATATCGGCGCCCGCCGTTTGCACACCGTCCTGGAGCGTTTAATGGAAGATATTTCCTATGACGCCAGCGAGTGGAACGGTAAAACTATTTCTATTGATGCAGATTATGTTCGCAGTCACCTGGATGAGTTAGTATCTGATGAAGATTTGAGCCGCTTTATCCTGTAACCCATCTCAGGGTAATCGACATCCGCAACGGGAGGCTCAGGCCTCCCGTTTTTTTTGGCGTTCCCGCCACCGTAGAGAAGAGTGCAAACATGAGCGACACAGCCACACTCAGCCCGACAAAAGCCTGGATGATCAGCCTGCGGCTACGCACCCTGCCGCTGGCGCTGGCCTCCATTGTAACCGGTTCGGCGATAGCCGGCTGGCAGGGACAATTCCGGCCGGTGGTGGCGCTGCTGGCGCTATTAACCGCTTCCATGCTGCAAATTCTCTCCAATCTGGCCAACGATTATGGCGATGCGGTGAAAGGCAGCGACGACCGCGGCCGGATTGGTCCCCTGCGCGGTATGCAACTGGGCCTGATTTCCCGCGAGCAGATGAAATTCGCGCTGCTGCTGGCGGTGGCATTATCGCTGCTGTCGGGCGCGCTATTGATTTTCGTGGCCTGCAACACCGCGGCGGACGTGCTCGGCTTTTTGTGTCTGGGCGTCTTGTCGATCATCGCCGCTATCACCTATACCGTCGGCACCCGCCCCTATGGCTATATGGGGCTCGGCGATTTGTCGGTGCTGATTTTCTTCGGCTGGCTGAGCGTGGGGGGAAGCTATTACCTGCAAACCGGCGCCTTTCACGCCGTGGTGATCTTGCCCGCCACCGCCTGCGGCTTGCTGGCCGCGGCGGTGCTGAATATTAATAATTTGCGCGATATCGAAAGCGATCGTCAAAACGGCAAAAATACCCTGGCGGTACGCCTGGGACCGCAACGGGCGCGTTATTATCACGTTTGCCTGCTGGCCGGCGCCGTGTTGTGCCTAGCGATTTTTGCGCTGCTGGAGCTGCATAATCTCACCGGTTGGCTGTTTTTGCTCGCGGTCCCGGCGCTGTATATGCAGGCGCGCTATGTCCTGCACGAAACGGATCCGTCCGGTATCAGACCGATGCTGGAGAAAACCGTGAAATGCGTGTTGATCGTGAATATTCTGTTCGCGCTGGGCTTGCTGCTGGCCTAACGCCGCCGCTTTTCTGACGTGCGTCAAGTTCGCCTTTGATGACTTTGGCAACTCTGCCGAGAACGCGATATACTTGCGACTCCAGTGGCAAACCGACGTAAATCCTATGAAATACGATACCTCAGAATTATGTGACATTTATCAGGAAAACGTGAACGTTGTTGAGCCTCTTTTCACTAATTTTGGCGGCAGAACCTCTTTCGGCGGTCAAATAACGACCGTGAAGTGTTTTGAGGATAACGGATTGCTCTACGAGCTGCTGGAAGAAAACGGCCGCGGCCGCGTCCTGCTGGTGGACGGCGGCGGATCGGTACGACGGGCGCTCATTGATGCCGAACTAGGCAATCTGGCCGTACAGAACGAGTGGGAAGGGATCGTGGTTTACGGTGCGGTGCGCCAGGTGGACGACCTGGAAGAGCTGGATCTTGGCATTCAGGCTATGGCCGCCACCCCCGCTGGCGCCGCCGGCGAAGGGATTGGCGAAAGCGATATCCGGGTAAATTTCGGCGGCGTCACTTTCTTTTCCGGCGATCATCTCTATGCCGACAATACCGGGGTCATCCTGTCCGAAGACGCGCTAGATTTGGAATAACGTCAGCGGCTCCACGCGCGCCGTCGTCAATAGCCGGGCCGGCGTCCTATCTCGGCCCGGCGTGGTGATCTCTGGGCAACGCCCGATGTCGGCGAGTGGCTCAGCGGAGATCACCGCCGAAGTACGTCAGGTCAGGATGCACAGCGCCGCTGCCCGGACGCGCAAGGCGATGCACGCACCGCCCGCAGGGAAACCCTAGGGTGTTCAAACCTCATCCATTTTGCTCAACAGGCCGCGCAAGCGCTCTTGCCACACATGCTGCTCCTGCTTTAGCTGCTCGTTTTCATTTACCAGCGACTCACGGTTGCTCTGCGCCTGCTGCACTTCCTGGCTCAGGCTGGTGTTCTTTTCTTTTAGCTCCTCGATTTCCATCTGCAAAAGCGTGATGGTATCAATAGCCTGCTGGACTTTCGCTTCCAGTTTCTCAAATACTTCAAATGCCATTTGTTTCCCCTTAAAGACACAAGGCGTCTTGGTCAGTGGTCGCTACACACCCTTGTGTAACTCGAAAAAGCCGACCGCCCAGGCGTGTTGCCGCTGCCTTTTGCCGTGACTGATACCGGATTTTAAGTAGCCTGCCTGCCCGTGTCCATACACATTGTCTCAATTAGGACATTAGCCCCCCGCCTATGCCGCCGGTTCGCCCCGCGGCGGGAAAACCGGCCATGGCGACTTCTTGCTTCCGGCCGACGGCGGCGCGTGCGTTTTCCTTTGAGAGGGAAACGCGGCAAAAAAATTAAGGTACTTAGCGGCGTAAGAAATGGGTGTTTAGGAACCAATTTTTAAGCGAATACGCGCATTTTTATGACACGGCCCACACATTTAGATTTCGATATTTCTCGTTTTTGCTCGTTAACGATAAATTCACATTATAACTACATAAGTTATTACCCTATATTTTATCAGTGACAAGGGTGTTGCATCAGCCTGGTTCAACACCTTTCCAGCCACAGGAACCGTTTATGAGCCAATTAACATCACCGACAATAAAAGGGCAATGCATCGCCGAATTCCTCGGGACAGGATTACTGATTTTCTTCGGTGCCGGCTGTGTCGCCGCCATGAAATTGGCCGGGGCCTCTTTCGGTCAGTGGGAAATCAGCATTATCTGGGGCATGGGCGTGGCAATGGCGGTCTATCTCACCGCGGCCGTTTCCGGTGCGCACCTCAGCCCGGCGGTCACCATTGCGCTCTGGCTGTTCGCCAGCTTCGAGCGACGCAAAGTGCTACCGTATATTGTGGCGCAAATGCTGGGGGCCTTTTGCGCCGCGGCGCTGGTTTACGGCCTTTACTATAATCTGTTTTTTGATTATGAGCAGGCACACCATATGGTTCGCGGTAGCGTCGAAAGCCTGGATCTGGCCGGCATTTTCTCAACCTATCCTAATCCGCATATCATCTCGGTAGCCCAGGCGTTTTTGGTGGAAATGGTGATTACCGCCATCCTGCTGTGCCTGATCCTGGCGCTGACCGACGACGGCAACGGCATTCCGCGCGGCCCGCTGGCGCCGTTGCTGATCGGTATTCTTATCGCGGTGATAGGCGCCTCGATGGGGCCGCTGACGGGCTTCGCCCTGAATCCCGCCCGCGATTTCGGCCCCAAAACCTTCGCTTTCCTGGCCGGCTGGGGCAAAGTCGCCTATACCGGCGGCCGGGAAATCCCTTACTTCTTGGTTCCGTTGATCGCCCCGGTGGTCGGCGCCTGTCTGGGCGCCTTCGGCTACCGCGCACTGATTGGGCCGCATTTGCCCGGCCAACTGAGCGGCGAAGAGGCCGATGATGTCGCCGTTGCCCAAAGTCGCGCCGCGCGCTCCGAACCCAAGACCTGATTTCCTTTGTTGAACGTCTAAAATAGCGAGAAACTTTTATGTCAGCAGAAAAAAAATATATCGTCGCGCTCGACCAGGGAACCACCAGCTCGCGCGCGATCGTGCTCGACCACGACGCCAACATTGTCAGCGTTTCCCAACGGGAGTTTACGCAAATTTATCCTAAACCCGGCTGGGTGGAACATGACCCAATGGAAATTTGGGCCAGCCAGAGTTCAACCCTGGTGGAAGTGCTGGCTAAAGCCGATATCCGCTCCGACCAAATCGCCGGCATCGGCATCACCAACCAGCGGGAGACCGCGGTGGTATGGGATAAAGAGAGCGGTAAACCCATTTATAACGCCATTGTATGGCAGTGCCGCCGCACTGCGGACATCTGCGAGAAACTGAAACGCGACGGCCTCGAAGAATATGTGCGCCACACGACGGGTCTGGTCATTGACCCCTATTTCGCCGGCACCAAGGTCAAATGGATCCTCGACCACGTAGAGGGCGCCCGCGAGCGCGCCAAGCGCGGCGAATTGCTGTGCGGCACCGTTGATAGCTGGCTCATTTGGAAAATGACCCAGGGACGGGTCCACGTCACCGACTACACCAACGCCTCGCGTACCATGCTGTTCAATATCCATGAACTGGAGTGGGATGACCGCCTGCTGGATATCATGGATATTCCGCGCTCCATGCTGCCCAAGGTACGGCCCTCGTCGGAAATTTACGGCCAGACCAATATCGGCGGCAAAGGCGGCACCCGCATTCCCATCGCCGGTATCGCCGGCGATCAGCAGGCGGCGTTGTACGGCCAGCTGTGCGTCACGCCCGGCATGGCGAAAAATACTTACGGCACCGGCTGCTTCCTGCTGATGAACACCGGCACCGAAGCGGTACAGTCGCGCCACGGTCTGCTGACCACCATCGCCTGCGGACCGCGCGGCGAAGTGAATTACGCGCTGGAAGGCGCGGTGTTTGTCGCCGGCGCCGCCATTCAATGGCTACGTGATGAGATGAAACTGATTAACGACGCCACCGATTCGGAATATTTCGCCGGCAAGGTGAAAGACACCAACGGCGTGTATGTGGTGCCGGCTTTTACCGGTCTCGGCGCTCCCTATTGGGACCCTTACGCCCGCGGCGCCATCTTCGGCATTACGCGCGGCGTGAACGCCAACCACATCATCCGCGCGACGCTTGAGTCGATTGCCTTCCAAACGCGCGATCTGATCGAGTCGATGCAGGCGGATTCCGGCGAGCGGCTGAAAGCGCTACGGGTAGACGGCGGCGCGGTCGCCAACAATTTCCTGATGCAGTTCCAGTCCGATATTCTCGGCACCCGCGTCGAACGCCCGGAAGTGCGGGAAGTCACCGCGCTCGGCGCCGCTTACCTGGCGGGTCTGGCGGTCGGCTTTTGGAGCGATCTGGAAGAGGTGCGCAGCAAAGCGGTTATCGAACGAGAATTCCGTCCCGGTATTGAAACCGTGGAACGCAATTATCGCTACGAAGGCTGGAAGAAAGCGGTGGCGCGCGCACGCGCCTGGGAAGAGCAGGACGAGAAGTAACGGCCCCATCAACCCCAGCCGGAATCCCCGAGGGGAGCGGCGGAGTGTGGTAAACTGACGGCAATATTCCTCTTTGCCGTCAGGAAACTCAAAGTCATGAAACGTGAATTAGCCATTGAATTCTCCCGCGTCACCGAAGCCGCCGCTTTGGCCGGCTACAGCTGGCTTGGCCGCGGCGATAAAAACGCCGCGGACAACGCCGCGGTTCAGGCTATGCGCATTGTGCTGAATCAGGTGCCGATCAATGGCCGCATTGTGATAGGCGAAGGGGAGATCGATGAAGCGCCGATGCTCTACATCGGTGAAGCGGTCGGTACCGGCGCCGGCGCGGCGGTGGATATCGCCGTCGACCCCATCGAAGGCACCCGCATGACCGCCCTGGGGCAGGCCAACGCCCTGACGGTGCTGGCGGTCGCTGAAAAAGGCGCATTTCTCCACGCGCCGGATATGTATATGGAAAAATTGGTGGTCGGGCCGGCGGCGCGGGGCGTCATCGATCTCGCCGCCCCGCTGGAAGATAATTTACGTGCGGTGGCCAGCCGTTTGGGAAAAACCCTGTCGGAGCTGACGGTGTCGCTGCTGGCCAAGCCGCGTCATGATGCGTGCATTCAAGCGTTGCAGCGGCTTGGCGTGCGCGTTTTCACCTTCCCCGATGGCGACGTTGCTGCGTCTATCCTCACCTGCATGCCCGATAGCGAAGTTGACGTCATGTACGGCATCGGCGGCGCACCGGAGGGGGTGATTTCCGCCGCGGTGATCCGTGCCATGGATGGGGATATGCAAGGCCGCCTGCTGCCGCGGCATCAGGTAAAAGGCGACAGCGAAGAGAACCGCCGGATCGGCGCGGATGAGCTGGCCCGCTGCGCGGAGATGGACATCATGGCAAATCAGGTGCTGCGGCTGGAAGAGATGGCGCACAACGATAACGTCATATTTTCCGCCACCGGCATTACCAAAGGCGACCTGCTGAACGGCATCACGCGCAGAGGCAATATCGCCACTACCGAAACGCTGCTTATCCGCGGCAAAAGCCGCACCATTCGCCGCATTACTTCGGTTCACTACCTCGATCGCAAGGATGCCGCGCTGCATCCCTTAATCCTATGAACCACCGCCCGGCCGGCCGCTGCGTATTTTTAAACGATTTCCGAACCCTGGCGAGGCATGGTTTGCGACAGCGGCAACCAGCACAGCAAAATTAGCATACCCATGGCGAAGGTGATCATCCCCAGGCTGAACTGCCCTTGCTGCGGCAGCAGCGAGGAGAAGCCGGCTACCACGCCTGAGCCGATGTTTTGCAGGCCGCCGACCAGCGCGCCCGCGGTACCGGCCAGATAGGGATAAGGCTCCATCGCGCCGGTGGTGGCTAGCGGAAACAGCATGCCGGCGCCGAAAAAGAACAGGCCGGCGGGCAACAGCAGTGTCCAAAGGGTCATGATGCCGAACCAGGCCGGCAGCCACATCAATATCCCCGCCAGCAGGCAGCTCAGCACCGCCCGCCACATCAGCGCGCTGAACGGCCTGACCGCGCGCCCCGCATACCAGGCGCCAAGAAACGTGCCCGGCAGCGGCAGGATAAATAACAGGCTGACCTGCCGGCCGCTCAGCCCCATACTGCCCAACAACACGCCGCTACCGGCCTCGAAAGCGACAATCCCCGCCAGTCCGCCGACCAGCATCAACAGATAATGATTGAACACTTTCTCACTCAGCAGGGGCCAAAAGCCAAGGCTTCGGCCGCTGCTGGCCGGCCGCATCGGACGCGTTTCCGGTAGACGAAACCAGACCAGCAGACTGACGCTGCAGCTCAGCAACAGCAAAAACGCGAAGCACGCGCGCCAGCCCAGCCAGTCGGCAAGCACGCCGCCGATTAGCGGCGCCAGCAGCGGACTAATCAAAATGCCCATATTGAGCAGACCGTTAGCCCGCCGCAGCGAGCGACCATCGCAGATGTCGCGCGGCAATGTCCGCGCCATCACGCCGCCGACGCCGGTACCGACTCCCTGGATACCGCAGGCGAATGTCATCAGCGACAGCGATTGGCTGAGCATGGCGAGCATTGTCCCCAGGCAAAAGATCGCCATACCGCTCAAGATGACCGGCCGGCGCCCGACCCGATCGGAGAGCGGACCATAAATGAGCTGCGAGCCGCCATAGCATAGCAGGTAGGCGGCCATCAGCCGCTGTATCGCGCCCTCGCGCACCATCAAATCGCGGGCGATAAGCGGTATGCCCGGTACGTAAATGGTCTGAGCCATCTGCCCGACGGCCACCAGAATAATCAAAAGCATTAACACGGATATCGCACGCGGGTTCATCATAGATATTACTTAGATAGCTGATTAATTCTGTGTATTGCTTATAAGTAGTGATATATACAGAATATTGGTTAATTTTCCGACATAAATACCATATTAAGGCCACTTGTCCAGTTAATATCTTCATTATCTCGCCGTACTGGCTGTAATGTCCGGTGGACAGAAGGTAAATTTTTCTGTACGTGCGCCCTAATTCGCCGCCGCCGCGCCGTGGACTGGATGCGCTAGCGAAATTAGCTGATAATGGCAAGTCCGCGGATTGGCGGTTCAGGCCGCGCGCCGGACGCCGGCGCGTCCTGAAGCACAAATCTCAGCCGCTGTGACAGAGCGGATAAACGCATGTCGACCGGGGAACATCCGGCAGGATCAAGGGGAGTTAAACACTATGGCTGAATGGGTAACGGGTAACGTGGTGCAGGTGAAGCACTGGACAGAGAGTCTTTTTAGTCTCATTGTGCATGCGCCAGTCGACCCCTTTACCGCCGGACAATTCGCCAAGCTGGGGCTGGAAATCAACGGCGAAAAGATTCAGCGCGCCTATTCCTACGTTAACGCGCCGCGAAATAACAACCTGGAATTTTACCTTGTCACCGTGCCGGAGGGGAAACTCAGCCCGCCGCTGCATGCGCTTGCACCCGGCGACAGCCTGATGGTGACCAAGGAGGCGGCGGGGTTCTTCGTGCTGGACGAGATTCCCCCCTGTGACAATCTGTGGATGCTGGCGACGGGCACCGCGCTAGGTCCGTATCTATCGATTCTCGAGCAGGGCGAGGGGCTCGAGCGCTTCCAGCAAATTATTCTGGTGCACGCGGCGCGCTTTGCCCAGGACCTTAGCTATCTGCCGCAGATGCTGGAGCTACAGCAGCGCTATAACGGTAAGCTGCGCGTCCAAACGGTGGTCAGCCGCGAGCAGGCTCCCGGATCGCTCACCGGTCGCGTCCCCGCCCTGATTGCCGATGGCTCACTGGAGGCCGCGGTAGATCTGCGGCTGGACGCCGAAAACAGCCACGTCATGCTGTGCGGCAACCCGCAAATGGTGCGCGACACGCAGCAGATGTTGAAGGACAGCCGCGGCATGCGCAAACATTTCAAGCGCAAACCGGGCCATATGACCAGCGAGCATTACTGGTAATGGCGGCGCCGTCCTCTGCGCTGAACCGCCGGGCCGCACGCCGCCGTAGCGCCTGGCTGCTGGCGATGCTCTGCGCGACGGGCATCGACGTCGTCCATGGGGAAGCGACACCCGCCGCGCCGCCGCCCGCCGGCAACGCGGGGGGCGCCAACCATGGCGCATCTGCCCCCCCCGCCAGTGACGTGAACCCGCCGCCGCCCGCCGGCAACGCGGGAGGCGCCAACCGCGGCGCATCTGCCTCGTCCGCCCGTGTCGCCAACGCGCCGCCGCCCGCCGCCAAGGGTATCGCCGGGCCGCCGGCGCCCGCCGGCACCGCACCGACCGCCCCGTATCTGCTGGCCGGCGCCCCCACTTTTGATACCACGGTGACGCAATTCCGCGAACGGTACAATCGCCATAATCCGACCTTGCCCATCGGTGAATTTCGCGCGCTGGAGGGCCCGAGCGAACCGGCGAATCTCACTCGCGCCGCCAGCAAGATTAATGAGACATTGTACGCCTCCACGGCGCTGGAGAAAGGCAGCGGCAAGATCAAAACGCTACAGCTGACCTATCTGCCGGTGGAAGGTGGTACCGAAAAGGCCGCTCGCGCGACCGCCATTGCCTACATGGCGGCGCTGCTGCGCGAGTTTGAACCGACGATCAGCGCGGAACAGAGCACGGCGCGGGTGTTAGATCTGCTCAACCGCGGGCAGGGTTCACGCTTTTTCCAACAGCAATGGGGCGCGTTGCGCTATGTCGTGGCGGACAATGGCGATAAAGGGCTGACCTTTGCCGTTGAACCCGTCAAACTTGCGCTGGCCGAGCCCTGATCCATGCACGATAAATGACAAAAAACAAAGCCACCTTAGTATTTCCTCTTTATACTGAGGTCAGGTAAAACTTGCCCTTTGGCACTCATTTTCATCTCTCGCGTTCCCTGAATGGAGGAATAACAATGCGACATCCGTTAGTGATGGGTAACTGGAAACTTAACGGCAGCAAGCACATGGTCAACGAACTGATCGCGGCGCTGCGCAATGAACTCAGCAGCGTTGTCGGCTGCGACGTGGCCATCGCCCCGCCGGTGGCCTATCTCGACCTGGCGAAACATCATTTGGGCGGCAGCCGAATCGCTCTCGGGGCGCAGAACGTTGACACCCATCTTTCCGGCGCCTTCACCGGCGAAGTTTCCGCCGAAATGCTTAAAGATATCGGCGCGAAATATATCATCATCGGACATTCCGAACGCCGCACCTATCATAAAGAAAGCGATGAAGTTATCGCCGAAAAATTCGCCGTGCTGAAAGAAGCGGGTCTGATTCCGGTTTTGTGTATCGGTGAGAGCGAAGCGGAAAACGAAGCCGGACAAACTGAAGCGGTATGCGCTCGTCAGATTAATGCGGTACTGAACAGCCTCGGCGCCAAAGCGTTCGAGAATACCGTTATCGCTTATGAGCCCATCTGGGCCATCGGCACCGGCAAATCCGCCACCCCGGCGCAGGCGCAGGCGGTGCATAAATTCATCCGCGGCCATATCGCCAAACATGATGCGGCAATCGCCGAGCAGGTCATTATTCAGTACGGCGGCTCGGTCAACGCCGGTAATGCTGCTGAACTGTTTACCCAGCCGGATATTGATGGCGCCTTGGTCGGCGGCGCATCGCTGAAAGCTGACGCTTTCGCCGTTATCGTTAAAGCCGCGGCACAAGCGAAACAGGACTGACGGCCTACAGCCGACGACGGGGTTCACCGTCATCCCGCAAACAACCGGGCCGGTCACTCGCTGACCGGCCCGGTATTATTGATGGCGACCAGCCGGCGGGTCGCCGCTCGTCAATCGTTAGCGTTGGCTAATCTGATCGAAACTGCCGCCGCTGGCGAAGTGTTCCTTCTGTACTTTGGTCCAATCGCCAAAGGTTTCAGCCAGGGTGAACAGCTTCAGCGTCGGAAACTCTTTGGCGTATTCCTTCGCTACAGCCGCGTCGCGCGGGCGATAATAGTTTTGCGCCGCGATACGCTGCCCCTCGGTTGAATAGAGATAGTTGAGGTACGCCGTGGCGACATCGCGGGTTCCGCGTTTATCCACCACTTTATCCACCACCGACACCGTCGGCTCGGCTAAAATCGATTCACTCGGGGTGACGATTTCAAATTGATCCTTACTGTTCAATTCATTGATCGCCAACAACGCCTCATTTTCCCAAGCGATAAGCACATCCCCCTGGCCGCGCTCAACGAAAGTATTGGTGGCGCCGCGGGCGCCGGAATCAAGCACTTCCACATTTTTGAACAGCGCTTTGACAAACGCCTGCGCTTTGGCCTGATCGTTATTATTCTGGTGCAGCGCATAGCCCCAGGCCGCCAAATAGTTCCAGCGCGCACCGCCAGACGTTTTCGGGTTAGGCGTAATAATCGACACGCCGGGTTTGATGAGATCGGGCCAATCATGAATCTGTTTCGGGTTGCCTTTACGCACCAGGAAAACGATGGTTGATGTGTAAGGCGCGGAATTGTCGGGCAGGCGCTTAATCCAGTTTTTATCAATGCGTCCACGTTCGGCGATAGCGTCCACATCCGACTCCAGCGCCAGCGTGACCACATCCGCTTCAATGCCATTGATAACGGAAGTCGCCTGTTTACCGGAACCGCCATGAGACTGGCGCACCGTAACATGATCGCCGGTTTTTTGCTGCCAGTATTGGCTAAACGCCTTATTGTATTGCTGATAGAATTCACGGGTAGGATCATAGGAAACATTCAGAAGCTGTACATCCTTAGCCATTACGCTTCCTGACAGCAACATGAGTAATACGCCGGCACGCCATTTGGACATCTTTCACTCCCTCTGGAAATGTTTGGAATTGGAAACGTTTTCTGCAGAGAGTGGCAGAAAAATATAGCCAGCTAAAAGAATATAAAAATAGTTTATATAACCAAAGAATATAATGTGAATTGTCAGCATGAGGGGAGCCGGCGCACGGCGCGCCAAAGCGCTTGCCCCCAGCAGCGAGGGCAAGCCAGCCGGCGAAATTAGAAGAGTTTTTTTGCCGTTTCCAGAATATCGCTGCGGAAGGGCCGTTTCATATTTTCGATGGCGTCAACGATATCGTGATGCACCAACCGCTCATTTTGCACCCCGACACAGCGGCCGCCATAGCCCTGCAACAGCAGTTCGATGGAATACGCGCCCATGCGCGAGGCCAAAATACGATCGTACGCCACCGGACTGCCGCCGCGCTGGATATGGCCCAGCACCGTGGCGCGGGTTTCCCGTCCCGTTTCTTTTTCGATGTATTGCGCCAACTCGGCGACATTACAGATGTGTTCGGTGATAGCGACAATGGCGTGTTTTTTACCCTTAGCAATACCCGCCTTGATTTCGTAGACCAGGTCTTCCGGTTTGAATTCCACTTCAGGTAGCACAATGAATTCGCAGCCGCCGGCGATGGCCGCCGCCATGGTCAAATCACCGCAATACCGGCCCATGACTTCCACGATGGAGATACGTTGATGGGAGGTAGAGGTGTCGCGCAGGCGGTCGATAGCCTCGACGACGGTTTCCAGCGCGGTAAAATAGCCAATAGTGTAATCGGTGCCCGCCACGTCATTATCAATCGTGCCAGGCAGGCCAATGCAGGGGAAACCCATTTCAGTCAAGCGCTTGGCGCCCATATAGGAGCCGTCGCCGCCGATCACCACCAGTGCATCCAGGCCGCGCTTGGTCATGTTTTCAATAGCGATAGCGCGCGTGCCTTCCTCGCGGAATTCTGGAAAACGCGCGGAACCGAGAAAGGTACCGCCGCGGTTAATCATATCCGAGACGCTATAGCGGTCCAGTTTCGCCATCCGATCCTGAAATAGGCCCAGGTAGCCGTCATAAATTCCGTAAACTTCCAGGCCTTCGGAAAGCCCGGCCCGCACGACGCCCCGGATGGCCGCATTCATTCCTGGTGAATCACCGCCGCTTGTCAGTACACCGATTTTTTTAATCATGACTACCTCTGAACTTAAAATACTGCTTGTAGAATACAATACGTTTGTTACCGCTTTTCCCATCAGCAACGAATGCCGGGGCTTGTGATGAAAGAGTATAACAAAACGCCAAAGCTGAATTGATTCAGGTCAGACTACTTTCCAATACTCAGCGAATAAATACCCGTTTTGCGGTACATATCATACTGTAAAACGTACCCGACCGCTTCCGCTTTAATGCGGCCACTAGCACCACATCGGCAGCATAAATCCCTGCCGTCAAGCATGCACCGGTGCCAACAAGGTGCTGTTTATGTACTAGTTTAGTACCAACTGCCTGCGCACCGCACCATAGCCCGTCTAACGTGGTATCAAGCCTCGCCTTAATTTAAACCGCAGTTAAACCGGACGCCGGTTAACCGCCTCAGTCTTATTTTGTGACATAAGTCACATTGAAAAGCGTTATACTGCCGCTGAGATCCCCAGATACTGTTAACGCAGGGTAATGACACCATGATTTCCGGAACGCGTATTGCCGATGCACTGCAAATGATTTTGAATATCGGCCTGGTATGCTTGAGTATAATATTGATTATTTTCTTAGGCAGGCAAACCTTCGATTTGGCACGGGTGCTGCTCAACGCTGGAGAGCAAAGCTCCACCTACCTGCTTATTGAAGGGATTGTCACTTATTTTCTTTACTTTGAATTTATCGCTCTGATAGTGAAATATTTCCAGTCCGGGTATCACTTTCCCCTACGTTACTTTATTTATATCGGCATCACGGCCATCATCCGACTCATCGTCGTCGATCATGAAAACCCGTTGGATACACTCTGTTATTCCGCTGCCATATTGATATTGGTGGTGACATTGTGGCTGGCCAATAGCTCGAGACTGATGCGCGAATAGCCCCGGGGGGCGGCCGATTTTTTGCGGTGTGCGCTCTCATCCGCATCGCTGCTATGCAGCCCGGTTTTCGCCGTCGCTTTTACCCGGTTTTCGTCGTCGCTTTTATTTGAGGAATTTGCTCTCCACCGCGCGCATTCTGGCGTCGCCTTGCAGCGCGATAATATCGCTCACGGTAGGTAATGCGGCATCCACGCAATGGATGCCGCCATCGCGCCGTATCTGCCCAAAGAGACTGCGCATCGCCCCCACTGCGGCGCGGATAGCGTGATTCCCATAAATGACGATCCCCACTTTGCCGCTGGCGGCAATGGTCGACTCGGTAAGCTGTGGATAGGCCGTAGGCACCAGCACCAGCGGAACCCGGCCGGCCCAGGCGTCGATGAAAGCGAGGATCTCGGCGGGCGTTTTCTGCCGGGAATGGATGAGGATCGCATCCGCGCCCGCTTCCTGGTATGCGTAAGCCCGGCGCAAAGCTTCTTCCTGGCCCAGCCCTGCAATCAACGCCTCAACCCGGGCGATGATCACTAAATTATTATCCTGTCGGGCGTCGATAGCGGCGCCAATCTTACCCTGAAACGTCTCGAGATTAACTAATTCTTGCCGCCCACCGGCGCGCAGGCTCGTGTCTTTGGGGAAAGTTTTATCCTCCATCACCACCGCTGAAACGCCGGCCGCCTCATACTGCGGGATAACATAGCTGACATTCACCGCGTTACCAAAGCCGGTATCGATATCCGCAATCACAGGCGTCGCGACGACGGATGCGATGGCGCGCATCATCTCCAGATGAATCCCCATGGGCAAAATATTGGCGTCCGGCACCGCATAGCTGGCCGCCAACTCGAAACCGCTGCCCCAGATACCGTCAAAGCCCGCCTCTTCGGCAAGCCGCGCACACAAGGGGTTATGGGCGGCCATGACGGTGAAAAGCCGCCGGTCGTTGAGCGCCGAGCGCAACATCGCGTGCTTAGACATAGTTTACTCCTAATCGGAAGAAATCATGGACCGCGGCAGCGGCGACGCTGGTTTTCCGTTCGCCGTTCCTCTTTTTGCGCGCCAGGGTACTAATGTTGGCCGATAGCAGGGTAGTGGCCCCGGGCGTAAGCGATGTGGCGCACGTTAACGATCACAACGAGCAGGTCAAACAGGTCAAACAGGTCAAACAGGTCGAGCAGGTCGAGCAGGTCGAGCAGGTCGAGCAGGTCGAACGGGCCAAGGACCCTTGCTGCTGGCTAATACTATTCATCCACCAGGAATTCATCGCCAGCGAGACGCTTGAAGACGTGCCGGGTTTATTCGACGGCCGGCGATCAACCATACTTTCTGGCGAATTTTTCATCAGACGTGCATAAATAGACGATGAATTCGATGAACGCAATAAATGCGGGAATGAAGGTCCAGCAGAACAGCAGGTAAAGCACCCCTTGCCCAATTTTGCCCAGATAAAATTTATGAACGCCAAGGCCACCCAGAAAAAACGCCAACAGCGCGGCGGCAATGCGGTTTTTACTGCCGATGACGCTAATGATGGCGCCACAGTGCGGGCAACTTCTTGCTGTTTCATGGATTTCCTTCCCACAGCCCCGGCAGTAAACATAATTTCCCATCGTCATAATCCTTATTGAGTTATTTTTTATTGCAAGACGTTATGCAAAAGCTTTGAGATATATTTTACTGCTCTCAACCATCTTTACAAGGCCCTGATCAACGACATCCCGCGGGCATCTTCAGCCTAATGTCAGCCCGACACCGCCTCCGATGCCGGTTGCCTCATGGCCGATGTGCCATAGTGAAATTTCCGCCATAGGTTTATTACTCACTTAACATTCGTCAAAACTCTATTGACGCTGGAAATGTGTTTCTTAAATGAAAAGGTCACGCTTCGCCAATGTCTGGAATAAACGCTATTCGCTATCGTTTTTTTCCAGTAACCTTTTTGCTGATGCATTCCAGTTTTATCACCTACGTTTCCCCGTCAATGATCATGAGGATTTTTATGCCTATTAAACAAGAAAAGATGAATAGAATTACCCTGTTAGCATTCAAAAAATTACAGTGCGCTATTTTACTCGAGCACTTCCACCAGCAAAGCCTTGAAAATCTTGCTCACCTCGACAAACAGAAAGTGATTCACCGTGCTTTGTTCTATTTAACACTTGAACTCATGCTATTCGATTATGCCGAGCCGAGCCGTGATAATTGGAATTATATAAATGGTGATAAATACGCACGTACATTCATCATAGCCCGGACAAACATCGATCCCGCCGCCGCATTGAGTTTGACCGCGCCTCAACTCATTTTCTTACTCTATCCCTATATTAATGACTATGATATCGATCTTAAATTAAAAGCACATCTGCAAAGTGAAATAACCCTGCTCTCGGGCTACCGAGGCGAAGACGCTCTGCCGTGGAGACCGTCGAAAGAATGGATCCCAGGCGTCATCTTTTCCTATTATCGTCAAGAAACTATCGTAACGTCTCCCCCTCAAGACGGCTGTTGTGGCACGACGGCGGAATCCTTGGCGCCAATTAGGGCGGACAAGAAAGACGCTGGGTCAAATGCTGAGCTGAAATAAGGGGCATTAGGATAAAGATGCGCGGAAAAGCGGCGCCTATGAGGGCATCACCCCTTCATTTCATCAGATCGCGGTAGATAAATTTCCCGCCTGTTTTTGCTCCAGCCTCAACCCCGGCTTTATCTGGCGAACAAAGGCGGTAAACGATAAAATCATGCCGAGATGGCGGGGCCAACGCGCTGCCAGCGCGCCAAACCGTTGCGTACCGCACCACGGCCATAAAAGACAGCGCCGGGCCATTACCCAAAACATAGGGTCTGCAACCCTTAAACGCTGCGTTAGGCGGCAAGCGCAGCCTCAACTTGGGCCTGGCATCGTCGTCGTATGCAATCGGCTTAACGCCGCATTTGCGCCCTGATTCACGTTATGTTGAGGGCAAGCGGATTTAGAAACGTTCGGCACGAGCGGCCACCCACAGGGGGAAACCGCATACAGCCAGCTAAATTACAGGTTAATCATATGAGTAGTGTAGGAATATTTTGCGGCTCCGCTAACGGCAATGATCCGGTTTACAGCAAAGCCGCCAGACAGGTCGGCCAGCGGTTAGCCGAACAGGGGGTGGGTATCGTCTACGGCGGGGGAAAGGTCGGACTGATGGGGGCCGTTGCTGACGCGGCGTTACAGTACGGCGGCGCTGTCATCGGGGTGATTCCGCAGTCGTTGGTCGCGCGTGAAATCGCCCATACCGGATTAACCCACCTTCACGTCGTCGCGAACATGCACGAACGAAAAATGAAAATGGCGGAGCTGGCGGATGCTTTTATCGCGCTGCCCGGCGGTGCCGGGACGCTGGAAGAGATATTCGAGCAATGGACATGGGCTCAGCTCGGGCTTCATGCCAAGCCCTGTGCCTTTTTTGATGTCGACGGTTTTTACCGCCCGCTGCAAGACATGATTCGTCAAATGGTCAGCAAAGGCTTCCTGAAAAAGAGCTATGAAGATATGCTCCTTTTTTCGGAAAATCTGTCGGAAATTACGGAATATTTCGCTGATTACCGCGCGCCAGACGTCAAATGGTCGAGATAAGAGAAAAGAACATGGCGGATGAAAAAGTAATCCATATCGCTGCGGCGGTAATCACTGACCCGTTGGGCCGCGTATTGCTGGTGAGGAAACGGAATACGGCCTTTTTTATGCAGCCGGGGGGCAAAATCGAGGCGGGCGAGCGGCCGGCAACGGCGTTGGTGCGTGAACTGCATGAGGAGCTTCAGATGCAGGTTGCCGAGCAGGACGCCGCTTTTCTCGGGCAATTCACCGATATCGCCGCCAACGAACCCGGCTACAGGCTGATTGCGGATGTTTTTGCCGTGCCGGCACCCACCCATATCGTCACGGCCTCCGCGGAGATAGAAGACGTTATTTGGCTCAGTCCATCAGCCAGTGAAGGTGTTCCGCTGGCGCCCCTTACTCGGAAGCAACTTCTACCTTTGCTAATGGAAGCGAAGACGCCGATTAACCCCTGAGCCCGTCGGCACCGCTTTTGCGTCAGGATGCGGGTGCATCTGCCACAATAAAAAAAAACCCCGCTGATGAGGCGGGGAAGACAGGGATGGTGTCTATGGCAAGGAAAAAAAGTGAATCTTTATTCATTTACTGCTGGCTTCTGGGCAGAAGTCGAAATCCTGTCCGCCATCTGCAACTTTAAATCATTGATCCGCTGCAGATGCTTTTGCTCTAGAATCTGTTGCTGTTCCGGCGTAAGCAAGTTATACATTTGGTTGCGCACCCGAGCCATTTCAACCTGACGAGCAACCTGCTCCTGGGCCATTTTTTCCGTTTGTTCCCTAACGGCGGCCTCGTCAAAAGTTTTAGCGGTCACCAGCGTATGCAGGCGTTCCATTTCGCTAATATTGATGCGGGGCGTATCGCGACTTGCGAGGCTCATGAGATCCCGCAACTGCTGCCGCTGCTGTTCCGTAAGCTTAACGCCATCGAACATGCTGTAATGGCTATCCTGTATCCGGTGCGTAAGGGCATCCTGTTGCCAATTTTCCAAAGTATTCTTTTCAGCGGCTACAGTATTAACAGAGACCAGCGTGGCGGCGATGAACAAGAGGATGTATTTGTGCATCCCGGCCCCCTTGGCATGTTTCTTTGTCGCTATATGATGGAAGTTAGTTTACCCAAGCCGCTGCAAACATGCGTCAGGCGGTGTAAAGCTACGTAAAGTCATGGATTGGAAGGGATTGATGACGTATTTTGCGTCAGGAGGTGAATAAAATGAATAAAATCCTTTTGGTTGATGATGACCGCGAATTAACGTCGTTGTTGAAGGAACTATTGGAAATGGAAGGCTTTAACGTCCAGGTAGCCCATGACGGGGAACAGGCGTTGAGCCAGTTGGACAGTTCCATTGACTTATTGCTTCTTGATGTGATGATGCCGCGCAAGAATGGCATTGACACCCTAAAAGAGCTGCGTCAGCAGCATCAGACGCCGGTGATTATGCTGACCGCCCGCGGCAGCGAGCTGGATCGCGTTTTGGGCCTGGAGTTGGGGGCGGATGATTATCTGCCCAAACCGTTTAACGATCGCGAATTGGTGGCGCGCATACGGGCAATTCTGCGCCGCTCGCACTGGACGGAGCAACAGCAGACCGGCGAGGCGGGCACCCCGTCCCTTGAGGTGGATTTTCTGCGCCTGAATCCGGGCCGGCAGGAGGCGACCTTCGACGGTACGCCGCTGGAATTGACCGGAACCGAATTCACTTTGCTGTATTTGTTGGCGCAGCATCTGGGCCAGGTCGTGTCGCGCGAGCATTTAAGCCAGGAGGTCCTGGGCAAACGATTGACGCCGTTTGACCGGGCGATTGATATGCATATTTCCAATTTGCGTCGCAAGCTGCCGGAACGCAAAGACGGGCATCCCTGGTTCAAAACGCTGCGCGGCCGGGGCTATTTGATGGTATCCGCTGCATGATCAATAGTTTGACCGCACGCATATTCGCCATATTTTGGTTGACCCTTGCCCTGGTGCTTATGTTGGTGCTTATGGTGCCCAAGCTGGACTCTCGCCAGATGACGCAGTTGCTCGACAGCGAGCAGCGTCAGGGCGTGATGTTGCAACAGCATGTGGAGGCGGAGCTGGCCGCCGATCCGGCTAACGATTTGATGTGGTGGCGCCGGCTGTTCCGCGCCATCGATAAATGGGCGCCGCCCGGCCAGCGTTTGATTTTGGTGACCAGCGAAGGACGGGTCATCGGCGCCCAGCGCAACGAGATGCAGATCATCCGCAATTTCATCGGCCAATCTGACAATGCCGATCATCCTCAGAAGAAAAAATATGGCCGCGCGGAACTGGTGGGGCCTTTCGCCATTCGCGACGGCGAGGACAATTATCAGCTTTACCAGATTCGTCCGGCCGGCAGCGCCCAGTCGGACTTTATTAGCCTGCTGTTCGATCGCCCGCTGCTCTTGCTGATTGTCACCATGCTTATCAGCATCCCGCTGCTGTTATGGCTGGCCTGGAGCCTGGCCAAACCGGCGCGTAAACTGAAGCATGCCGCCGATGAAGTGGCGCGCGGCAATCTGCGCCAGCATCCTGAGCTGGAAGCGGGGCCGCAGGAATTCTTGGCGACCGGCGTCAGTTTTAATCAGATGGTCAGCGCGCTGGAGCGCATGGTGACCGCCCAGCAGCGTTTGCTGTCCGACATCTCTCATGAGCTGCGCACGCCGTTAACCCGACTACAGCTGGCCACCGCGCTGATGCGCCGGCGGCACGGCGAAGGGCATGAACTCGCGCGCATCGAGACCGAGGCGCAGCGGCTCGACTCAATGATTAACGATCTGCTGGTGCTGTCCCGCAATCAGCATAAAAACGAGCTATCGCGTGAGGTGTTGAAGGCCAACGATCTATGGTCGGATGTGCTGAGCGACGCCCAGTTTGAAGCGGAGCAAATGGGCAAAAGCCTTGAGCTGACTTCGCCACCGGGCAACTGGACGCTGATGGGGAATCCTTCCGCGCTGGACAGCGCGCTGGAGAATATCGTGCGCAACGCCCTGCGTTACTCGCACCAGCGCATCTCGGTCGGGTTTAGCGCCGATCAACAAGGCATCACCATTACCGTGGACGATGACGGCCCCGGCGTCAGCGAGGATGACCGCGAGCAGATTTTCCGACCGTTCTACCGCACCGATGAAGCGCGAGACCGCGAGTCCGGCGGCACCGGCCTGGGGCTGGCGATAGTCGAAACCGCCGTTATGCAGCACCGCGGCTGGGTAAAGGCCGAGGACAGCCCGCTCGGAGGGCTGCGGCTGATTATCTGGCTCCCCCTTTTGCCCCAGCGCTGAGGGCGCTCAGGCGCGGGCTTCTGACCGTGGGCGGCGGCATGTCCGCCGCCGTTCGCCGGGGGGCTTTCCCTGGCGCGACAGGAAGAGGCAACCGCGCGCCGCTGCCCCCCCAGCGTCCCGCGCTTTTCCTGGCGCCACAGGAAGAGGCGGCGGGAGCGAACTATTTTTGCTATTCTGCGCCCTGCTTAAGGGGGCATCATGCTGAACATTGTGTTATACCAACCGGAAATACCGCCCAACACCGGCAACATCATTCGCCTGTGCGCGAACACCGGTTTTCACCTTCACCTCATTGAACCGCTGGGATTTACCTGGGACGACAAGCGCCTACGCCGTGCGGGGCTGGATTATCATGAATTCGCCGCGATTCAGCATCATCGAGATTACGCCGCCTTCCTGGCGCAGGCGCAGCCGACGCGGCTGTTTGCGCTAACGACCAAGGGCCAGCCGGCGCACAGCGCGGTAAGCTATCAGGCTGGAGACTATTTGTTGTTCGGGCCGGAAACCCGCGGGCTGCCGCCGTCGATTCTTGACGCGCTGCCCATGTCGCAGAAAATCCGCATTCCGATGCAGCCGGACAGCCGCAGCATGAACCTGTCCAATGCGGTGTCGGTCGTGGTGTACGAGGCCTGGCGCCAGCTGGACTACGCCGGCGCACGGCAATAAACGCCGTCAGATGCCGTCGCCGAATTCAAAACCGGGGCTGCTGAAAGACTGATCCATCTCCTCCGACGGCCGGTCGCTGTCCGGTCTGCCCACCACCCGTGCCGGTACGCCGGCGGCGGTGGTATGGGCCGGTACCGCGCGCAAGACGACCGAACCGGCGCCGATTTTCGCCCCCCGCCCTACCTCGATATTGCCGAGGATGGTGGCGCCGGCACCGATCATCACCCCTTCGCGGATCTTGGGGTGGCGATCGCCGCTGGTCTTGCCCGTGCCGCCGAGCGTAACGGATTGCAGAATGGAAACATCATCTTCCACCACCGCGGTTTCGCCAATGACGATCCCCGTGGCGTGGTCGAGCATAATGCCGCAGCCGATGCAGGCCGCAGGATGTATATCCACGCCAAAGGAGACGGAAATCTGATTTTGAAAATAAATCGCCAGCGCCTGGCGGTTTTGATACCACAGCCAATGGCCGATACGGTAAGCCTGTAGGGCGTGGAATCCCTTAAGATACAGCAGCGGCGTGGAATATTTATCCACCGCCGGGTCGCGCAACCGCACCGCATGGATGTCGCGCGCGGCGGAGAATATCATGCCCGGATCGGCGCCGTAGGCCTCCTCCACCACCTCACGAATGGCGATGGCCGGCATGATGGGATTGCTAAGTTTATTGGCCAGCATATAGCTCAATGCACTGCCCAGGTTTTCATGCTTTAGCAGGGTAGCGTGAAAAAAACTGGCCAGCATGGGTTCACAATCGGCCAGCAATCGCGCTTCAGCTTTAATGTTATTCCATACAAGTTCCAATTCTTCTGTCGACATACCGCCCGCCTTTTTCTTCTGTTGCTGGGTGACCGACCTTAGCCGCCGGCCCTTTCATCTTTCTGCGCGCGGCCCAGCAGCGTCAGCGCCGCCTGATGCGCGTTTTTGTTCTGATACAGCACCTGATAAATCTGTTCGGTAATGGGCATCTCCACCCCGTAACGGTTGGCCAGCGCCAATACCTCCTTGGTATTGCGGTAGCCCTCCACCACTTGCCCAATCTTTTCCTGCGCGTCCTCGACGCCGGCGCCCTGCCCCAGCAGCATGCCGAAACGGCGATTGCGCGACTGATTGTCGGTACAGGTAAGCACCAAATCCCCCAGCCCCGCCATGCCCATGAAGGTGCCGGGCTCGGCGCCCATCGCCGCGCCAAGGCGCGACATTTCCGCCAGACCGCGAGTGATCAATGCGGTGCGCGCGTTAGCGCCGAAACCGATGCCGTCGGAGATGCCGGCGCCGATGGCAATAACGTTCTTCACCGCGCCACCGAGCTGAACGCCAATGAGGTCGGGATTATTGTAAACCCGAAAACTTTTACCGCAGTGTAACAACCGCTGTAAATCGGCGCTGAACGTAGCGTCGGTGGCGGCCAATGCGATGGCGGTGGGCAGACCGGCCGCCAATTCGCGCGCGAATGTCGGCCCCGACACAACCGCCAGCGGTATCTCGTCGCCCAGCACCTCCCGCGCCACCTCCTGCAATAGCCGCCCGGTCTCCGCCTCCAGTCCCTTGGTAGCCCAGACAATGCGCGCATCCTGCCGCAGATGCGGTTTGAGTTGCGTTAGCACGCTGCCAAATACGTGGCTCGGGACAACAATCAGCACATCGCGGCCGGCGGCCAGCGCCGTCGGCAGCGAGGCTTCCAGGCGTAGCGTCGGCGGAAAGGGCACATCGGGCAAAAAAGCCTGATTGCAGCGCGCCACCTCCAGCGCCTGGATATGGGCCGGATCGTGCCCCCACAGCAACACCTCATGACCGTTACGCG
The DNA here is from genome assembly GCF_000517425.1 of Sodalis praecaptivus. Taxonomy (NCBI): domain Bacteria; kingdom Pseudomonadati; phylum Pseudomonadota; class Gammaproteobacteria; order Enterobacterales; family Bruguierivoracaceae; genus Sodalis; species Sodalis praecaptivus. Next base: position 4,589,406 of record NZ_CP006569.1, read on the forward strand.
CCAGGGTGATAGCCAGGGCCGTACCGTAAGAGCCGGCACCGATAACAATCATTGAAGCATCGCCAGGCATAATCAGGCGTCCTGAGCCGGCTGGCTGCCTTCGCCGTCGGCCTGCTGCTGCAGGTAGTTCATGAACAGCGCGTCAAAGTTGACCGGCGCCAGGTTCAGCTGCGGGAAGGTACCGCGGGACACCTGACTGGTGATGCACTCGCGGGCGTAGGGGAACAAAATGTTCGGGCAGTAGGCGCCGAGGCAATGCGCCATTTGGGTGCCGTCAATGCCGGAGATGGTAAAGATGCCCGCCTGCTGGACTTCGCATAAAAACGCGGTGTCGTCCCCCAGCGTCGCCGTCACGGTGACCCGCAGCACGACTTCATAAATCTCTTCCGCCAGCTGGCTGGACGCGGTATCAAGATCCAGTTTGATTTCAGGCTGCCACTCCTGCTGGAACACCTTGGGCGCGTTCGGCGCTTCAAACGAAACATCCTTGGTGTAAATGCGCTGAATCTGAAACGCCATCTCGGTATTATTTTGTTCTGACATTGAAAAACCCTTTGGTTAACGTGCCGGGTATGGGCGCCAAGGCGCCCGCCCCGTGGTTTCTGTTTATTTAAGCAGGGGATCCAGGCCGCCGCGCGCATCAAGCGCGTGCAGATCATCGCAGCCGCCCACATGCTTGCCATCAATAAAAATCTGCGGCACCGTGGTGCGGCCGCTGCGCTTAATCATCTCTTCTCGCAGATCCACGTCGCCATCGATGGGGATTTCCTGAAACGGCACCTGTTTGCGGGTGAATAACGCTTTAGCGCGATGGCAATAGGGGCAGGTTGCTTTGGTATAAATTTCGATATTGGCCATGGTCTTCCCTTCTTAATGGAAAAAGAGTTATTTACCCCGGACCAGCGGTAAATTTTCCCCGCTCCAGCCGGATATGCCTTCTTTAAGCACATAAACCCTCTCAAAGCCGGCTTTGATCAGGTTTTGCGCCGGATCGCGCGAGGTGGTGCCGCTGGCGCAAACGACAATGACCGGTTTACCCTTCGCTTTCTCCAGCTCGCCCAGATTGCCGGATTTGATGTCCGACGCCGCCAGATTCAGGCTATTGGCAATATGCCCTTTACGGTAATCATCGCGGTTGCGCAGATCAACAATCACCGCGTCTTCCTTGTTGATCAGGCGGATAGCTTCACCGCGGGCGATGTCGCCCACTTTGGAAAACCGGCTTTGGAAAGTGGTAAAAATTACGGCACCCAAAAGGACCACCCACGCTAAACTAAGCATGGGATGGTTGCCGACAAATTGCATAATTTCTTGCATGGGGTGAAAAGACTCCCGTTAGTAAATGTCCACACGTCAAAGCATTCGAGTATACCCTCGCCGTCGGGCAAATTCAGCCAATATACCGATACATCGCCAAGAAACTGACGGCAATGCGCGTCTCGACGCAAAAATCTCGGATGAAACCGATGCCAAAGCGCTAATAGATGACTGGTAAGCCGCTGTTCAACGTGAAATAATCGCCGCCATGAGGGAAAAAGCACCGTTGAAAAATTCATATCCTATGCGCGCCGGCGATCGGCAGCGCGCCACAGGATTCAGGTATCGTCTCTGCGCCGGCATGCTTTACGCCGGCGCACTGCTGTTGCCTGTCGCCGGCCACGCCGCGGATAACAAACAGCAGCTTGAAACGGTGCAACAATCTATTCTCGCCAAAGAAAAAAGCGTACAGCAACAGCAAAAACAGCGCTCCGCTTTGCTCGGCCAACTCAAGCAGCAAGAGCAGTCCATCGCCCGCTCCTCCCGCGCCCTGCGGGATACCCAGCGCACGCTGGAGACGCTGAACCGCGACATCGATCGGCTGACGCGCTCCATACGCCAGTTGCAGGACCGTCAGGCCGCGCAGCAGAAATTGCTGGCGCAGCAGTTGGACGCCGCTTTTCGCCAGGGGCAGCATTCCGGGCTACAGTTGATCCTCAGCAACGAGGAGAGCCTGCGCAGTGAACGCATTCTGGCCTATTTCAGCTACCTTAACGAAGCGCGCGCGAAAACCATTAATGATCTGCGCCAGACCCGTACCGACCTCGCGGCGCAAAAGCGCGAACAGCAGCAGAAACAACAGCAGCAACAGCAGGTGTTGCAGCAGCAACAACAGCAACAGCAAACGTTGCAAAGCGCCCGCGCCGCGCGTCAGAAAACCTTGAGCGGCCTGAATTCGTCTATCGCGGAAGATAAGCAGCGTCTGGCGGAGCTGCACCAAAACGAGGCGCGACTGCGCGATACCATCGCCCGCGCGGAGCGCGAAGCCAAGGCCCGCGCCGAGCGCGAAGCGCGGGAAGCGCAGCGGGTGCGTGACCGGGAAGCGCAGGCGAAAAGCCGCGGCAGCAGTTATAAACCCAGCGCAAGCGAGCGGGCGCTGGTCGCCCGTACCGGCGGTCTCGGTCGTCCGGCGGGACAAGATCTCTGGCCGGTGCGGGGCCGCACGCTGCACAGCTTCGGCGAGCCTCAGCAGGGAGAACTGCGTTATAAAGGGTTGGTGATTGCGGCGCCGGAAGGCAGCGAGGTGAAAGCCATCGCCGCCGGCAGGGTACTGATGGCCGACTGGTTGCAAGGTTATGGGCTGATGGTCGTAATAGAACACGGCAAGGGCGATATGAGCCTGTATGGTTATAACCAGAGCGCGCTGGTCAACGTCGGCGACCAGGTCAAGGCCGGGCAACCTATCGCTCTGGTCGGCGCCAGCGGCGGCCAGGGCACGCCGTCGCTTTATTTTGAAATTCGCCGCCAGGGCCAGGCGGTCAATCCCATACCCTGGTTAGGAAGGTAGTTTGTCGATTAAAACGTTCAGCACCGCGATAGTCACTCTTCTGCTGGCAAGCGCTGCGGCACAGGCCGGGAAATTGGCCATCGTCATAGATGATTTCGGTTACCGGCCCGCGACCGAAAATCAGGTATTGGCCATGCCGGTCAATATTTCCATCGCGGTGCTGCCCGATGCGCCCTATGCCCATGCGATGGCGGTGAAAGCCCACCAGCAGGGACGCGAAATCCTGATACATTTGCCGATGGCGCCGTTGAGCAAACAGCCTTTGGAGCGCAATACGCTTACGCCGGCGATGAGCCGCGAACAAGTGGCGGACATCATTCACCAGGCGAGCCAGAAAGTGCCTTACGCGGTGGGGCTGAATAACCATATGGGCAGCGCCATGACTTCCAGTCTCAGCGGCATGCAAAACGTCATGCAGGCATTGAGTCGCTATTCCTATTATTTCCTCGATAGCATGACCATCAGCAACAGCCAGTCGGTACCCGCCGCCGCCGGCACCGGCGTTCGGGTGCTCAAACGGCGGGTCTTCCTGGACGACACCGATAACGAGGCCGACATCCGCGCGCAGTTCAACCGCGCGGTGGCCTTGGCCCGCCGCAACGGATCCGCTATCGCTATCGGTCATCCCCATCCCGCCACCGTGCGCGTGCTGCAACAGATGCTGCCGTCCCTGCCCGGCGATATTGTGCTGGTGCGTCCGAGTATGCTGCTCAACGAACGGCCCGAGCCGGGTACCGCGGCGCCGCCGATAGGCAAACCGGCGCCGGCGCGCCGGCCTGCTTTCCGCGGCGTGCCCTACTGTTCGAGCCGCCAGGCGCCGCCGCCGGTCTATGCCGACGCCCTGGTAAGCGCCATCGCATCAAGCGTCGCCGAGACCTGGCGGGGGATTTTGCGCGGTGAGACCCCGCCTCAGGCGGGTAAGCTTGATCTCGGTAAACCTGACGACGGTAAGCCCGACAACAGCACGCCCGGTATCGGTAACCCCAACAGCAACAAGCCCGACAGCAGCAAGCCCGACGATAGTTCGCCCGCGGTCGGTCAACCCGACGCAGGCAAGACTGGCGTCGGTAAATAGCCGACCGACAAACCGCGCGACCCGTTCCAGCCCTTAGGTGAAGAAGAGGTCTTGCCAGCGCAAGGCCGTCAGGGGGAAAAACATAGCCCGCTTGCCTCACCCCCCCCTGGAACCGCAGCCACAACGCCGCGCGTTTAGCCCGCGCAACTCGCCATTTTCACGCCCGGCGTCAACAACCGGCGCTCGCCGCCTTACCCCCTGGGACCGCAGCCGCAGCGCCGCAGGTTTAGCCGGCGCGACACGCCATTTTCCCGCCCGGCAACAACAACCGGCCCTCGCCGCCTTACCGCGGTGACATAGTGTGTGGTTGTGCATCTATGTTACTATGCGCCCAACTTATGGATGGTCTGTCCGGTGGAAAAGCATGACGATGCCACAAGGTCGGTTGAAAATTCTGCTGTTGGATAACGGCAAAGAATGGGGCGGCGGCACCAACAGCCTATTGGAGCTCCTCAAACGTATCGACCGCGACCGCTTTGAGATTACGTGCTGTTTTTACCATAATTATCGGCGCGACAACGAAGAAACCATTGGCGACGTCCTGAACGCCATAGGTATTCCGACGCGGTTCATTGTCCAGCGCCGGCAGCCGTCGTGGGCCAAACTGAGCAAGGAGATCTTGCGCGGCCTATTGCTGTTCAACGCCGACTGGCGCAAACGCGCGGTGCGAGCCATCGACCAGCGCTGGCGCGTCGCGCCGAACGCCCGCCGTATTGCCGACCTGCTGCGCGCAGGGAAATATCAGCTGCTGTATATGAATAATCAGCCCAGCTCCAATGTAGAAGGGTATCTCGCGGCCGAGAGCCTACCGGTAGCGGTGGTGCAGCATTGCCGCATCGAACCGCTGCTCGACCCGCCGATTGTCGCACGCGTCAACCGGGGCGCGCGCTGCGTCATTGCGGTCTCCGACGGCGTGCGGCAAACCCTGGTCCAGGGCGGCGTCCGTCCGGCGTTGTGCCAAACGGTGTTCAATGGCATCGATATTCACCAGCCGCTGCCGGATGGCGCGAGACTGCGCGAATCCCTTGGCGCCGACGCGCGCACTTTTCTGTTCGGCAGTATCGGTTCGCTCATCGCGCGCAAGGCGCATGACCATACGCTGCGGGCGCTGCGGGCGTTCCAACAGGCCCACCCCGACGCACGCTGGAAAATGGTACTGGTAGGGTCGGGTAGCGAGCAGGCCAATCTGGCGCGCCAAGCGGCGCAATTGGGTCTCGGCGATCGCGTGATCTTTACCGGCTTTCAGCGCAATGCCATGGAATACCTGGCCGCCTTCGACACGCTGATACTAGCCTCGCGCAGCGAGGGGCTGCCGCGGGTGGTGTTGGAAGCCATGCTGCTCGGGACGCCGGTTATCGGCTCGGCGGTCACCGGCACCGCCGAATTGGTGCGCCATCAGGACACCGGCCTGCTCTTCCCCTATGGCGACGTGGCGCAGTTGGCGCACCATCTGGCCACCCTTTACAGCGACGCCGACCAGCGTCGTTTGCTGGCCCGGCGCGCCAATGAGCGCCTTCGCCGGCAGTTTACCATTGAAAACTATGTCGCCGGCGTCGAGGCCGTACTCGCAGGCGGACATTCATCCTGAGGCTGGGTATGTTTACTTTGTTCAATGCCAAATACCGCCGCATCCGCGCGCGCCACGACAGGCCCTATCAACCGGTCGCCGGCGGTTTGCCGGTCTCGTCGGTGGTGATCCCCTCCGTGGGCGCCGATTATGTTGAGGAAGCGCTGCTCAGCGCGACGTTTGCCGCGCGCTATGCGCCGGACTTGGCCGAGATAGTGATCGTCACCGATCAGAGCGCCGCCGCCTTTCCCGTATTGCCGGCCAAAACCCGCGTCGCCACGCTCAGCGATGAAACCCGCGGCGGCGATTACCCCTATAAGCAAATTTTTCTCAGCCGCCTGGTCAAAATGCAGGCACCGCTACAGGCCCGCACCGATGGCATCCTGATGATCGATTCGGATCTGAATTTGCTGTCAATGCCGCATATTGCGCTGCATGATGATCATCTCTACTCCAGCTTTCGCCGCGGGAAAATGATCGACAAACTGCGCGGCCTCGCACCGGAGGCGGTGCCGGCTTATTATCGCGATGCGGTGCGGCCGAAACTGGTGGACCATGTCAACGGCGCCTTTCTCGCCGCCACTCGCCAGACCTGGCTGCGCATGTGCCCGATATGGATCGCGTTTTTCCGCGATACCTGGTCGCGCATGGCCGGCTCCCAGCCGCCGACCGATCAGCTGCCGCTGGCGGCGATGCTGGATACGCTGGACATCCGCACCGTCAATTTGGGCGAATGGATGAACTGGCCGGTGGCGAAACGCATTGGCGGCACGCTCTCGGTCATTCCACCGCAGGTGGTGGGGGCTCACGGCGGCTTCCCTCTGTCGGAATGGCAGAAATATCTTCAATCACGGGAGACCCCGCTGCTGTTTAAGCCGCAAACCTACACCCGTAAAGTACGTTATCTAAGCGATGAGGAACGGCTTGCGCATGCTGCGGCACCGCATTCGCAGTCAACCGGGAAGATATAAAGCCGGGGGAGGAAATGCTATGATAAGACCATTATCAGGAGCTGACGTTGTGCCGGCTCCGACAGTCACGCAAGGGTAACCCATGATAGTTGTCACTGGTGGGGCCGGTTTTATCGGCAGTAATATCGTCAAGGCGTTAAATCAGATCGGCTACAACGATATTTTGGTGGTGGATAACCTGAAAGACGGCACCAAATATGCCAATCTGGTCGACCTCAATATCACTGATTATATGGATAAAGAGGATTTCATCGCCAGTATCGTCGCCGGCGATGATTTCGGCGATATTGATGCGGTATTCCATGAAGGCGCCTGTTCTTCCACCACCGAGTGGGACGGCAAGTACATGATGGATAACAATTATCAGTACTCTAAAGAGCTGTTGCACTACTGCATGGAACGCACCATTCCCTTCCTGTACGCCTCTTCCGCGGCAACTTACGGCGGTCGGACGGAAAACTTCATTGAGGATCGCCAGTACGAACAGCCGTTGAATGTTTATGGCTATTCCAAATTCCTCTTCGATCAGTACGTACGTGCGCTGTTGCCGCAGGCCGAGTCGCAAATTTGTGGCTTCCGTTATTTCAATGTGTATGGCCCGCGCGAAGGGCATAAAGGCGGCATGGCGAGCGTGGCCTTCCATTTGAATAACCAAATCAACGCCGGTGAAAATCCAAAACTGTTTGCCGGCAGCGAAGGTTTCAAACGCGATTTCGTCTATGTGGGCGACGTGGCGGCGGTAAATCTTTGGTTCTGGCAAAACAGCGTCTCGGGGATTTTTAATTGCGGCACCGGCCGAGCGGAATCTTTCCAGACCGTCGCGGACGCCGTGCTGGATTATCATAAAAAAGGCCAGTTAGAATACATTCCGTTCCCTGAAAAACTGAAAGGGCGCTATCAGGCCTACACCCAGGCGGATCTCACCCAGCTACGCGCCGCCGGTTATCAGCAACCGTTTAAAACCGTCGCCGAAGGGGTCGCGGAATATTTACGCTGGTTGAACCATAACCATTGATATCCTTCAGGGCACGAAAGAGAGCGGCGGCATGAAAATACTGGTGGTCGGACCATCCTGGGTCGGCGATATGATGATGTCCCAGAGCCTGTATCGCCTGTTGGCGCAGCGCCATCCCGACGCGCAGATCGATGTGATGGCCCCGGCCTGGTGCCGCCCTTTGCTTAACCGCATGCCGGAGGTCAACCAGGCGCTGGCGATGCCGCTCGGCCACGGCGCCCTGGCGCTGGGGGAGCGCCGCCGGCTGGGGCGGGCGCTGCGGGAGGGCGGCTATCAGCAGGCGCTGGTCCTGCCTAATTCGTTCAAATCAGCGCTGGTGCCGTTTTTCGCCGGCATCCCGCAACGCACCGGCTGGCGCGGCGAGATGCGCTATGGTCTGCTTAACGACATCCGCACGCTGGATAAGCAGGCCTTTCCGCTGATGGTGCAGCGCTACGCCGCCTTGGCCTTCGATCGCCAGGAGATGCGCAGCGCAGCCGATTTACCCACGCCGCTGCCCTGGCCGCGCCTGACGGTCAGCGCGACGGACATCGATCTGGCCCTGAGCACTTTTGTGCCCGACGGCGCGCGCCCGCTTATCGGCTTTTGCCCCGGCGCGGAATTTGGCCCCGCCAAACGTTGGCCGCATTATCATTATGCCGCGCTGGCCGAGGCGCTCATACGCCGCGGCTATCAGATAGCGCTGTTCGGCTCCGCCAAGGATCAGGCGGCTGGAGAGGCGATCGGCGCCGCGCTGCCCGCGGAGTGTCGCGGCCACTGCCACAACCTGGCCGGCAAAACTTCGCTGGAGCAGGCGGTAGCGCTTATCGCCGCCTGCCAGGGGATCGTCAGCAACGATTCCGGCCTGATGCATGTGGCCAGCGCCCTGGACCGTCCTCTGGTGGCGCTGTACGGTCCCAGCAGTCCGGATTTCACCCCGCCGCTTTCCCACCAGGCCCGGGTGATTCGCTTAATCAGCGGTTACCATAAAATACGAAAAGGTGACGACGAACAAGGCTATCATCAGAGCCTGATCGCTATCCAACCTGCCCAGGTGCTGAGCGAACTGGAAACATTATTGCCCCCCCGAGAGGAGAATGAATGCAGGTTCTGATCGTCAAAACGTCCTCGATGGGTGATGTATTGCATACGCTGCCTGCGCTGACCGATGCGGCGCACGCCTTGCCGGGGATCCGTTTCGACTGGGTGGTGGAAGAAAATTTCGCCCAGATCCCCACCTGGCATCCGGCGGTGCGGCGGGTCATTCCGGTGGCGATTCGCCGCTGGCGAAAAAACTGGTTCGGCACGGCCACGCGGCAGGAGCGCTGCGACTTTAAACGGCAGTTGCAGCAAGAGCGTTACGACGCGGTTATCGACGCGCAGGGCCTGATGAAAAGCGCCGCACTCGTCACCCGCGTAGCGCGCGGCGAAAAACACGGCCTTGACTGCAAAAGCGCGCGCGAACCCTTCGCCAGCTGGTTTTACCACCAGCGGCACGACGTGAGCAAGCAACAGCACGCCATAGAGCGCATCCGCCAGCTGTTCGCCGCCAGTCTGAATTACCCGCTTCCCACCACAGCCGGCGATTACGCCATTGCCGGCCACTTTACCCCTGCGTTCGGCGGCGAAGCCTACCTGGTCTTTCTGCACGCCACCACCCGTGCCGGCAAACACTGGCCTGAAGCCCACTGGCGCACGCTTATCCAGCTTGCCGCTGACGCCGGTTATCGCATCAAGTTGCCCTGGGGGACGGAGCAGGAGCAGCTACGCGCCCGACGTCTGGCCGAGGGATTTAGCGCCGCGCAAGTGCTCCCGCCATTGTCGCTGGCGGAGGTGGCGGCGCAGCTGGCGGGCGCGAGGGCGATGGTGTCGGTGGATACCGGCCTCAGTCATTTGGCCGCGGCCCTCGATCGGCCGAACCTGACGCTGTACGGCCCTACCGATCCCGGGCTTATCGGCGGTTACGGGCGCCACCAGCAGGCGCTGCGCGCGGACGACGGCAATATGGAGAGTCTGACGGCGGAGCACGTCTGGCGGACGTTGCAACCGATGCTGCCGCCAAAGGAACAGGGATAGCCCATCATGAATTATCTGTTCATCTTTCTGCTGCTACTGCCGGTGAAGCTGCTGCTAAAGCTGATTCAGCGGCCTACGGGCAAAAATCTGGTTATCCAGACGGCGAAAATCGGCGATTACGTCAACATTACCCCGCTGCTGCGCCATCTGAAGCGGTCGGACGCGCTGCTCAGCCGCACGGTCCAGCCGCTGGCGGAACATGACGACACGCTGGCGGAGTGCCTGTATATCGAAGACTACAAGCAGAATCTGTTCAGCAAGATACGCCTGGGCTTACGGCTAATAAACCGCTACAGCCACGTCTACCTGCTGCATCCCAACAACGGTAATTTGTTTTATGCCGCCCTGTGCAACGCGCCTGACAAACAGTTTCTCAGCACCTACACGCGGCGCTGGTACCATAGATTATTTTATCTCACCGCCAGCGGCGTGGTCGAGCATCGGCGCGATACGCTGACCCTGCAAAACTATCTGCGGCTGGCGGATCGTTCCCTTAGCTGGCGCAGCCAGCCTAAACACGCCACCTCGCCGCTGTGGAAACCCTCCACGCCACGCCCGGAGCTGGCCGTTCCCTCTGATACCCTTAACATCGGCATCAGCATCTCCGCCGGGAATAAAGCCAAGACGCTGCCGCCGTCGGTGTGGGGAGAAATTTTTACGCTGCTGGCCAGCCTGCCGTGCCGTTATTATGTCTTCGGTCCCGCCAATGAACAGGGCTATCTTGATGCGCTTATTCGCGACGCCGGCGCCGAGGCGGAAATCGTCAGCCTGATAGGTTTGCTGCCCCTGGAGGAGGTGCCGGATGCCATTCGCCGCATGGACTGCTATATCGCTACCGATTCCGGCAATATTTATATTGCCGATGCGTTACGGGTACCGGTAATCTGCTTTGCGGGTCCCTGCGAGGCTGAAGAACAACGGCCGCTAAACAATGCTCTGATAATTCGCCCCGACGCTATTGCGCCCTCATCTTTTGTCTTCGCCGCGCTGTATCATTTCGCTCACCCGGCGACGGAACTTTACGCGCTAACCGCGGAGGATCGGGTGAATATTGTCAATTTTGTGGGGAGTCTGCCCGCCAGACAGCGGCTGACCGCCAAGCGGTCGGATGCGCCTGCCTCTTGAATGGTCCCTTTGCTGTCTGCGCTAACCTGAACGCTATGGCGTAAGAATCGAGAAATGAGCACATTTTTTAAGCAGATATACCGCTATACCCGACCGCGCGCTTACCGGCACAACGAAAACCTCTGGCCCTTTTGCCGCATCACCCGCGCCTCGACAGGCGACATCACCCAACTGCGCTATAAGGGGCAACCGGTGCCGCTGGTGCCGCTGACCGACTGGCATCACCGTTTCAGCGGCGATGCGCTTATCACCGCCACCGGCCCCTCGATCAACGAGATGGATTTCGCCGGGCTGCCGCCGATGACCGTCGTGGGCGTAAACGGCGCTTACGCGCTCAAGGATCGGTTGGATTTTCAATTGTATATTATCGTCGATATGAGCTTTATCGATCGCCGCACCGACGTTGTGCGGGCCATCATCGCCGATCCGACGCTGACCTTATTCACGACCTTGCACGGTATCGCGCGGATTATCGATCGGTTCACGCTGGCGGCGGTGCGCTGCCGACTGGCGCTGATTGAAGACGCCTGTTATCGCATCTATCAACCCCGGGTACCCGGCGACGGTGTAGGCCGTCACTTCGGCCAGGAACCCCACATTCGGTTCAGTCCTGACCATCCTGATATCGCCTTTACCACCGATATTCGCAGCGGCATATTCGATGCGGGCACGGTGGTGTTTTGGGCGCTGCAAATCTTGCTTTATCTGGGGTTCACGCGTTTGTACATCGCCGGGCTGGACATGACCAACTTCCACCAGCCACGCTTTTATGAAACCGATCACGACAAGCTGCCGTCGTTCCTGGCGGAGAAATTTGCATCGATCATCGTACCCGCCTTTACCCTGGCCAGCGAGGTGCTGCACCACCACGGGGTAGAGGTGAAAAACTTATCATTGAACAGCGCGTTAAGCAGCGAGATTTTCGAGAAGGTCAGTTTTGATGATGCTTTTCAGGATTAGCGTTTATGCGGAGAAAGGCTTCGAGGTGTTGTTTCCGCTATTTCTTTTCTCCAGCGCTATTTTTTGCGGTTATACGCGAGTCAATAATCTCTTTCACCTGTCCGCGCTGTGCCTGATGGGGATGCTGGCGGGCAATCCCGTCCTGCGACGTCGACTCTTCAACGACCGGCGGTTCAATACCGGGCTGTCGCTGACCGCTTTGATGTTGGGCTACTTTTGCCTTACCACACTATGGTCCGCCCAGCCAAACGACCTGGTTTCCGACCTCACCCACGCTCTCTATCTGCTGCTGTTTATGATTATGTACCGATCCATGGTCCTTCAGGGCCATCGGTCGATCGCGCTATGGGCCGTAGCCGCCGGGATGATGGTGCTGGTAGCGCTGACGTTTTTGACCGTCAATACCCAGACTATCCTAAGCAATCGCCTGACGGACGGTTTTTTCGGCGCGCCGGCTAACGTTATCGATCTGGCGGGCTATTTCGCGTTGGGCATCTTTATGTGCCTTATCATTATGCGCGACACGGGCGCGCGCTGGCTCTATTTACCGGTCGCCGTGCTGTTGCTGGCCCTCTTGCTTACCCAAAGCCGCGGCCCTTTACTGTCGTTGCTCTGCGCGCTGGCCGTTTTGTTGACCTTACGATCGTCAGTGCGTCGGCGCCATCTCGTGGCGGTGGCGCTGATAGGGGTAGGGGTGGCAGCCCTGTTGTTGATGACCCGCTTTGGCGATATCTTTTTGCAGCGCATGGCGAACGGCTACCAGCAAAGTTTCATCCGTTTCGGCATTTGGCGCCACACGTTGGCGCTGGCGGCGCAGAAACCCTTTTTCGGCTGGGGACTGGATGAACAGCTGTCGTTTATCAACCTGCTGGGCGATAGCATCACCACTACCCATAGCCTGTATCTGGCCGCGCTGCTGAAAGGCGGCGCAGCCGGCGCATTGCTGCTGGCGCTGGTCATAAGCTACGGCTTCATCATGGCCAAGCGGCAGTGCGATGGTCATCAGGGGCTGGAGGGGGCGCTATTTCTGTTCGCCGTCGGGTTTTACCTTACCCAGGGCATGTTTATCATCGGCAATCCCAACGTCGCCTGGTACATGTTCTGGTTCCCGCTGGCGGTGGTGCTGACGCTGCCGTCGCCCGCCCCTCAGACCGAGGCTGCCGATTGCCCCAGGCGGTGCTGATAATACTGCGCCAGCGTCATACCGATTACCCGATTTTGCAACCCGTCGAACAGCATCTCCAAATCGTGATATAGCCGCTCTATGGCGGCCTCGTCCTTGAACGTCGGGCTACCGCCCGGCATAAACTCGGACGAATGCAGCATAAACTCCACATAATCACTTCCGGCGGCCAGGCTCTGCGCCGCCACCTGGCACATTTGCGCGGCGTTGCCGCCGGCGGGCCGTAACCATTGCACCGAAGGGCCACGCCGTTTACCGCGCAGACGATCGTAAACCTGACTGATTGCATTCACCCACGGGGCGTGCTTGTAGGCGGTGGTCACCGGCACTTCCAGCAGCCGTGAGGCGCCAGGACGTGAAATATCCTCGGGATCGATAAAATAGGCGCGATCGGGAAAATGACGGTAATTGCTGCCGCCCGCCCCTGACGGCGCGCCGGGGGAGCGACGCCAGTCCACCCGCGGAGTGACGGAGCAATCCACCTGATAGCCCAGCTCAAGCAGCATCGCGGCGTAGCGCTCGTCAAACGCCCAGCGGCCGGCGCGATGGCTTAACATCTTTGTCTGGAAAGTCTCTTCCAACAGCTGCGTCATAAACAGAATTTTCTCCCGCATCACCGCCTCGGGATATTCAATCAGGTAAGGCTTATGACGCCCGTCATTGCCGGTGAGATCGTGGGCAGGCGGGCTATTCCAGGCGTGCAGATGCATGCCGATTTCCGCGCTGCCGCGCGCTATGGCGTCGCGGGCGAAGTCCACAAAGGCGTCGTCCATCGCCATTTCATAATTGGTGAGATACACCGGCTTGAAGCGATACTTTTCGCATAATGTCTGGAAACGCGGCAGAAAACGGGCGTTCTCGGTAGTAATATGCCCATGGTTTTGCCAGAGATTGTCGCCTTCTGTGTCTATAGTAATAATAAAAGCAGGGGTAGCCATACCGAGTCCAGTCTGAAATCAGAGAAATCCATGTTACGCAGCCGCCGTTAACAGCGCAAACTGGATTGTTCGCGATAATCTACCCAACAGGTGCGCCAATGTGATGGATACCTTCATGGTCTCGATGAAACTTAAGGAGATTTTCATCTCGCCTTAGGGTAGGATCACCGAGAAAACAGACCGTGTACAGCGGCATACAGCGGAAATCAGCATGCGTATATTGATGATCATTGATGGTTTACCCGGCGGGGGCGCAGAGAAAGTGCTGCTAACGCTCGCGCAGGGGTTAGCGTCCCAGGGCCATCGGGTGTCGATATTTTCGCTGCGGGGAGTGTGCGACTACGCGCTACCGGACGGCATTGAGTATCAGATTATCGCTGACCACGCCAGCACCCCCTGGCGCAAACTGACGGAGCTATCGCGCCGGGCGCGGGCGCTGGATAAGGCGGTGCTGGCATCGCAACAGCGCAACGGCGAGTTCGATCTGGTGGTCTCCCATCTGCACAAAACCGACCGCATCGTGGCGCTCAGCCGCGTGTTACCGCGGGATCGCATCTGGTTTTGTCTGCATACCATGTTTTCGTTGGGCTATTTGGGCCATCGCACGGGCTTCTCCCGCTGGCTGAAACGCCAGAAAATTCATGCGCTCTACCAAAACCGCAATATTATCGCCGTCTCGCGCGGCGTCCTGGATGATATGCGCCAAGCCTTCAACGTGATGCCGCGCCATGCCGAGGTGATTTACAACCCCTTCGATTTCAGCGCTATCCGTCGGCTGGCCGAGGCGCCTTGTGAACTGGCCGGTCAGGATTACCTCATTCACGTTGGCCGTTTGCATGAAAATAAACGTCAGGATCGGTTGCTGAAAGCCTACGCCGAAAGCGGTATTCAGGCGCCGCTGGTCATTCTGGGCAAAGGCAGCGACGCTATGCTGCGGCGGCTTAAGTCCTTGGCGCAAGATCTGCAAATTACCGATCGGGTGTTGTTCAAAGCGTTCAATACCAATCCTTATCCCTATATCCGCCACGCCCGTATGCTGATCTTAAGCTCCGATAGCGAAGGGTTTGGTAATGTGCTGGTGGAAGCGCTTATCTGTGACACGCCGGTGGTCAGCACCCGTTGTCCCGGCGGTCCGGAGGAGATTCTGGACGGCGAACTTTCCGCGGGGCTGGCGGAGTTGAGCAGCGTTTCGCTGGCGAAAACCATGCGCGCGGTTTATGACCGGCCGCCGGCGATTTCCTCTTCCCGTCTGCAAGCCTACGAGATAACGACGATTTGCCGGCAATATATCGCCTTGGCGCAAGGTGCGTCCTGACGCCGGCGGCAGCGCCAGGCGCTTTTCATCCGATAAAAGACCCATGACGACAATGACACAACCGGAATCCGCAACGATTAAGCTAAGCGTTATCGTTCCTCTGTATAACGCCGGCGCCATGTTTCACACATTTATGTCTTCCCTGTTGGCGCAAACGCTTACTGACCTGGAAATCATCTTGGTCAACGACGGTTCGACGGATGGTTCGGAAGTGCTGGCGCATGAATACGCCGAGCGCTATGCCCATGTCCGGGTAATTGACCAGCCCAACGGTGGGGTATCGCGCGCGCGCAACGCCGGCCTGGCGACGGCGCGCGGCGTCTATGTCACCTTTCCCGACGCCGACGATATGCTCTATCCCACCCTATATCAGCGGCTGTTGACGATGGCGGAGCAGGATGACCTGGATGTGGCGCAATGCAACGGCGAGCGTTTTTTCGCCGGCTCGCAGCGGATTAAGACGCTTATTCCCCTTGATCGCCTGAGCTCGACCGGCGTACTGAGCGGTAGCCAATGGCTGCGCCGAGCGCTGGCCACCCGGCGTTACCTGCATGTGGTCTGGCTCGGCATCTATCGCCTGTCGTTGATAAAGCAGTTGGATTTGCGCTTTGAGCCGGGGCTGCATCATCAGGATATACCCTGGACCACCGAGCTGATGTTCAACGCCCGCCGCGTGCGCTATACCCAGGACGTGCTGTATCGCTATTACATCCACGAGAGGTCCATCAGCAATCGAAAACGAACCGGCGTGAAAAACGTCGAATATCAGCGGCATTATTTGCGCATCGCCGAGCTACTCGAAGGCATCAACCGGCGCTATCGCGGCAAAATCCCTCTTTACCCTGAGTTTGCGCGGCAGGTGACCCATGAAGCGCTGTCCGTTTGCCATGCGGCACGGCGCGAACCGGATCCGGCGGCGCGGCGGATGATCATTAGCGATATTTTCAGCAGCGGCACCCATAAACGCATGATCCGCAATGCGCGCGGCATCCGCCAGTGGTACCAGCTGCTGCTGTGGCTGTGCCGTCTCTACGCCTGGCGCCGGCGATAACCCGAGCGCCATTAACGCTCTCCGGCGGTATAGCGATAGCTGAATGCCCGGCGCACTGCGCCGCCGGTTTTTTTTGTTCCTCCGTTAGCGCGACGCCTCACCTCTTACGGCTGGGGCCTGTCTTCATCATCTGCCCCAGGATCCCTATCCTACGGCGGTGAAAGCTTAGCCTTTGCCATTTGACCCCACCACATCCGGCGACTGCCCTGCTGGCACCCTTTGGCTGCCGTTCAACCACGCTGGCGCTTCGCCCCTCATACCACAACCTGTCGATACCGCTCGCGATGATTAATGAGATATTGCGAAGCGCGACCCCGCCGCGTAATCCCCGCTCTGAGCGCGGACTGGGGCGCCCATCGCCCAGTTTGCCGCGTTTACCCCGCTTCTCTGACTAACGTTTGCTTGATGAATAGAGGTTGTCGACACCATTTTCGATACTTATAATTATCTAATAATGGTATTCCTTACCGGAATTTACCGGATAAAGCAGGTGTTCACCCTTGGCGATTCTCATTTCCTGGCCGGTCCTGCTCAGTAATCCACTGTTTGATACAGGTCCGCGCCACCATGCCCACGCGTCACGACGATACGCCCTTCCTGCCCCGCAAGATTTTACTGATTAAATTACGCCACCATGGCGATATGATTTTGACCACGCCGGTGATTAATAATCTGCGTCAGCATTATCCGGCGGCGGAAATTGACGTGCTCTTGTATAAAGAAACGGCGCCGATCCTGGCGCATCATCCGGCGATAGGCCAGATCCACGTCATCGATCGTCAGTGGAAAAAACAGGGCCCGCTGCGTCAGTTGGAACAGGAATTCGCGTTAGCGCAAACCCTACGCGCGCGCCATTATGATCTTGTCATCAATCTTGCCGATCAATGGCGCAGCGCGATTATCACGCTGCTCAGCGGCGCGAGGTTGCGCATCGGTTTTAATTTCACCAAGCGGCGTTCTTTTCTCTGGCGCCTGGCGCACAACCGTCTAGTGGCTACCAGCAACCACGCGCAACTGCACACCGTGGAACAAAATCTCAGTATTCTGGAACCGCTTAACCTTGCCATTACCGACCGCAGTTGCAGCATGTACTTTACGGCGGCGGATAAAGTCCGGGGCGAAACGTTATTGCGCGAACAAGGGGTGTCGGGCGACTATATCGTTATCCAGCCGACCTCGCGCTGGTTGTATAAATGCTGGGACGACGCCAAAATGGCGCAGCTGATTGAAGGATTGGCAACCAGCAGGTTGCCGGTGGTGCTGACCGCTGCGCCTGACAAAAAAGAATTGGAGATGGTTGATCATATCATTTCGCTTTGCCGCGCAGTGAAACCCGTCTCCCTGGCCGGGCAGCTCTCGCTGCCTCAGCTGGCGGCGGTCATAGAGGGTGCACGCCTGTTTATCGGCGTCGATTCTGCGCCTATGCATATGGCGGCGGCGCTGGACACCCCCTGCGTGGCGCTGTTCGGCCCGACTAAACTGCAGCGCTGGCGTCCCTGGAGCGAAAAGAGTACCGTGCTGTGGGCCGGCGATTACGCCGAACTGCCGGATCCGGATACGATTGATACTCAAACCCGGCAGCGCTACCTCAGCGCGATACCGCTTGAGCCGGTGCTGACGGCAGCGAGAGGCTATTTATCAGCACCCGACCCGCTGACGGTAAGGGATCTTGCGCCGTAAACGCGCGACGCCGGCGGAAACGCGCCATCGGCCTACCGCGCGGTGCCGGCAAGGGCATTTGCGCCATCGCAAACGGCCGCCCGTGGATCGCGGCGGCAAGGGAAACTCCGACATGACAACTATCCGCCTGGCGATAGTACGGCAAAAATACCGTCCCGACGGCGGCGCGGAACGCTTTATCTCCCGCGCCTTGGAAGCGCTTGATAACAGCGGACTGGAACTGAACATCATTACGCGCCAGTGGTCAGGCGAACCGCAGCCCGACTGGCAGGTGCATATCTGTAACCCGCGCGGTGGTGGCCGCATCGCACGCGAGCGCGGTTTCGCCGATGCCGCCCGGCGGTACTGGCAACAGCACCATTTCGATCTGGTGCAAAGCCATGAGCGCATCGCCGGCTGTGATGTGTTCCGCGCCGGCGATGGCGTCCACCGGGCGTGGCTGGCGCAGCGCGCGCGCATCATTCCCGCCCATCAGCGCTGGCTGACGCATATCAGCCGTTATCACCGCTATGTGCTGTCGGCGGAACGCGACATGTTTCAATCCCCGCAGCTAAAGAAAATCATCTGCAATTCGGCGATGGTGCGGAACGATATCATGCACTATTACGGCGTAGCGGAAGATAAGTTCGCTCTGATTTACAACGCCATCGATCCAAATCGATTCGCCCCCGCCGACGGCGCGCAACGCCGGGCGGCACGGGAAGCGCTATCGATTCCGGAACAGGCCTGCGCGCTGATTTTCGTCGGCTCCGGTTTTGCGCGCAAAGGGCTACGACAGGCCCTTAGCGCGGTAGCCGACACCGATCGCTACCTGATTGTCGTTGGACAAGACAAACACCAGCGGCGCTATCAGGCCCTGGCGCAAAGCCTGGGCTGCCTGTCGCGCGTGCGTTTCACCGGGGTCCGCCAAGATGTGCTGCCCTGTTACCACGCCGCGGACGCGCTCATCCTGCCGACGCTGTACGACCCGTTCCCCAACGTGATCCTTGAGGCCATGTCCTGCGGCCTGCCGGTCATCACCAGCCAGCGCTGCGGGGGCGCGGAATTTATTGAGCAGGGCCGCGAGGGCTTTGTCTGCGATGCGCTGGATATCGCCAGCCTGAAGACGTTCGCCGCCGAGATGCCGTCCCGGGAGCGAGATCCCGCCATGGGCGCCGCCGCGCGCCAGCGGGTAAGCACTTGCACGCCGGCAAATCTTTCACGTCAGCTTATGGGTCTTTATCGGCAACTGTTATCATAGCCGTGGCGTCGGTCTAGGATGGCTCGCGCGCCGCGGCCGGCAATCAGCACTAATCAGATAAATGCCTGCCCGCTAATGAGGGATAATGACTTATCTGCTAGCATGTTCCCGATTTTGGGGAAATTCACATTATCTGGTTAAAAACTCACTCAGCACATGGGTCGCTGTGCCTTACAATAGTTAATTATAATGATCTACAACATAATCATATATTTAATCCAGCCGCTGGTGTGGATACGGTTATTATGGCGCAGTAGAAAAGCGCCCGCCTACCGCCGCCGCTGGCCCGAACGTTACGGCTTTTGCCAGGGCAAGGTGAAACCCGGCGGTATCATGCTGCATTCCGTGTCGGTAGGCGAGACGCTGGCGGCCATACCGCTGGTGCGCGCCCTGCGCCACCGCTACCCGTTGCTGCCTATTACCGTCACCACGATGACGCCCACCGGCTCCGAACGGGTACAGTCGGCGTTCGGCAATGATGTCCATCATGTCTACCTGCCCTATGATCTGCCCGGGTCGATGAACCGTTTCCTCGATCGGGTCAATCCCAAGCTGGTTATCATTATGGAAACCGAGCTGTGGCCAAACCTTATCAAGGCGCTGCACCGCCGCAGTATCCCGCTGGTGGTCGCCAACGCGCGCCTCTCGGCCCGCTCCGCCGCCGGTTATAAAAGGTTTAGCGGCTTTGTCGCCGACATCATGCGCCGCATTACCCTCATCGCGGCGCAAAACGAAGAGGATGGCGCACGCTTCCTCGAGCTTGGCCTGAAAAAGAACCAGCTGGCGGTCACCGGCAGCCTGAAATTCGATATTTCCGTGACCCCCGAGCTGGCGGCGCGGGCGCTTACTCTGCGCCGCCAGTGGGCGTCGCGGCGCCCGGTATGGATAGCCACCAGCACCCATGATGGTGAAGAAACGCTATTATTGCAGGCGCATCGCCAACTGCTGGCCAACTTTCCCGATCTGTTGCTTATCTTGGTCCCGCGCCACCCGGAGCGTTTTCCGGCGGCGCGGGAGATGACCATGAAGGCCGGCTTCAGTTACATCATGCGCAGCAGCAGTGAAATTCCGTCCGCCAGCACGCAGGTGGTGGTGGGCGATTCCATGGGCGAGCTGATGCTGCTGTACGGCATCGCCGACCTGGCGTTCGTCGGCGGCAGCCTGGTGGCGCGCGGCGGCCATAATCCCCTCGAAGCGGCGGCGCACGCCATTCCTGTGCTGATGGGGCCGCATACTTTGAATTTCCGCGATATTTGCAGCAAACTGGATGAAGCCGGCGGGTTGATTACCGTCACCGACGTGCCGTCGCTGGTCAACGCGGTGTCCACGTTGTTGACCGATGAGGACTATCGCCTGTATTACGGCCGTCACGCCGTCGAGGTTCTGCATCAGAACCAGGGCGCGCTGCAGCGCCTGCTGAATCTGCTTGAGCCTTATCTGCCGCAACGGAGCCAGTGAATGTCGCAAAGAAAGCGTCTGTCGGTGGTGCTCATTACCCGCAACGAGGCTGAGCTCCTGCCGGATTGCCTGGCGTCGGTAAGCTGGGCCGATGAAATCGTGGTGCTGGATGCCGGCAGCAGTGACCAAACGCGCCATATCGCCGCGCAGGCGGGCGCACGCGTTTTCCAGTCCACAGACTGGCCGGGCTTCGGTGTACAGCGCCAGCGGGCACAGGCCTATGCTAGCGGCGATTATATTCTGATGCTTGACGCCGACGAGCGCGTCACGCCGCCGCTGCGCCGGGCGATTCAGGAGGTGCTGCGACAGCCCGACCCGGAGTTGGTCTACAGCTGCGCGCGGCGCAATCTGTTTCTTGGCCGCTTTATGCGCCACAGCGGCTGGTACCCTGACCGGGTGGTGCGGCTGTATGCGCGCGAGCGCTATCGCTACAACGCGCTACCGGTACATGAATCCCTTGAGACCAGCGGCGCCGGCATCGTTGCCCTGGCGGGTGATTTACAGCATCTGACGTGCCGCGATTTGCCGGCTTTTCAGCGTAAACAGCTGCAGTACGCCGAAGCCTGGGCGCGGGAACGCCATCGCCAGGGGCGGCGATGCGGCATGTTGGCCATTATTAGCCATACCTATGGTGCTTTCCTTAAAACCTGGCTGCTGCGCGCCGGTTTTCTGGACGGCAGACAGGGCTGGTTGCTTGCGGTGGTGAACGCACAATATACTTTCAATAAATACGCCACGCTGTGGGCCTTAAACCACGCCGAGAGGGAAAATGACCTATGACCACCAAAGCCATCTATCCCGGCACCTTCGATCCGCTGACCAATGGCCATCTGGATTTAGTGACCCGCGCCGCGCAGATGTTTGATGGCGTCGTGCTGGCGATCGCCGCCAGCCCCAGTAAACGGCCGCTGTTTGATTTGCATGAACGGGTGGCGCTGGCAACCCAGGTGACGGCCCACCTGCCCAATGTGACGGTCACCGGCTTTAGCGATTTGATGGCCGATTTTGCTCGCCAGCAGCAGGCAAATATCCTCATCCGCGGCGTACGTGCGATGACGGATGTCGAATATGAGATGCAACTGGCAAAAATGAATCGTCATTTGATGCCGACGCTCGAGACCGTGTTTATGATCCCCGCCGAAGCCTGGTCTTATATCTCCTCCACGCTGGTGAAAGAGGTGGCGCTGCACGGCGGCGATGTAGATCACTTTTTGCCCGCGCCTATCGCCAAAGAGGTCCGGGCACGGCTGCACCCCTAACGGGCGGCACGCAACGCCGCGCCACAGGGAGGCGCGGTATCGCACCGTTCAGTGCTGACATTGGGGGCAGAAAAACGTGCTTCGCTGGCCGTGCTTGGCGGCCTGTATCGGCGTTCCGCACGCTCGGCAGGGTTCGCCCGCCCGGCCGTAAACCTGCAGCTCTTGCACAAAATAGCCCGGCTTGCCGTCTGACTGCAGGAAATCTCGCAGCGTGGTGCCACCCTGCTCAATCGAGCGCAGCAATACCGCCTTGATGCTCTGCGCCAGCAGCGCAGCGTCATCTTCGCTTAAGGAATTGGCGGCGCGGCCGGGCAAAATGCCGGCGACGAACAGCGATTCGCTGGCGTAAATATTGCCGACGCCAACCACCAGCTTATTATCCATCAGCCACGGCTTGATCGGCGTGCGTTTATTGCGCGACTTCTCGTACAGCCAGCGGCCGTCAAACTCGTCGCTGAGCGGTTCAGGCCCCAGGTGAGCCAGCACGCGGCTGGTGAGCAGATTATCGCTCCATAGCCAGGCGCCAAAACGCCGCGGATCGGTATAGCGGATGACACAGCCGTTGCTAATGACCAGATCGACATGATCGTGCTTTTCAGGCGGCTGCGGCTGCGGCAGCACCCGCAAACGTCCCGACATACCGAGATGGATAATGATCCAGCCCTGATCCAGCTCCAACAGCAGATATTTCGCCCGGCGCTGTACGCTCAGTACCCGCCTGTCCCGCAGCGCGATAATCTCTTCGTCCACCGGCCAGCGCAGCCGCGCATTACGCACCTCCGCCCGCAGAATCGTCTGCCCCGCGACCCAAGGTTCAATCCCTCGGCGGCTGGTTTCCACTTCCGGTAATTCCGGCATCTGATGCTCCCTGTCAGCGGGATGTCCGCCGGTCGAGAATAGCACGTCCGACGGCCCATAAAAAAACCCGGCCGGAGCCGGGTTTTTAGCCAGTCGCCAAAATTATTTGATTTTGGCTTCTTTGTAAATCACATGCTGGCGTACAACCGGATCGAATTTTTTCAATTCCATCTTTTCAGGTTTGGTACGCTTGTTCTTCGTGGTGGTATAGAAGTGACCAGTACCAGCAGAAGAAACCAGCTTGATCTTCTCGCGAACACCCTTAGCCATGATTTAGTTCCTTACCTTAATACTTCTCACCGCGGACACGGAGATCGGCCAAAACCGTTTCGATGCCCTTCTTATCGATTACACGCATACCTTTAGCAGATACGCGCAGCGTGACAAAGCGTTTTTCGCTCTCAACCCAAAAACGGTGAGAGTGCAGGTTAGGCAGAAAACGGCGTTTGGTCGCATTCATTGCGTGGGAGCGGTTGTTGCCGCTCACCGGGCGCTTGCCAGTAACTTGGCAGACTCGGGACATGTCTATTCTCCAAAAATCAAATCAGCTCGAGCTCTAAGAAAGGTGGTAGCCGCCTCGTCAGGCTTTAGAGCCCATCTCAGCATATTCACTGAGGAGAGACTTCCAACAGAGAGACTCTGCTGAGATAGGCTCTCAACGCTACACCCAAGATTCTCAAAGGTGGCGTAGTATACGCTTTGACGCGCGACTGCTCAAGTCCCGCACGGCTAAAGATCCCGCAGGATCGCCGGAAAAAGGCTTACAGCCAACCTTTTTCGGCAAAAGAAACCATTTCCCCCGCGCCGATAACCAGATGGTCCAGCACCCTGATATCGAGAAACAGGCAGGCTTTAACCACCCGTGCCGTTACTTCGCGGTCGGCTCGGCTCGGTTCAGCGTTACCAGAGGGATGATTGTGCGCCAAAATAATCGCCGCCGCATTGATCTTGAGCGCCGCGCGGACAATTTCCCGCGGATGGACCTCTACGCTGTTCACCGTACCTTGAAACAACTCCTGGTGATTGATAAGGCGATTGCGGTTGTCGAGAAACATGACTACAAACACCTCTCTTTCCCGGCACACCAGAATTTGCTGCAGGTAACGCCGGGCCATATCCGGGCTGGTCATTGCATCCTCGCGCATCAGATGCGAACGAAAAATGCGCTGCGCCATTTCGCCAATCGCCCGCAGCTGCGTACATTTTGAGACCCCCAGACCGTACGTGGCGCTCAGGGTTTGGTGGTCGGCAGTCATCAATTTATCGAACGAACCGAACTGCGCCAGCAGTTCTTCCGCGAACTGCAGCACATGTTTTCCCCGAGTGCCGGTGCGCAAAAACAGCGCCAGTAATTCAATGTCCGTCAGCGCGTCGGGACCGTGGGCAATCAACTTCTCACGCGGTGCCAGCGTTGATGGCCAGCTTTTGTTACTCACCTTTTCCATTGTACGGACCTCCCCGGGCACCGTTCCCCCCCTAGCTTTATAATGCCAGCAGCAACACCGTTGTTCGACATGGCACGGTGAAAAGCCGAATGACGATTCCAAAACAGCCGTAAACAGACAAATGACCGTGGCGCTGAGGGTTATGATAAAATGCCTATAACCATATTTTCACCTGGACATGCGAGATGACGGGACTGGCCGGTAAACATATTGTTCTGGGCGTAAGCGGCGGCATCGCCGCCTACAAGGCCCCCGAACTGGTGCGCCGTTTGCGCGAGCGGGGTGCCGAGGTGCGCGTGGTGATGACGGCGGCAGCAAAGGCGTTTATTACCCCCTTGAGCCTGCAGGCGGTATCGGGCTATCCGGTGGCGGACGACCTGCTGGATCCCGCCGCAGAGGCGGCGATGGGCCATATTGAACTGGCAAAATGGGCCGATCTGGTGCTGCTGGCGCCCGCGACCGCCGATCTGCTGGCGCGCCTGGCGGCGGGAATGGCCAACGATCTGCTCACCACGCTCTGCCTGGCGACGGCGGCCCCCGTCGCGGCGGCGCCGGCCATGAACCAACAAATGTACCGGGCGGCGGCCACGCAGGCGAACCTGACCACGTTGAGCGGCCGCGGCGTGCTGCTGTGGGGACCCGACAGCGGCAGCCAGGCCTGCGGCGATATCGGCCCGGGGCGGATGCCCGATCCGCTGGTGCTGGTGGACCACGTGGCGCAGCATTTCACCCCCGATCGCTCGCTAAGTCACCTCAATATCATGATAACCGCCGGGCCGACCCGAGAAGCGCTGGATCCGGTACGTTTTCTCAGTAATCACAGCTCGGGCAAGATGGGCTTCGCCATCGCCCGCGCCGCCGCGGCCAAAGGCGCGCGGGTCACGCTGATAGCGGGCCCGGTCTCCCTGCCAACGCCTGCGGATGTGGAGCGTATCGACGTGACCAGCGCGCTGGAGATGCAGGATGCGGTCATGCGCACCATCCACCAACAACACATTTTTATCGGCTGCGCGGCGGTGGCGGACTACCGCGCCAGCCGTTTTTCACCGGAAAAAATCAAAAAACAGGGCGATGACCTGATGATCACCCTGATTAAAAATCCTGATATTGTGGCGGCCGTGGGCGCACTAACCAAACAACGTCCCTACGTCGTCGGATTTGCCGCCGAAACCCACAATATGGAAGAATACGCCCGGCAAAAGCGTATCAATAAGCAAATGGATTTGATTTGCGCCAATGACGTTTCCCAAACCGGCCAAGGGTTTAACAGTGATAACAATGCGTTGCATCTGTTCTGGCAGGATGGGGAAACCCTGTTACCTCTGAGCGATAAATCACTGCTCGCTCAACAACTAATTGACGAGATTGTCAGCCGTTATGATGAAAAAAATCGACGTTAAGATCCTGGACCGCCGCATTGGCGATCGTTTCCCGCTGCCGGCTTACGCCACCACGGGGTCCGCCGGTCTG
Organism: Sodalis praecaptivus; assembly: GCF_000517425.1. Classification (NCBI taxonomy): domain Bacteria; kingdom Pseudomonadati; phylum Pseudomonadota; class Gammaproteobacteria; order Enterobacterales; family Bruguierivoracaceae; genus Sodalis; species Sodalis praecaptivus. The sequence continues at coordinate 4,614,895 of NZ_CP006569.1, forward strand.
GATTTACGCGCTTGTATCGATGAGCCGGTGGTGCTGGCGCCGGGTGAAACCACCTTGATCCCGACCGGGCTGGCGATTCACATTGCCGATACCCATCTGGCGGCGGTTATCCTGCCGCGATCCGGTCTGGGTCATAAGCACGGTATTGTGTTGGGCAATCTGGTGGGGCTTATCGATTCGGACTACCAAGGGCCGCTGATGGTCTCGGTCTGGAACCGCGGCCAGGACATTTTCACCGTTGAACCGGGGGAGCGCATGGCGCAAATGGTCTTTGTGCCGGTCGTGCAGGCGGAGTTTAACCTGGTGGAATCCTTCGATACCAGCGAACGCGGCGAGGGGGGCTTCGGCCACTCCGGGCGACAATAGCCCCTGACGATTCGGCCCATTACCCGGCATCGAATACAAATCCATTAACGCCATAGCGCCACGGGCGCTACGGCCGATGCCTGGTGTTTAACCATTATTGACAGTGATTACTCAGGGACCTATTCAGCATGGCAGAAAAAGAGAATACGAAACGCAACCGCCGCGAGGAGATTCTGCAGGCATTGGCACAGATGCTTGAATCCAGCGACGGCAGCCAACGTATTACCACCGCAAAACTGGCAGCCAATGTTGGCGTTTCGGAAGCCGCGCTTTACCGCCACTTTCCCAGCAAAACCCGGATGTTTGACAGCCTTATCGAATTTATCGAGGACAGTCTGATTAGCCGGATTAATTTGATCCTACAAGATGAGAAAGAGACTCTGAATCGGCTTCGTCTGATATTGTTGTTGATTTTAGGCTTTGCCGAACGAAATCCGGGTCTTACGCGCATTATGAGCGGCCACGCGCTAATGTTTGAACAAGACCGACTTCAAGGGCGCATCAATCAGTTGTATGAGCGTATCGAAGTGCAGCTGCGCCAGGTATTGCGCGAGCGCAAACTGCGCGAAGGGGAAGCGTTTGAGCTGGATGAGTCGCTGCTCGCCAGCCAGCTGCTGGCTTTTTGCGAAGGCATGCTGTCGCGCTTTGTGCGTACTGAATTCAAATACCGGCCCACGCAGGAGTTCGAGCTGCGTTGGCCGCTTTTGGTGGCGCAGCTCCACTGAGCGGCGCGGCGCGGTGGATAGCGGCGCTCCACCGCCCGTCAACGTGAGCGCTTCACTACCGGCATGAAAGCGGAACGTCCGTCACACTCGGTCGACTCAGATGCCGTACTGCTGCTGATAGGCGCGAACCGCGGCGAGATGGTCGGCCATTTCGCCTTTTTCTTCCAGATAGGCGATCAGATCCGCCAATGTGATAATAGCTAAAACCTTGCAGTGATAATCCCGCTCCACTTCTTGAATGGCAGAAATCTCGCCGCGGCCCTTTTCTTGCCGATCCAACGAAATCATCACCCCGGCAAGCGTTGCCTGATGGGCGGCAATAATGGCCATCGACTCGCGGATAGCGGTGCCCGCGGTAATAACGTCGTCAACCAGCATCACTTTACCCTGGAGCGGACTACCGACCAGCGTCCCGCCTTCACCGTGATCCTTGGCTTCCTTACGATTAAAACAATAGGGAACGTCCCGTTGATGCTGCTCCGCCAGCGCCACCGCGGTGGTGGTCGCAATCGGAATGCCTTTGTAAGCAGGCCCGAACAACAGATCGAATGGCACGCCTGAATCCACTAACGCCGCGGCATAAACCCGCCCCAAAAATGCCAGATCGCGCCCGGTATTGAACAAACCGGCATTAAAGAAATAGGGGCTGATGCGGCCCGATTTGAGCGTAAATTCGCCGAATTTTAATACCTGTTTGTTTAACGCATACTCGATAAATTTACGCTGGTACTCTTTCACGGACTGTTACTCCTCACCGGTGGGTTGGACAAGCTGCGGCGTACGGTACCGAAAAGGTATCGGCGCCGGGACGATGATAAAGTGGCCGTTACCAAGATGCCAGCCATAAATCGGCTGGCGGCATGCTTCGGTATAAACGCCGGCGAGTGGGTACCGGTTGGCGGTATCGATCAGACGTACTCAACGCAATGGCGTTTGCCCCAATTGCGCGGCAAACGCCAAGTCGTTTCAATGCTTACTGGTTAAGATTCTATTCGTTAGAAAAAAACTTGCGTAATTCTGCTACCGACAACCTTCCCGAATCTTGTTGCCGAATTGCCCGCTCTGATTTAACCGGTGTCATCTGTTTTCCAGCGGCACTTATCGGATGGCTTGGGCCCGGCAAGGGGATGCTGCTTGATGAGGAAGGCACGCCTGTAACACTGGTGGTTGTTACGGGCCAATTCGCGAATATCTCTCTGAACAGGTCGGGCATGTCTTGCTTGAATTCATTGGGCGACTGCGGCGTAGTTTTTGCAAACAAACTAGACGATATAATCAACGCTAAGGCCTGCTTATTGAATTTCGCATTAATATCCTCTACGGCATGGTTATAGCAAAAGTTCACTGTTGAGAGCAATTGCCGGATGTGAGCCTGCTCAACAAGCTTGGAACGATAGTGGTAAGCAATGTCAGCATTCAGCATATGACCGGATTGGCTTTTATGATCCTTCATCTTAAGATAAAGATCTTGATGTATTGGTGTTAGTTCTCGTAATAGTGATTTAAATATGCGTGAAAGTTCATTATTGTTAAGATCATCTACAGCCAGCGCCTGTTTGTCGAAATTAGCTAAGGCCTGGTCGGCTTTGAGTTGTTTGCTCACTTCGCGAAATAACCCCATATTTTCTTCGGGATTTTCAGCGATACTCTCTATCTTTTGACAAAGTGTTCTCAAATTGGTCGTTTTTATCGAATTGTCTTCTCCTTTAGACAGAGTGCCCGGTGTAACAGATGTATCAGCACCGCGCACATTACGCCAATTTGAGAGTACAGCCTTACAGATTGTGGAAAAATTATACGTTGTTATCTTGTTCAAATCTATTTGTACTTTGCTGAACAGCCTAGGGGCTATTGTGTTAAGGTCATTTTTTCTATCAATGACCTCGCCTCCGCTCTTTCCATCTAAATTGAAATATTCACACAGTGCTTCAAGCATTACCCGAAAATTATTTTCTTTTTCCGGTTGCAAGGAGTAATGATAAGCTATGGTGTCATTGAGACTGTGACACGCTCCTTGCGGATCTGTCGCCATATGCGCAAAATCGTCCTGCGTAACCGGTGATAAAGTAGCCAAAGTTCTTTTAAAGATGCCTGCGATATCATAAGGTTGCAATTCATCTTCTTTCAGAAGCGTTTGGTCGATTTTTTCGCAAGCCTGGTTAATTACTCTAACATTACCCGACTTGCAAAGGAGGTCCTTATCATTAATCTCTTTGCTGTCCGCCACAAGACGCTGACAAAGTATCTTGATATTTTCCCTAAATATCATCTCTTTCTTCATAATATCGTTCAGAGTACGGGCGACTTCATAAATATTTACACCCTGCTTTTCCTGACCCTGTTGAAGTTTTGCTTGGATACTTTCGTCATCAGGTACAAATTTAATCTGGCCATCGACCTCTTTCAAGATAAAGGGAACATCGCCGATAACGACTCCCCTTAGGGTATTGAGATTGAGATGTTCTTTATGTTGTTCAACTTCTTCCAGTGAGGAAAACGTCCGTACGTTTTGCCCTACTTGTTGGACGCTCAATCCTTTCCCTGAAGAGGCCGCTTTTTTTTCTTCACCGAGCCCTGTGATCTGACGATATGCTTGACCCACCTGGCTGGTTTGAGAATCACGAGATTGACTTATCGGGTACATGGCTAACTCCTTGAATTATTTTTGTTGCAAGGAAAATATAGCCCCGACTAATTCAGATGCACTATAAAAAAACGCTTACCAAAAAGATATATAATTAAAATTAATCTTTTGTGATAATATTAACTAAGGTTACCTTAAGCTTCAACGATAATAGATGCAGTAAATTATTGCCTACCTTCAATTATTCACGCGATGGTACGAGTTAGCAGCAAATTGTCGCTGTGGCAGAGATAACGCAAATTGCGTGCCTAAACGGATAGGATTAGTGTGCCATCGGACCACCAGTCGCAAATAGCGGCGACTAGGCTGGTTAGGCTGACTTAAGCCGACTGGGTTTTAATTTGCTTATTGATAATCTCCCCTACAGGCGCCCCATCCCTAATACTGCGATTACACGAGGCAGCAGAGATAGCGTTAAACGTTAAGCTACGGCAGGTTAATGACCTTGTATTTGTCCCTTATGGTGATAAAAGGTGCGGATATACCCTTAAAGATGGTCTACACCTTCTGACGGGTTAAACAGCGCCACGGCGGCAATCGCGAGAAAGACTGAAGGATTAAGGGCACCCAAGGAGGGGCCGGCGGGTATCGTGAGACCGCTGAAAAAGCGGCGGATTATCATCTATCCGCCGGCGATAGGCGCTGACGGCTTAAGACCATTGGCCTTAACAGTAGCGGAAATGTAAAGTGTGAAGGGCGGCCGGCTCATGATATTGCAGGTGCCCGCCCAAACGGCTGCTTACTCATCAATCGAGCGTAGCGGGCGCCAGTCGGTGAACAACATCACGAAACAGGCGCGAAATGCCCGCGATCGCGGCAGACTATGCTTCCGCCAGCGCGGCTTTTTGCGCCTGGATCAAGCTGTCAATACCGCCGCGCGCCAATTCGAGCAGCGTAATTAGCTCCTGCTGACTGAAAGGCTCACCTTCGGCGGTTCCCTGCACCTCAATCATGCGACCGTCTTCCATCATCACCACGTTCATATCGGTTTCGGCGGCCGAATCTTCCACATATTCCAAATCGCACACCGCCTCACCGGCCACAATGCCGACGGAGATCGCCGCGACGAATCCTTTCATCGGGTTGGTCTTCAGTTGGCCCTTTTTCTGCATGCTGGCCAGGGCGTCAGCCAGCGCCACGCACGCGCCGGTAATGGACGCGGTGCGGGTGCCGCCGTCAGCCTGTAGCACATCGCAATCCAGGGTAATGGTGTATTCGCCCAATTTGCTCAAATCCACCGCCGCGCGCAGCGAGCGGGCGATAAGACGCTGAATTTCCAGGGTGCGGCCGCCCTGCTTGCCTTTCGCCGCCTCGCGGGGATTGCGGGTATGGGTCGCGCGCGGCAGCATACCGTATTCGGCGGTAATCCAGCCCTGGCCCTGCCCCTTGAGAAAACGCGGCACACCCTCTTCCACCGACGCGGTACACAGCACGCGGGTGTCGCCGAAGGCTATCAGCACCGAGCCTTCTGCGTGTTGGGTAAAATGGCGGGTAATGGTTACTGGGCGTACTTGCTGTACGCTTCTGCCTGCTGGGCGCATAGGGGTATCTCCGGCTCGCAAATCATGGGTTGGCTGCGCATTATACGGACTTCCCCGCCTAATGCCTATCTTGCCTGCCGCTGCGGGGCTATAATCGCAGCAACTTCTTAATAAACGGGTACGCCTATGATCCGCAGTATGACCGCCTTCGCCCGGCGTGAAATTAAGGGCACTTGGGGCACTGCCGCCTGGGAGCTGCGCTCCGTTAATCAGCGCTATCTGGAAACCTACATACGTCTACCGGAACAATTCCGCGGTCTGGAGCCCGCCATTCGCGAACGCATCCGCCTGCGCCTCACCCGAGGCAAAGTGGAATGTAATCTGCGCTTCGACGTAAATCCCGGCGCGCAAAGCGCGCTGATCCTCAATGAAAAACTCGCCAAACAATTGGTGGAAGCCGCGCAGTGGGTGAAAATGCAAAGCGACGAAGGTGAGATCGACCCGCTGGCCATTCTGCGCTGGCCGGGCGTCATGTCCGCGGCGGAGCAGGATTTGGACACCATCAGCGCCGAATTACTCGCCGGGCTGGACGCTACCCTCGGCGACTTTATCAGCGCGCGCGAAACCGAGGGCAACGCGCTCAAGGCGTTGATAGAACAACGGCTGGCGGGCGTCAGCGCCGAAGTGGCCAGCGTGCGCCAGCAGATGCCGGCGGTGCTGGTCTGGCAGCGTGAAAGACTGCTGAGCAAACTTGAGGAGGCCCAGGTTCAGCTGGACGGTAATCGCCTGGAGCAGGAACTGGTCATGCTGGCGCAGCGGATAGACGTCGCGGAGGAGCTGGATCGCCTCGACGCCCATGTTAAAGAGACCTACCAGATTTTGACCAAGAAAGAGGCGGTAGGCCGTCGGCTGGATTTTATGATGCAGGAATTTAACCGCGAGTCGAACACGCTGGCGTCGAAATCCATCAATGCCAGCGTGACGGCATCCGCTATCGAACTGAAAGTATTGATTGAACAAATGCGCGAGCAGATTCAAAACATCGAGTAATCACCGCACCGGTCCATTATCTCCCTCCACGCCCTTTTCCAGGGCGTGTTTGATAGTACCGGTGTAGGCGGTCCGACCTGTCGCGAGCCGATGTTCGCTTCAGCCGACGAGGCTCGAAAAAAGTAGCAACAACGGCCGTTCCATCATCGAACGTCAACGCCAATGACCTGGAGGATCCCTACCGTCGTGGAGGCGTTTGTTTTGCTGATTTCGATGCTTTATGTTCTCGCTAACATCGCCCTTTATAGCATGCGTCACATGCCATAACAGCGCAGGGAGGTGATACTGCGTATCGCCGATTAACGGCGTTTCATCTGGCGGCCGCTGCAAACGTAGGGTCCCTCACCCGGAAAGTTTGGCGATTTCCTGTATCACGGTCTTTGCCAGGGACGATATTAATTAGACGTCCTGCTAGGCGAGGAAATGCATTTAAAGTGGGAGAACCACGGCCGTCGCAACTTAGCCATTATTAATGAAGTATTCACGGTCATCGACATAGATTCAAGACCCAACATGATCCCAGCCATTTACCGGCGTCGCATGAATCGAAAATAAGGGTAAACAATGGCGATGGTTGATAAGGCGGTAAAATAGCCCGGCAGTATGAATACACCCCATCCCCATAACGGTGCGCCTAAATATCAACGCACAAATTTAATTTAAATAAGCCATCAAAATCATCATCTTTTACCAATTGGTCGACAAAAGGAAACGCAGCATCTTGGATCATCCGAAAGCTGATGGTAGTCAAGGATGCGGGTAAAACGCGCGTTCCCGGCATTAACTTCATTACATGTTCATTTTGCATATAATAATTACCCTTTTCAAACAGGCTGAGAACCTGCTGTGGCTCCTGATCACGGAAATCCAAATGGGTAAATCGATGGTAATCTGCGTCACCATAAACCTGCCGTAGATGGGTAAGCTTCGCAAAGATTTCGCCATCGGCTTGCAGGCGAGGTCTTTTCATTTGCGGGCCATTATCGCTGACCCTGTCCGCGCTATTTCTTTTGTGTCCGTGCTCTACGTTCCGTACCTGTGACAAAGGGGAAGCGATTCGCCCGATGGGCATGTCATGATCACCACGGTTGACGTCGTATAAGGAACCACAGGGTGCGGTGCTATTTGTTCTCATAAATTCTCCATATAAAAATAATATAATAATCAATAAATCAAAAGCTTTTGATTGTGACCGCTAATCCGGCAAAAGAACAGAGGCCATTAGCTGACGACTGCGCTCGCCCTAAGATAAAAGTCATTAGCGCTGATATATCAGGCTGAAGACTAGTGCTTTCGATTAAATATCGATTCGATGAAAAAATGCTTTTTTTGGCTTAATTAATCTCCCTAGCGCTTAAACGTTAGCGCGCAAAAAAACGCAAGCGGCAAGGTAATGAGGTGGCATAGCGGTAAGGTATCGATCGCCATCCTGGCCCAACCGCGTCCGACCTTGGGCGGTTGCCCCATGGCAAGCACCAAGGAGAGGGCAATAAGCACGCTCCCCTCTGGGGTGACTTTTTAGCGTTGCCGTTTCAAGTCGGCTTGACGCTTATGTCGCCGGCGCGCGGTTTCTGGCGCAAATGGCAGGCGACCCAGCGGCCATCGCCTCTATCGCTCAGCGTCGGCTCAACCGTGCGGCACTTCTCCCCCACGGAGGGGGCATAAGGGCAGCGGGTATGAAACCGGCACCCGCTTGGGACATTCAGCGGCGAGGGGATATCCCCCGCGAGAATGATGCGGTGACGCTTCACGGTCGGGTCCGGCACCGGAATGGCCGATATCAGCGCTTCGCTGTAGGGGTGTAACGGCGCGGAGTAGAGCTGGCGCGTCGGCGAAATTTCCATAATTTTCCCCAGATACATCACGGCCACCCGATGAGAGATGTGCTTTACCGCCGCCATACCGTGGGCGATAAACAAATAACTCAGTTCCAGCTCTTGTTGTAATTGGCGCAGCAGGTTGAGGATCTGCGATTGTATGGAGACATCCAGGGCGGAAACCGGTTCATCACAAATAATCAGCTTGGGGTCGAGCGCCAGCGCGCGCGCAATACCGATACGCTGGCGCTGACCACCGGAGAACTCATGGGGGTAGCGCCGGGCATGGTAAGTGGCCAACCCTACCAATTCGAGCAATCGCGCGATGCGCCGCGTTCTGTCCGGGCCCGCCGCCAGTCCGTGAATGTCGAACGGTTCGGCAATGAGCTCCTCTACCGTCATTCGCGGGTTAAGCGAGGCAAAGGGATCTTGAAAAATAATCTGCATATCGCGCCGGCAATGGCGCAGTTGGCGGGGTTTGAGCCCAAAGATATCGACGTTTTGGAAAATAGCCTGCCCCGCCGTCGGCTCATGCAGACGCAGGAGGGTCTTGCCCACCGTGGTTTTGCCAGACCCCGACTCGCCGATAAGCGCTAAGGTTTCCCCTTTCGCCAGCGTGAAGCTCACGCCATCCACGGCCTTGAGCATCGTGCCTCGCTGTCCTGGCGCGGGGAAATATTTTTTCAGGTCATGTACCTGCAAAAGGGGGGTGCCGGCCTGCGGTGAAGATGATGTCATCGTGCTTGACCTCTTTTCAACGGCGGCGTTTTCACGTCCGCCTCATCAGATTGCGCGCAGGAGACCGGCAGCGGCGGAGGAACGATAGCGGGGGGCGCCCGGAACGAAATCGGTATCCCTGCGAGACGTTCCTGAGCGAAATGGCAGGCAATGTGCCGTCCCGGTTTCATTTCACGTAACGGCGGTTCCTTTTGCCGGCAGATATCCTGAACGTAAATACAGCGCGGATGGAAACGGCAGCCGCTCGGGATCTGCTGCGGATTCGGCACATTGCCCTCAATAACAAACAAGGTGTCCTGTTCAATATCCATGCGCGGCATGGCGTTGAGCAACCCTTCGGTATAAGGATGGCCGGGTTGGGCAAAGAGGGAAAAGACATCCGCGCTTTCCACCACGCGGCCGCAGTACATCACAAGGACCCGCTCCGCCATCTCCGCCACCACGCCAAGATCGTGGGTCACCAGGATAATCGACATACCGAGCGTCTGTTTCAGTTGCTTCATCAACTCAAGCACCTGCGCCTGGATGGTGACATCCAGCGCGGTGGTCGGTTCGTCGGCGATAAGCAGGTCGGGATGGGTAAACAGCGCCATCGCAATCATGACCCGCTGCCGCATACCGCCTGAAAGCTGGTGCGGGTAATCCCGCACGCGCCGTTCCGGCGAGGGAATGCCCACCAGGCGCAGCGCCTCAACGGCCTCCCGTGCCGCGGCGCGGCGCGACAGGCCCTGATGCAGGCGGATGGCTTCGGATAACTGTGACCCTATGGTGAAGATGGGATTCAGCGACGTCATCGGCTCTTGAAAGATCATAGAGATATGATTTCCGCGCAGGCCGGTCATCTCTTTTTCCGAATAAGCGAGCAGATGACGGCCGCGAAATACCATTGTCCCGCCGGCAATTCTGCCCGGTTTCTCAATCAAACGCATGATGGAAAGGCAGGTTTGACTTTTGCCGCAACCGGACTCACCGACAATAGCCAGCGTCTCGCCCGCCTGAACCTGGAAGCTGACGCCATCAACGGCCCGCACCACACCGTCTTCGGTGTCATAGACCGTTTGCAGGTCGTGAACATCAATGAGGGGTTTTGGCGTGGCCATCGCTTAACCATCCTCGCGCACAATAAGATTGCCATAAGCGTCCACCCGGGCGATTTGTCCCGGTAGCAGATAGGTGGTCGCATCCAATTGTTCGATAATGGCCGGCCCCGCGATAAGCGCTTCAGCGCCGAGCCGGACCCGTTCATAGATAGGACAATCTTGCCATTCCCCGCCGGCATAAACCCGCTGGCTGCCGCGCTCAGACGCCGCGGCCGGCGCACCCGCTGCCGCGAGGGTGGGTAATTGCGGTTTCGCCAGCCGCCCGGTCGCTTTAACGCGGGCCAGCACCACTTCCACCGGCATTTCGGGCTGCGAGAACGTATACAGTTGGTGATGCGCCGCATGAAAACCGTCAATCGCCCGCTGAAGTTCCGCCGGCGTTACGTCGTTGCCTTGCCAAGGTATGGTCAGTTCAAAACCCTGATGGATATAGCGCATACCCACATACCACTCAATCGTTCGGCCTTCGGCCGGCACCTGCTCCGCGTCAAGCCAGGCGACAGCGCCGGCGTTCAGCTCGCTGAACGCGCGCGCCAAGCGATCGAGATCATAATCCGGCGCCCGCAGGATACAGGTCACGGAAAAATCGTTTTTCAGATCGGAGGAGAGCAGCCCCAGACTCGATAGCACGCCGGCTTCCGGCGCGATGATCGCCGCCTTCATGCCTAACAGGCGGGTTAAGAAACCGCTGTGCAGCGGGCCAGCGCCGCCGAACGGCACCAGGGCGAAATCGGCCGGGTCATAGCCGCGCACCACCGAAACTTCGCGTATGGCGCCCATCATATTATTGTTGGCGATATCGATGATACCGCTTGCGGCGTCTTCCACGGTCAGCCCCAGCGGCTTGGCGATGCAGTCTTCTATCGCTTTGGCCGCCGCCGCAACATCCAGCGTCATTTCACCGTTTAATAGGCGGGGCGTCAAATGGCCGAGCACCAGATGCGCGTCCGTCACCGTAGGCTCGGTGCCGCCGCGGCCGTAGCAAACGGGCCCCGGCATGGCGCCCGCGCTCATCGGCCCTACCATTAACGCGCCGTTGACGAAGCGGGCAATCGAACCGCCGCCGGCGCCAATGGTATGGATATCGATCATCGGCAGGCTGAGCGGCCAGTCACCGACGTGGCCTTCGGTGGTGACATTGGCATCTCCGCCGTTGATAAGGCAGATATCCGCCGAGGTGCCGCCGACATCAAAGGAAATCAGCTTGTTCTCCCCGGCCAGGCGACCCACCAGCCCGGCGCCGACCACGCCCGCCGCCGGACCGGAGAGTGCGGTCTGGACCGGCTGACGGCGAATGGTATCCACGCCGGTCACGCCGCCGCTGGATTTCATCAGCAGCAAACGGCCGTTAACCCCCTCGTCGACGATGCGCTGTTCCAGGCGGGTGACATAACGCGAAACTTTTGGCATCACGTAACAGTTGAGCAGCGTCGCCATGCTGCGCTCGAATTCCCGAAAGGTGGGCAAGACTTCAGATGACAGGGAGACCAGCGCCTGCGGGTACGCTTGCGCGATAATATCGCGCGTCCGCTGCTCATGGCGGGCATTGGCGTAAGAATGCAGATAGCACACCGCGATGGCCTTGATGTTGCGTTGCCTGATGCGGGCAATGGCGGCGCGCACCTGCTCTTCACAGAGCGGCGCCAGTTCATGCCCTGCAAAATCCATACGGCCGTCCACTTCATAGATGCGTTCCGCCGGTACCGGCCGCGTCGGCTTTACCCATGAGTAGATGTTCTCATTGCGCGGAATATCGTGCCGGCCGATTTCCAGCACGTGTCTGAAGCCGGTGGTTGTCAACAAAGCGCATTCGGCACCGTCCATTTCCAAAATGGTATTGGTGGCAACGGTTGTGCCGTGAAACACGTGACTGATGTCTTGCGCCCGCATCCCGGTTTCGGCGAGTATTCGCCGCATGCCCGTCACGAAACCCAGCGAGGGATCCTCAGGCGTCGACGGAGTTTTCGCCTTGAAAAGTTTGCCGGTGCGGCGATCCACCAAGGTGATATCGGTAAAGGTACCGCCAGTGTCGACGGCAACGGAAAGCAGGTGTTCCATGATAGCTGATCCTTGGGTTAAACGCGCGATGGACGGGAGGAGCGAAGAGCGTCGGCAGAGTCCCACCACTCTTCGGCATCAAAGTAACGGCGACGGTGAAATAATTTGGTTGGCCAGCGGTGCGCCGCGCGGCGATCGCGGGTCGCGGCCAAATCAACGGCCTCCGACTCGACATCCAGGACGACGCCATAGTCCTCCAGTGCGCTTTCGCTGCTGACAAAACCCGCCAGCACATCGCGTAAGACCCGTTCCGGTTCGCGATCGAAAGGGTGGCCATAACCGCCGCCGCCCGGCATGGCGATTTGCAATATATCCCCCGTCTCAAGCGTCACCCCATCTTGCAGGCTGGGCAGGATTTTCTCGCCGGGCGTGCCGGGATTAAGCACGAACCGGCCGGAGCGGCCGCTCATGCCGGCGTTAACGCCATAGGCGGGATAGTCCACATTGCTCATGCGAATGGAAATGGAGGCGGTTTTCGAGATCATTTGAAATTCGCGGATTACGCCGCAGCCCCCGCGCCAGCGTCCCGGTCCGCCGGAATCCTGATTGATGGCGTAACGCCGCATAAGCAGAGGGTAATTCTGTTCGGCGAACTCGAGGGGGTAATTTTGCTGGTTGAGGAAATACACCGCGTCCGGCCCGTCTGACGCGGGACGCGCGCCTTGGCCGGCGGCGATCGCCAGGGTTTTCAGGAAGACTTTGCCGCTGCCCATAAACACGCCGCGCAATTTATTGGCGCTATAGGCGGAGCTGGACGCCAGCGCCAAATCAGGACGGGCAACGGCGATAAGGCCCAGGCAGGCGCTGGTCACGCGCGAAACGGTGACGGAGCGCTGACCGAGAGAGGCGGGGAAACGGGGCTTAATGACGCTGCCCTCGCGCAGTTTTACCTCATCAATGATACCCAGCAGCCCCTCGTTGAACATAAATTCCGGATGTCCCGCCAGGGCATAGATGCCAAAGACCATCTGTACCACCGACGGATGCATGAGAAAATTAATCGGACCGAGGGTTTGATCGTCGGTATCGGTGGCATCGAGGACAAGCTTTCCCTCGGCGGCGGTGAGCGTCATACGGATGGCGATAGACGTGGTGCCGTGGCCGTCCTGGTCAATAAGCTCGGCAAACTTATAGCTGCCGGGGGTAAAAATGGCATCGAGCCGGGCGCGGGCGAATTCCCGGGTCTGTTGAATAAGTTGGTCGAAAGCCTGATGAGCGGTCTCCACGCCGAACCGCTCGAACAACTCGACCATGCGCAAACGGCCCAGCTCCACCGCCGCCATCATGGCGCGCACGTCGCCTTTGATCATGTCGGGGAAACGTGAATTGCGCACAAAGGTGCGAAACAGGTCTTCGTTCAGCACCCCTTCGCGATACAGTCTGACCGGCGGAATGAGAATACCTTCATGGAAGATTTCGGTCGCATCCGGCGTGGTTGACCCGGAATGGGTGCCGCCAATGTCCAGGAAATGCGCCCATGAATGGGTAAAGCCGACCAATTGTTCCGCAACAAAGATGGGGCTGATAAAAACCTGATCCGGCGTATGGGACACTCCTCCCCGGGAAAGGTAGGGATCGTCGTACCAATAGACGTCGCCCGGTTTCATCTCCGACATGGGAAAGAATTCCAGCACCGGATCGAGAATGTTGCCCAGCAGCGGCAGCTTGGTTCCCATCAGCAGACGGCCTTGCCTGTCGAACAGCCCACAAAAATAGTCCTGTTTTTCACGGATGACCGGCGACATGGCGGTGCGCTGTAACAGACGTTCCATTTCAGCCTGGGCCGAACTCAACGCGCCTTTGACAATTTCCAGCATGACCGGCGTTACGCTCGGTGCCGGCCGGACACCGCTTGCCTCAACGAAATTTTGCATGAATAAATCCTTTCCGATAAATTGCGCGGCGTCGCGCAGGCGTAGTTAATTGCCGAGCCGCCCGAGGGCAGCCGCGATAAAGTTCAGATGGCTCTGGCTATCAAGGCGTTGTAGCTGCGCATACAGCTCATCGGCCCTCTGCTGATCCAGGCGTCCGTTGCAACAATCAAAAAATTTCTCCCGGCGGTCGCCGGCGCTAAACGGATCGGCAAGACCGCCTTTGGCCATTGCCCGCGCGGCATGGAGCGTCCTGCCGTCCCGCAGATGTACGCTGAGCCGGTGCGTCACATAGCCAGAGCTATCCTCTTCGGCGGGGCTCGCCGCATGCATCTTGGTTAACGGCAGGAGACGGCGGAGGGCCGGATCAAAAATCCTCTCGCGATCAAAATCCGCCAGGCGCAGCCGGTTATTGGTCAGGGCGACGGCGAGGCAGTAGGGCATCGAAAAGCGCGCCTGCATTGCGTCGATCGGCTCGGCGTAGGGCAGGTTGTTCTGATTAATTGAGCCCACCAGACAGTCCAGCAACACAACGTCTTCCGCCGCAAAGCCGTGGGCGGCTTTGAGATCCAGCAGCATATCAATCGCATTATGGGTGGAAGCGCAGCAGGGATGCCGCTTCGGCGTCAGTCCCAGGGTTTCGATGACATGCCGCTCATCGCCCGCGGTTGTCGCCGCGGCCCAGGGCCGGCCGGCGGCACCGTACAGGGCGGCAAAACCAAACGGATGATCCATGATGTCGGGATTGCCGCCCATGCCGGCGGCGGCGAGCGCGGCGGCCTCAACCGCATTGCGCGCCGCAAGGCCGGCATGCAGAGGTTTGGCCGCGGTGCCAAATTGCCCCTTGACGCCGGCGGCCATACTGACGGCGAGACACATGGCCTGCAAAATGCCCTCTTCATTCAGCCCCAGCAACCAGGCGGTGCCGGCCGCGGCGCCGATGGCGCCCACCGTCGACGTCGCGTGCCAGCCGGCGGCATAGTGGCCTGGATTCACCGCCGCGCCGATGACGGCCTGCGCCTGTAGCCCGACCAGATAGCTTTCCAGCAGCCGCCTGCCGTCGGCGTCCGCGGCCTGCGCCGTGGCCAGCAAGGCGGGAACCAGAACCGCGGAAGCATGGCCCATCAAAGGACGAAACGTGTCATCGTAATCAAGGGCGTGCGCCGCCGTCGCGTTTATCAGCGCCGCCACGCCGGGTGAACCGGTTCCTCCGCCGATCGCGGTACTGACGCCGGCGCTAAGGCTCGTGCGATAGGCCTGTCTGACCATTGCCACAACGGGATCCCCGGCGCCGGCTATCATGCAGGCCAGCGTATCGCGGATCGCCTCGGCCGCCCCCTGCCTGGCCGCCGGGCTCACGTTTTTGCTCTTCCGGCTCCAGCCGGCGAGATATTGCAGAATATTCATCGGCATCTTCTCGTTATAAGGCGGTATCCAAGGCGTCGCGCAGACCGTCGCCCAGCCAGTTGAACAGCAGCACCGTGACGAAAATAACCATGCCGGGAATAAAGGCCAGCAGGGGCGCGTTCCACATGTAACCGCGCGCATTGGACAGCATATTTCCCCAGCTCGGGTCCGGCGGCTGCACGCCAAGGCCGAGAAAAGATAAGGAAGACTCGATGAGGATCGCCCAGCCGATGCCGAGCGTGGCGGAGACAATGATGGCCGGCCAAGACTGCGGCAGGATATGTTTGAAAAACAGCCTGAGCGGGGTCGCACCCAGCGCCCGTGCGGCTTCGACATACACCAGCTCCCGATTGCGCAGCACCTCGCCCCGCACGATGCGGGCGATGCTCATCCAACTGGTGACGCCGATGACGATCACAATATTGGCGAGCGTCGAGCCAAACAGCGCCAGCACGGTCAGCATAAAAAAGAAGATGGGCACGGATAGCATGCCGTCGGTGAGCCGCATCAAAACGCTATCGACCCGGCCACCGGCGAAGCCCGCGATACCGCCTATCAACGTGCCGATGGCCACCGAGAAGATGACTGCCGACACCCCAACCGACAGAGAAATTTGCGCGCCGTAGATCAAGCGGGAAAAAACATCGCGCCCGTTCTCATCTGTCCCCAGCAAATGGGTTAACCCCGGCGGCTGCATGCGGTCGCGCAGCGACATCTGGTTTGGCGGAAAAGGCGCGATAACCGGCGCCAGCGCAGCGCCCAGGCTGAGTATGACAAGCAGAAGCAAGGCCATTACCGCGCCTTTATTGCGCCCAAAACGGCGCAATGCCCGCCGGCCTGGTGAACGGCTCGCCGGCGCTGCGGCGTCGGCTAACGGCTGTATCTGTTGCAGCGTCATAGCGATCCTCACTCTAATGAGATGCGCGGATCGATCCACGCATACAACACATCCACGATAAAACTGGCGATGATGACAATGGCGGAGGTCACCAGCGTCACCGCCATAATGACCGGATAATCCCGCTCAAAAGCGGCGCGCACGGCAAGCTGCCCCATGCCAGGCCAGCCGAAAACGGTTTCGGTGATTGCCGCGCCGCCAAACAGCCGAGGAATCAATAACCCAATCACCGTGACGACCGGTATCAAAGCGTTGGCCAACGCGTGTTTGTAAATCGTGACGCGTTCGTTTACGCCTTTGGCACGGGCGGTGCGGATGAAATCTTCTTTTAATACCGTGATCATGGCCGAACGGGTATAGCGCACCAGCTCCGCCATATTGGCCACGGCCAGCACCAGCGTGGGCAGCACCAGATGACGGGCCACGTCCAAAAATCCGCCCCCGCCTTCGCTTACCATGCCCCCCGCCGGCAGCCACGGCAGTTTGATGGCAAAAACAATCACCAAAATCAGCCCAAACCAGAACGGGGGTACCGATAAACCGAAGAAACTGAACATCGCCGTGGCATGATCAAACGGACTGTTGCGCCGTCTGGCCGACATCACGCCAAGAGGAACCGACAGCAGCACGGCGGCCACCAGCGAACAGGCCGCCAGCAACAGGGTATTGGGCAATTGTTGGGCGATAATGCCCGCAACGGGTAGCCGGACGCTGAGCGAGGTGCCGAAATCCCCCCGCAAAATGCCGTTCAGCCAGTGTCCATACTGGACAATAAACGGCTGGTCCAGCCCCATCAGCCTCTTCATCAATGCCGCGTCTTCCGGCGACATGCTGGGATCGATAAGAATCGAGGGCCCCCCGGGCGCCATCGTGATCAGCATGAAAGCCACAAAAGACACCACCAGGAGAAGCACCGCCGCGCTTAACAATCGGCGTACAAAATACCGCACCATCAGCGCCACCTTGTTGAGTCAATACTATTATCGGTCCCGCCGAACGTCGGCGAGTTCACCCAGGCTGTAGCGGTAGCCCAGCGTGGGCGACCAGCCGTGAATGGCGGAGGAGAGACATTCAATGTCGTGGGCGTAATAGAGGAAAATCACCGGCGCATCGTCGGCGATAATTTCCTGTACCCGCTGATAAATGTGGATACGCTCGCCCTCGTCCACCGTCAGGCGACCTTTTTCCAGCAGCGCGTCGGTTTGTGGATTGGAATACTTAGCGATATTCAACGACCTGTCGGTACCGTAGTAGGTGATGATGTCCGGATCGGGCGCGGTGATATACCAGGTAATCGCCGCCTGAACATCGGAAGGTTTCGCCCGTAACCGCTGAACCAGCGCGCCGAAATCACCGGCTTTCAGAGTGACGTCGACACCCAGTTTCTTCCAGGTATCCTGCAGGATCAGCGCGATCTGCTGGCGGGTCATGTTGCCCGCGTCCACCTCCAGCACAAATTTAAGCGGCTTACCGTCTTTGCTTCTGATGCCGCGGGCGCCGACTTTCCAACCGGCATCATCCAAAATCTGCGCGGCCCGCGCTAAATCGAAGTCATAACGTTTAACGCTGCCGTTATGGTACTTGGCGAGCACCGGTGTAATGGGGGAGGCCGCCGGCTCCGCCATACCGTACAGGCTGCTGTCGATAATCGATCGGCGATCGGTGGCATAGGCCAACGCCTGCCGCACCTGCTTATCATTGAACGGGAAAACCTGGTTATTCAGGCTCACAAAGAAGTAGGTATTCGACAGCACTTCATTGACCCGCAGCTTGGGATTGCCTTTGAGGGCATCCATCTGGTAAGGCTCGATCAACATCCAATCGAGCTGCCCGCTTTGCAGCTGGGCGAATTGCTGCTCCAGATCGGGCATGACCTTAAATGTCACCGCGTCCAACTGCGGCTTGCCGCCAAAGAAGTCATCAAACCGCGCCAGGCGGACATAGGAGCCGGGAACAAATTCGGCGAATCGAAACGGCCCGGTGCCGATGGGGCGTTTGGCAAACGCCGCGGGCTGCGTGAATTGCTCGGGCGTCCAATCGCCCAGGCTGTGTACGGGCAGTATCGGCGCCAGGTAACCCAGCAGGACCGGCAGGACGGGGCTGGGATCGGTGGTGATCAATTTGACGCTATAGTCATCCAATTTTTCCGCCCGGACCAACATGGTGAAATTAGAGCGCTGCGGGAAACTGATTTCAGGATTCAGCCAGACCTTATTAATGGTAAAAATGACATCGTCCGCCGTGAAGGCCGTACCGTCATGCCACTTCACATTTTTACGCAGATTAAACGTCCAGCTCAGTCCATCTTCGGCCACCGTCCAGCTTTCGGCGAGATCCCCCACCACTTTTTGCCCCGGATCGCCGTAAGTGGTCAAGTTGTTGAACAGTACGCGGTTCACCATGACGTTCTGCACGCCGCCAATCAACGGCCAAAGCGCCGGGTTACTGATGACCGGCAGCGTGAAGACGCCGCCCGCAGCGGCGGGTGCCGCGGCGTCCTGAGCAAAGGCCAGGTGGGTAACGCCGACGGGCAGCGCCGCGAGCGCAACCGTACGCGCAAGCGTTGCCAGCAATGACCGGCGGGATAAGCACAGAACATCATGCGGTGTAGTCGTGGACATCTGAACCCTCTCTTTGATGTTGCTCAATCAGGTCCGGCTACGGGACGGAACGACGGTGCTATCGAGCCGGGACAAAAATTGGATAAGCTGTTGCAGGCCGGGAACCATAGATGGTATGTGCAGACTTTCACCCACCGAGTGAACGCCTTTTCCCAGGCTGGAGCCGATGGATAGGGCGGGGATATCGAGGGAAAAGGGGATATTCGCGTCGGTGCTGGAGTAGGTTTTGTTGGGGGTGATGCCCATCGCCGTCAAGACATCACAGGCGGTGCGAATCAGCGGGTGCGCTGCATCGATTCCCCCTCCGGGCCGGTCGCCCACTTGCTCAATGTCGTGTTGACAGCCGAATTCCTGCGCCGTCGTCTGGAAAATATCGCGTGCCGCGCTGGCGACCTTTTCCAGTTCTAGCTGGGAGACGGAACGCATATCGATCACCGCCACCGCCTCTTGCGCAATGACATTGACCGACACACCGCCGTTGAACTTACCGACATTCAGCGTGGTTTTGGGATCGCGCGGTACCGGGATTTGGCAAAAACGGGCACAGGCGGCGGCCAGGCCATGCACCGCGCTCGGGTTGCCAAAAGCGGAGAAACTATGGCCGCCTTCGGCCCGGTAAGTGATCTTGTATCTTTTACTGCCGGCGCCGCCATAAACCACCGTGCCCAAATCGCCGTCATAGGCCACCACGGCGTCAACCTTATCACCCCAGGTGGCCATCAACCGGCGGATGCCGCGCAGATCGCCCAAGCCCTCTTCACACACGCTGCTCGCCAGGATCAGATCGCAGGGCAGGGACAGGTTGCTCTCCTGCAACAGGCGGGCAAGGCTTATCAGATTCGCCACCGCGGCGGAGTTATCCCGAATACCGGGACAATAGAGGCGATCGCCCTCGACACGCGGTTGCAGGGGGGTTTCGAGAGGAAAGACGGTATCCATATGGGAAACGACCATAACGCGCGGCCCACGACCGGCGCGGCGTCCCGTTACATTGCCGATCTCGTCGCTGGCCACATCGGCCAACCCCACCTCGGAAAAGCGCCGCGCGATATGCGCACCGCGTTTGGCTTCGTTAAAGGAAGGGGCCGGAATGGTCGCAATGGCGACCGCTTCCTCCAGCAGTCGTTCGGCATTGCGTTCAACAAGCCGCATTATCGCGGTGAGATCAGGTTCCATAAGAAATAAGCTCCTGTTTTGCGCTCCGCAAGGGCGGACCGGCCAAAGGAAATAGGTTCAGGTGGGGATTCACGCCGTGAATCCACGCCAAAACCCGCTGCGGTATGTGGCCCGGATGTAGAGGTATTGGGAGAATATGACTTCTCTTATGTTAGCGAGATAACGATATTTGTTGCTTGAAACTCGGTCAATCTTGAATCAATAATTCAACATATGACATATTTATGCATCTAGGGCAGGACGATGGACGACAGCGATAACCATGGAATGATCGACGCCGGTGAAGCCACCCGCCGATTAAGAGTGAGTTTTGCGACGTTATATTCCTACGTAAGCCGTGGCCTTATCCATTCAGAGGCCCAGCCCGGCAATACCCGCACCAGACTGTACTCCACGGCGGATATTGAACGGCTTATTTGGCAGAAAACCTTGGCGCGCAAGCCCTCCGCCGCCGCCGCTACCGCCCTGAGCTGGGGATTGCCGGTACTGGAAACCCGCATCAGCCAGATTCAAAATGGCATGCTGACCTACCGCGGACGAAACATTCTTGAACTGGCCGATACAAGTACGCTGGAAGACGTGGCGATGCTGCTATGGAACGCGCCGGTAAACCCGTTTGCCGCCGCCCGTTTTTCCCGTGCGGCTATTCCCGGCTGGTCTGAGGCGGCAGAGCGGCTTAGGGATGATCCGGTCATCGATCGGGCCATTACGCTCATGTCGTTTGTGCGCCGCGTTCTGAAAGACGCCGACGATAGCTCTGCGTTGGCGGCGCAGCTGGTGCAGGCGATGGCTGCCGCCGTCGTTACCGGGACCCCCGATGTCGAACGCCCTTTGCATGAGGCGCTCGCCGCCTGCTGGCACGCGCCCGCCGCCGCGGATATCATTCGACGCGTGCTGGTGTGCTGCGCGGAGCATGAATTGAATACGTCCTCATTTTCGGTACGCGTCGCGGCGTCCACCGATGTCGATCTGGCAACCTGCCTGCTTACCGGCCTGACGGCCTATTGCGGTTATGAACATTCTGGCGTGGTGCTGGAGGCCAGAGAACTGTTGCGCCAGGTTATGGCGCAACAGGATCCCACCCCGCTCATCGCTTCCCTGACCCGGACCGGCGTGCCGGTAGCGGGGTTTTTCCACCGCCTTTACCCGGATGGCGATCCGCGCGCCCGGGAGATTCTTTCTCATCTCAGCGTTCCGGCTCCCGTCGCCCGGACAATCGAGGCCATCGGCCAAATCACGGGCTTAAAACCCAACATCGAACTGGCGCTGGTCATCGTCGAGCAGGTGTATCGCCTGCCGGTGGGGGCGGCCGAGGCGATGTTCATTACCGGCCGGTCCGTCGGTTGGATATCCCATGCCATGGAGCAAAAAATGAGCGGTATCCGAATCCGTCCACGCGCCAGCGCGGGGCGTTAGTATTCCCGCCGCCCTTCGGGAGACGCTGACGATCCCTTCATTGGCGCCGCACCCTCGCACCCGACGGCCGCCCCGTCCCCCAGCGATTCACACAGAAAATCGATAAACACGCGGCTTTTGAGCGGCATAAACGGCCCCGCGGGCCAAAGCGCCCATAAGGGCTCGCAGCGTTCGGAAAAATCCTCCAGCAGGCCAACCAGCGACCCGCGCCGGAGATCCTCTTGTACGTAATAATCGGGAAGCCAGGCGAGTCCCAGCCCTTTTCTGGCAAAATCCCGCCGCGCATGCATGTTGTTGCACACCATCGTCAACGGTAGCGCGGCAAACTGGGCGGGAGAAAAAGTCTTCAGTTGCCACAGTTCCAGCTTACCGCTGTGGGGAAAACGGTAATGTAAACAGGCATGGCCTGCCAAATCCGCTGGCGTCTCGGGGGCTCCCGAGCGCTTGAGATAGGCCGGTGACGCCACCACGCTGGAGCTGAAGGTGGTGATTTTGCGCGCCATCAGGCGCGAATCGGCGACGTGGCCGCTGCGTAACGCGACGTCATAGCCTTCTTCGATCACGTCGACCAGGCGGTCGCAGAAATCGAGATCAAGCACGATATCAGGGTATTTGGCGGCGAACGCCGTCATCCACGGAAACGCCTGACTTTCCTGGGCCAAACTTAGCCGTAGCGTGCCGGAAGGGGCATGGTTAGCCTGCAGCAGCTCGTTTCTGGCCTCCTCGACGGCGTTGAGGATCCCGACGCAGCGCTCATAAAAGCGCATACCCTCCGTCGTCAGCGCCATGCTGCGGGTGTTGCGGTTCATCAGCCGGGTGGCAAGGTGCTGTTCCAGGCGAGTCATGGCTTTGCTCACCGCCGAGGGAGAGAGGCCGGTGGCTCGGGCGGCCGCCACAAAACTGCCTGATTTGACGACCTGAACAAAAATGTCGAGATTATCCAACTGCGCCATACCGTCTCCGCGCTAGTGATTAATTTTCACGAAAGTCGTGAATAGAAGCCTGTTTTTCAGCAATCCGCTTCAGGATACTGTTAATGCCCCTACGCTTGCAAAGAGAGAAGTGAACGTCGCATGTTGAAGGCGCTGTTGATATTAATGTTGGGGGCATTTGTTTCCCAGACGACGGAATATCTGCCGATTGGCCTCCTCCCCCTGATAGCTAAGGATCTACAGGTGACACCGGGACAGGTCGGTTTTCTGGTGACCGGCTATGCCTGGATTATTACGATTACGGTTCTGCCGATGACGTTGTTGACACGCAGAGTCGACAGACGCGTGCTGTTTTTGTGGCTGTTGGCCATTATCACGCTGTGCAATGGCCTCGCTCTGGTGACCCACCACTATTGGCTGCTCATGATTTTACGTATCGTTGCGGCGCTGGGACACGGCGTGTTCTGGTCAAGTATCGCCTCTTACGCTATCAAAATCGCGCCGGCGATGCCCGCAAGCCGCGTGACGGCAATCGTGTTTGCCGGCATCTCCCTTGCCATCGTCGGCGGCGTGCCGCTTTCCTCGGCAATCGGTCAGGCGTTCGGCTGGCAGCCGGGGTTCGCGCTGTTTGGGCTGCTGGGACTGCTTATTTTTGCCGCCGCCTGTTTCTGGCTGCCGTCGCGGCAAGAGGGTGAGCCAGGGAGCCGACGCGGCGTATCGTCACGCCCCATGACGCTGTACGGCGCGGTAGGCGTTACGCTGCTGATGATTACCGCCCATTTCACCTGTTACACCTATATCACCGCGCTGCTGCAATCGCCGCTCAAGGTCAATGAGACGGCAATTCCGTTCCATTTATTACTCTTCGGTCTGGCGGGCGCCCTCGGCACACTCCTTGCCGGTACCCTTTCCCTGCGCCCATCGGCGATGACCGCGCTGGCCGGGACCGGCGTGGCCGTCAGCTTATTTCTCATGTTGACGGCCCCGCCGTGGACGGGATATGCCTGGCTTGTGATGGCCGTCTGGGGAAGCGCGATTGCCCTGTTGATTATCGGTCTGCAAAGCTGGGTGATTGCGCTTGCGCCCGACAATGCCGAATTTGCCTCCGCGCTGTACGTCATGGCATTCAATATCGGTATCGGCGGCGGGGCGATGGCCGGAGGGTTGATGCTCGAACGTCTGGGTAGCGCCAGTCTGCTGTACGCGGGCATCGGCATCGCCCTGGCCGGTCTGATGGTATGGGCGTGGACGGCGCGCGCCAGGCGCGCCGTTTACGCCCGCGGCTAATGCAGCTCAATAGATATGTTCGGAGGAAAAATGACTACACCACAGGACCCATCCTCTTCTGCCATGATGGCCTTAACGGCCCTTGCCCAGAAAATCCAGGCGATTGCGCAGACCGGCCTGACCTATACCGCTGACGGTTACGATAAAGAACGTTATGAACAGCTACGCGATATCGCCGGCGCGCTGTTTGCGCAATTTTCCTCCAGCGAAGCGCAGACGTTTATCGGCGCGTTTACACAGCAGGAGGGGTATGCCACGCCGAAGGTCGATACCCGCGCGCTGATTCTGCGCGCCGGCAAAATCCTGCTGGTTAAGGAAGCGGACGATTCGGCCTGGAGCCTGCCCGGCGGCTGGGCCGACGTGGGCGACCGCCCGTCCACGGCGGTTTGCCGTGAGGTGATGGAGGAGACCGGGTTGCAGGTTGAGGCTACCCGCCTGCTCGGGCTATGGGACCGCAACCTGCATGGCCATCCCCCCTATCCCTGGCACGTTTATAAACTGATTTTTCATTGCCGCGAAACCGGCGGCGCTATGCGCTTGAGCCAGGAATCGCTTGATATCGGTTTCTTTGATCCTAACCACTTACCGCCGCTGTCGCTCACGCGCATCGTCCCAGAAGAGATTCTCACCAGCTTGGACATCATTAAAAACGCGGCGGACACCTGGTTTGATTGAGGAGGGCATGACCGACGCGGTGAGCGTGGGTCATGTGGTATTGTCGCCATTTCCTGCGCATTGAAAAAACCATCCGCGCGCAATAAAACGACAATTTCCGTCGCGATAAAAATAACAAGAAACGCCCCTCAGTGATTATGCACATCAACAATTAATCAAGAAAACGCTAAGATAATTTATCTCTTCTCCACAGCGTATAACCACCATGAATAATGATGAAAAACATCAATCCATCATCTATTACGGCTGTATTATGTCAAAAGTTTCCCTGCTGATAACGCTACTAATGATTATCATTAACATCTTAAGCTGGTATATACCGGAT
This sequence comes from Sodalis praecaptivus, assembly GCF_000517425.1. NCBI lineage: Bacteria > Pseudomonadati > Pseudomonadota > Gammaproteobacteria > Enterobacterales > Bruguierivoracaceae > Sodalis > Sodalis praecaptivus. The sequence goes on from NZ_CP006569.1 coordinate 4,639,482, forward strand.
ATTATGCTTAATACCTATGGGCTGGGTCTATTTGTGACGCAGAGAGTTATTACTAACCCGGAAATAATACTGACCAATATCGGACAAATGACGCTAGGCATGATAGCCACTACCCTGCCATTACTGTCGCTCGCCTTTGGTCTGTGCGCCCTTCATCAATTATTTACTCTTTACCGCCTAGGGCATCATTTTTCCCTGCGCGCCGCGCGACAACTTAATCTCGCCGCCGTCGGCTTTTTCCTTTGGGCGATAGCGGACATAGTGTGCGAACCCGCGGTGACTTTTCTTATCACGTTGCCTAAAGCCAAGCGCATCATCTCACACAGTTTTTCTGTCGGGCATAGCGTGGCGCTGCTGCTCTCGTTCGCGCTAACGGTTATCGCCCAGATTCTGCGGCACGCCTGCCGCCATAATAACGAACGGCGTAACGTCGATTAAGGCGCTGGGATAAGCCATTAACCTATTGCGCCACCAGAAAAATAAAACCGTGATACGTTGTAACAGAAACCGTTAACCTTATTATTGGCAGACCACAGGGTGATAATTGGCGCGCGAGGGTGGCTGTGAACACCGCTGCTCTGGCTAAAGCGTCCAACCAACGGACGTGGGGTTAGGTTAATAAACGCTGTCATTGTTTACGCTATTTCATTAACGTACAGCGCCCTTGTGTTTTAGCTCGCGGGTAAGTTACCCTTTCCCCACCCTAGCGATTAAACATTATAGTCATTATCTCCCCGCCGGTATCGGGTCTTATTCCCTCATGCCCCGGTTAACCCTCTGCCAAAATGCGTTTTTCCTGTTACATATGTTTAGAATTTACTAAACCAAGTAAAGCTGGGTCAAATCGCAGCTTTTAAGACATTTCGTTATTTAATACCGCCAACGCGTATCCCATATTAGTCAGTAACAGGTAGTACCCGGCAGTCGTTTAATGAGGAAGCTATGATGAAAAAGACCACGCTTGCATTGGTTATGACGGTTTTCGCGGCCAGCAGTTGTTTCTCCGCGTTTTCCTGGGCCGACGGCCCACAGGGACAGCCATCTCAGCAGCAGTGGCAACAGGGCCATGGCGGTCAGGGCGGGCAGGGCGGCCCAGGTGGACACGGCGGCGAACATGCCGGCGGCCCGGGCGGTGGCCGCGGCCATGAGGGTGGCCCGCACGGGGGCCCGGGCAGACCCGGCGGCGAACGGAATCATTTCGCCTGGAACGGCCATGATTTTCGCCGTGGCCATCCCGCGCCAGAGCGTTTTCGCGGCGATGATTACCGCGTTTACGATTGGCATGCGCGCGGCCTTCAGGCGCCGCCTCCAGGAGAGCACTGGGCCTACATCGACGGCAATTACGTGTTGATCGCCGCCGCCACGGGGATCATTACATCAATCATAATGAGCACGATGCTGCCTCATTAAGCGTTTCCCGCCGGTGGCGTTACGCGCCGCCGGCGGTTTGCGGGCCCGTTTGCCGCCCGCGACCCCGGCCGGCGCTGTTGCGTCCCGCGGCGCCAATCATTAAGCTGTAAATTATCTACCCCCCCTTCATCTTCGCTGGCGTCGGCGCAGCACCGACCGATCGATCCCGGCGGAAAATCAGCAGGCAAAGCGGATGGAAATCATCATTATCGGCGCCGGCATGATCGGCGCGTCACTGGCGTTTGAAGCCGTCAATCTCGGTGCCAGAGTGACCGTGCTGGATGCCGGTGAACGCGTCAGCGGTACCTCCGGCACGTCGTTCGCCTGGGTCAACGCCCACGGTAAACCGCCGCGAGTCTACCAGCAATTGAATAACGCCGGCATTGACGCGCATCAGGCGCTCCAGGCGCGCTTTCCTCATCGCCGCTGGCTGCACTTGACCGGCAGCGCCGAATTTCGTCACCCGCACGACGCGGCCGCGCTGGCGGTACAGGCGCGGCAATTGACGGCGTGGGGGTATCCCGTCCGTTGGCTGGACAAAGAGGCTTTACTGGTGCGGGAACCGGCGCTGGCGCGCGACGCCGTGCCGGCCATGCCGATATTGTGGTGTGAGCGAGAGGGATGGCTGGACACGCGGCTGTATATCAATACCTTGCTGGATGAAGTTATCGCTGGCGGCGGAAGCGTAGCCACCGCTACCGCCGTCGCCGGCATCATCCGTAACAACCAGCGTGTCACCGGGGTCACCTTGGCCAACGGCCGCGCACTTAACGCCGATCTGGTGGTGAACTGTTGCGGCCGCTGGGCCGATAGCCAGCCTTTCCAGCCGGATCTCGCTTTGCCGCTGGCCCCCACCGCGGGCCTGCTGGTGCGGGTGCCATCGGCCGCGGCGCCGGTGCGCCACGTTCTTATCACCCCGACATTCGACGTCCGCCCCGACGGTCCGGGCCACAGTCTGATCTGCCCTAACGACTTAGAGGTAGCCTGGGCATTGACCGAATCTCCCGCCGCGCGGGATCAAGCGGCGGCCGATCTGTTACGGGAAGCCGCCCGGCTGTTGCCTGGATTACGCGGTATCACGGATTATCAGGTCACTACCGGCATTCGCGCGCTGCCGAAGGATGGTTTGCCCGCAATCGGCCCGTTACCGGGGTTAACGGGCTATTACTGTATGGTCACCCATAGCGGCGTGACGCTGGCGGCGCTGCTGGCGGCATTGGCGGCGCGAGAGATGGTGACAGGCCAGACGGCGTCGGCATTAGCGCCCTTCCGCCCCGACCGTCTTTTCGCCTAACGGCCAGCGCCGCGCCGTGGCTATTGCGCGGGAGGCGCTAACACGCCGCCCATTGCCCCTGAGCTATTGCGGTTGGGTGTCGTTGACGGCGGGTTTAATCACGCGGGCCATTGCCGCGATAACGTCCTTGATGCCGTGGGCCTGGCAGAAAGAGACCAATGCCTGCAACGGCGGTATGTTGCCGGCAAGCTGCGCCGGCGGCCGAAGCGTAATCCGATGCCCTGGCACCTCGGGTAGCGGCGGCAGCCAGCGCTGTACGCAATGCAGCGGGTCGTATTGTCCGCTATAACAGCGGATACTCCCGTTCGCCGCCCGTCGTTTCGCCCTGGCGGGCGACGCCCCGTAGCGGCTAAGGGTCTTTTCAGCCACGCCCGCCGGATTAAACGTCACCGCCATCGAACCGGTCGCTACAGCGGCGATGGCGGCAAGCGAACCGCCGAGAGAATGGCCGGTAAAAAGCACTTTATCGCCAAAAAGGTGTCTGGCCTGCCGCGCCAGCGCCACCGACGCTTGATACTGCGCATCCCGGTAGCCCAGCGACGCCCGTAGATTGGTCAGCCAGTCGTTGAAACCGTTGGTGCCGGCAAAGGCCAGCGCCACCTGCCTGCCGTTGCCATAGAAATTGGCCTGTAAGCCGGAACGTTTGTCGCGCAATAACGCCTTATCGAGGCCGTATCGGCGCAAATCGTGCGGGGTAAAGCGGCGGAAGGCGCCCGGCGGAAGGGCGGAATGTTTAGCGTAAACATCGCCGGCTATCTGCGCTAACTGATAATCCCCCTTCTGCGGCAGGACGCCGCAGGTGATATACTCCTCACCGCCGCGCCCTTGCTGCATTGCCGGCGCTGACCTGCGTTGCCGCGGCGCCGCGGCCGCGGCTGGCGCGCGCTCAGCGGCCGTGAGGCGCGCCGCCAGAGCAGACGTCGCCTGCTGCCCGGCGGCGTAGGAACGCGCCCAGGACACCGCCCCGGGCCCCGGTGGGAAAACTCGTGGTAACATGCTGACCTCCTATCGCCATATCGCTGTTCTGACTGGCAATTTAAGCGATGGCGCCAGGCCGAAATTGCAGGAAATGTTCATGGCGCCCCCTTTTGTGGGATATTCTAGTGATGATTGCCGGCAGGTTGAGCATCGCCTCGCCATAAAGACGGTTATCGTCGCAATTTGCTGAGCGCGGCAAGAGAGGACAGAGGAAGATAAATAAAGCCGTTATTTATCTCTGCAATAGCCACAGGCTTAAACATATATTTCTTTGATTACTCACCCGGTAGCGAAGACCGCAAATACCCTAATTAACCCATTTATAAACCAGTAAATTTTCTCGAAACAATCGCACAGGAAAATTAATACTGCTGTCAGAGCGCATTGACAATCTCCGGCCAGCTTAACAAGATGACGACGGACAAGGGTAATCGATCGGCTTGATAACCTCAACTTATTCAAGCTCTTATGGAGACTATTAAATATGCCCACTCTGCACAAGCCTGCGGTTTATTTGCCGGAATACATCATTAGCCAGCAAGACACGATTAATTTAGCCAGGACAAACTTTAAAGACAATCCGAATTTGGAAAAATCGATCGAATTGATTATTAATACTGGCGTTATGAAAAGACATATTATACAGCCCATCGAGCTCGCCACGTTGCATCCTGGATTTGGCTATCGGAATGCGGTATTTGAATATGAGTCAAAACGCTTGGTTCCCGGCGTAGTTGAAGAAGCGCTGCACAATGCCTCCGTCAGCGCCAGCCAAATCGCCGCGATTATCTATGTCTCCTGCTCGGGTTTTTTGATGCCGTCGCTGACCGCCTGGCTTATTAACCATATGGGACTACCGGATAACACCATGCAATTGCCCATCGCCCAATTAGGCTGTGCCGCCGGCGGTGCCGCCATCAACCGGGCACATGATTATGTTTTGGCCCATCCCGGGAGCAACGTACTGATAATTAGCTGTGAGTTTTGCTCCCTGAGCTATCAACCCACCGATGGCGATGTCGGCAGCCTGCTTTCCGACGGGCTATTCGGCGATGCCATCAGCGCAGCGGTCGTCACCGCTGAACCCGGGGAGGGGCTCTCGCTGGAGCGCAACGCCAGTTATCTGATCCCCGACACCGATGAATGGATCCGCTATCAGGTTAAAGATACCGGTTTTCACTTCCGTCTGGACAAGCGCGTACCGGGTACCATGAAACCGCTGGCGCCCGTGATGCGTCAGATGACCTGCGAGCACGGCTGGGATATTGAAAACCTGGCCTATTACATTATTCACGCCGGCGGCCCGCGTATTCTCGACGATCTCGCCAAGTATCTGCGGGTCGATTTGCAGCAATTCTCTTTCAGCCGCGACACGCTGGTCAACTGCGGCAATATCGCCAGTTCGGTGGTGTTCGAGGCCTATCGCCGCATGCATGAAAAAGGCATTTTCACCCGCGGCGGCAAGGCGATTATCGCCGGCTTCGGCCCCGGCATTACCGCCGAAATGAGTTTGTCGCAGTGGAACTAACGGGCAAATAACGGCACCGCGTGGCTTACTCCTTCAGCGTGTACGGCGACGGCCGCCGCATGCCGATATGGGGAATGCCATCTTCATCGTAAATGTCCGTCACCGCCGCAAATCCAAGCGCGCGGTAAAAAGCCTGCAAATGCGCCTGGGCGGAGAGGGTTACCGGTTTCTCCGGCCATCGCGCGGCGCATGACGCCAGCGCCTGATGCATTAGCCGTCCCCCCAGGCCCAGGCCACGCGCTCGGGGGGCTATGACTACCCGTCCAATACTCACCGCGTCCCGCTGCACCAGCAAACGGGCGCACGCCACCAGTCCCGACTCGTCAAAGCCGGCAATATGGCGATTGTCGCCCTGCATATCCAGGCCATCCATATCCGCGTAGAGGCACTGCTGTTCGAGTACGAATACCGCGCTGCGCAAAGACAGCAACTGATAAAGTACCGGCGCGCTCACTTCGCTATGGTGCCAGTCGCACCAGTTTACCATCATGATATCCCCTTCTATCTGGTTAATGACCTATTGCCTCCGCGACCGCCCGGCGCCGCGCGTGCGGCGATAACCTACACTTATAAGGGCATTATGCCTGAGACAGCGTTATCGATGAGGTAAAAATGAAACAGAAAAAGAGCACGATCGGCATTGCGCCTTATGGCGGCTCCGCCGGCGGATGGGGCGCATTGAAAGCGGTGGCCGACGCCATTCGCGGCCAAATGGCGGTGAATCAGGATGTTATTGCCCTGTTTAACGTTAACCAACCGCAGGGATTCGACTGTCCCGGCTGCGCATGGCCGGATCCGCTGCATACCTCATCTTTTGAATTTTGCGAAAACGGCGCCAAAGCGGTCAGTTGGGAAGCCACCGGCAAGCGAGCCACGCCGGACTTTTTCGCCGCCCATACCGTAAGCGAACTCTGGCAGCGCCACGATTTCGATTTGGAAGGGGAAGGGCGACTGACCCAGCCGATGAAATATGATGCCGCTACGGATACTTATCGCCCTATCGAATGGGAAGTGGCTTTTCGCGAAATTGGCGCGACGTTGCAGCGCTACGCCGACCCTGATTGCGTGGAGTTTTACACGTCCGGACGCACGTCCAACGAGGCGGCATTCCTTTATCAGCTTTTTGCCCGCGAATATGGCACCAATAATTTCCCCGACTGTTCCAATATGTGCCATGAACCCACCAGCGTGGGTTTACCGGCCTCTATCGGCGTGGGTAAAGGCACCGTCACCCTTGAGGATTTCGAGCATTGCGATCTGGTCATGTGCATCGGCCATAATCCCGGTACTAATCATCCGCGCATGCTAGCCACCCTGCGCGAGGTGGCCAAACGCGGCGCCACCATTGTAGCGTTTAATCCCCTGCAGGAGCGGGGGCTTGAACGGTTCACGTCTCCCCAAAGCCCGATAGAAATGCTCACGCTCAGCGCCACCACACTGTCGTCGACCTATTATAAAGTCCGGGTCGGCGGCGATGCCGCCATGCTGAAAGGCATTATGAAGGCGCTGCTTACCCTGCATCAAGATGCGCTGGCCCGCGGCGATAACGGGGTAATCGATGAGGCGTTTATCGCCGAACATACCCAGGGTTTTACGGCCCTGAAAGCCGATTTGGACAACACGCCGTGGCAGGACATCATCGCGGTTTCCGGTCTGAATCACGGCGAAATTTTACATATCGCCCGCCTGTACGCCAATGCTGAGCGGACCATTATTTGCTACGGCATGGGCATCACCCAGCATCAGCATGGGACGCAAAATGTGCAACAGCTGGCCAATTTGCTGCTGCTGCGCGGGAATATCGGCAAGCCGGGCGCGGGAATTTGTCCCCTGCGCGGGCATTCCAACGTGCAGGGCGACCGCACGGTGGGCATTACCGAAATCCCCTCGCAGGCGCTGCTAGACGGTATCAAGCGCACCTTTGGTTTCACGCCGCCGGCCAAACATGGCCACGCGGCGGTGGCAAGCATACGGGCTATTCAGCAGGGCAGTTCCAAGGCGTTGATTTGTCTTGGCGGCAACCTGGCAACGGCGATGCCGGACCCGGACGTGACTTTTGCGGCCATGCGCAAATTGGAGCTGGTGGTGCATATGGCGACCAAGTTGAACCGTTCCCATCTGCTGTTGGCGAACGACAGCTATCTTCTGCCGGTGCTGGGCCGCACCGAGAAGGATAGGCAGGCCAGCGGCAGTCAATCAATTACCGTCGAAGACTCCATGTCGATGGTCCATGCATCGCGCGGAACGCTGCAACCGGCGTCCCCTTATCTGCGTTCGGAGCCGGCCATCGTCGCAGGCCTGGCCCGCGCAACGCTGCCTAATAGCAAGGTGCCCTGGGAGGCATTGGTTGCCGATTACGCGCGCATCCGCGACGCCATAGCATCGGTATTTCCAGCGTTCAAGGACTACAATACCCGCATTCAGCAGCCCGGCGGTTTCCGGCTTTACAATGCCGCCTCGGAACGTCAATGGAATACCCCTAATGGACGCGCCCAATTTATTATTATGCCGGGCATCAATGAAGATCCCTGTGGCTCGCCGCATCATGACTTGGTGCTGACCACCCTGCGTAGCCACGATCAATACAATACTACGTTGTATGGCCTTAACGATCGCTACCGCGGCGTCACCGGCCGGCGCGATGTGCTGTTTCTTAACGCGGCGGAGGCGGAGCGGCGGGAATTGCGGGTGGGGGATAAAGTTAACGTCATCGCGCTGGACGCCGACGGCGGGCACTCTTCGCGACGGCTGGATAATTTGACGGTGGTCGTATACGACATGGCCCCCGGCTCGGCGGCAACCTATTATCCCGAGGCCAATAAGCTGGTGCCGCTGGACAGTTATGATCACGACAGCGGCGTCCCGGCGTATAAAAGCGTGCCCGTCGCGCTTGAGCGCTGCGCCTGACGGCAAGAAATAGCCAAGGCGACGGGCGCTTTATCTTGACTTCTGTTTCCATTATACCGGATTATTAATCCATTATTATGGAAATGAGGTCAATCGTATGGACATTAACGCGCGCATCGCCGCCCGGCTGAGCGCGCTGCGCCGGCAGCGTGGATTATCGCTGGAGGCGCTGGCGCAACAATCCGATGTTAGCCGGTCGATGATCTCGCTGATTGAGCGTGGCGAAAGCAGCCCGACGGCCGTGGTACTGGAAAAACTCGCCTACGGCCTCGGGATGCCGCTCAACGCGCTATTCGAGGTACCGGCTACCGACAGTACGCCGCTGGTGCGGCACGACGACCAGCCGCGGTGGCAAGATCCACAATCGGGCTATATACGGCGCAATCTTACTCCGGACAACGCCCACTTTCCGGTGCAAATGATCGAGGTGATATTCCCTGCCGGCGCCAGCGTCGCCTATGAAACCGGCCAGCGTGATCCCGGCATTCATCAGCAAATCTGGCTGCTGGCGGGGTCTATTCTTATCCGTGTCGGAGAGCGGGAGTATCGTCTGCGGCAGGGAGATTGTTTGGGTTTTGCTCTGGACCGTCCCACCGCCTTTCATAATCCTCATCATGAGCCGGCGCGCTATTTGGTGCTGCTGTCGCCGGTCAGGAGCGTACCATGACCCCTTGCATCACACTGCAATCGCTGGGTGCCGACATTAACCGGGCGGATTTGGCGGACCTGATCGCGCTGTTGATTGACTGCGTGGAAGGGGGCGCGTCGGTCGGTTTTATGTTGCCGCTTCCCGAGGCGCACGCCGAGGCGTTCTGGCGTCGAAAAACGGCGTTGGCGGCCAGCGGTGATAACGGTCTGCTGGTGGCGCGCGATGCCGGAGGAAAGATTATCGGCACGGTGCAGGTGGTATTGGCGCAGCCGGAGAATCAACCGCACCGCGGCGACATTATCAAACTATTGGTACACCGCGGAGCACGTCGCCTCGGCGTGGGCGAGGCATTGATGCGGGCGGCGCAGCAGTGGGCGGCGCAGGCAGGCAAGACGCTGCTGGTGCTGGATACCGCCACCGGCAGCGCCGCTGAACGACTTTATACCCGCCTTGGCTGGCGGCGCGCGGGCGTCATTCCCGATTACGCGCTGTATCCCGACGGCCGTTTGACCGCGACCACCGTCTACTATTTACAGCTGAAATAATCATTGCGCCGCTCGCCGGCGGCGGCCAACATCGCGCGCCGTGTTCACGACGCCGGCGCCGACCGAGGGTGCGCTCGACGCTACGGCGGCTGCCGGAGGCCAGCGCCAACCCGCCTGTGACACGTTTCATCCGCCCGGTGAACCACCAGGCAACGGGCGTAGCGTGACGGGTGGCCGAGGGGAGAAAGACGCCGCCCGCTTCTGGACCGCTACACCAACGGCGCCCGTCCTTTTTGCCCTTAAGTCGCTTTTCGCGTCAAACGGGTCGCAAACCGGATGGTTTCCGTGGCGCACTGTGCAAAGATAGAGCCAACGTTGGTATCGTCAGGAGCGGTGTGTCATGCGGATAATCGAAACGGTCTGGATCCCTCTCTCGGACGGTTGCCGTCTGGCCGCCCGCCTGTGGTTACCGGACGAAAGTTCGCCGGTGCCCGCCATTTTGGAGTATTTACCCTACCGCCGCCGCGACCGGCATCGCGGAGATGATGCCGTGCTGCATCCCGGTTTGGCCGGATGCGGCTATGCCGCCCTACGCGTCGACATGCGCGGCGCCGGCGACTCCGACGGGCTGATGAACGACGAATATACGCTGCAGGAGTGGCGCGATGCCTGCGAAGTCATCGCCTGGATCGCCGCGCAGGACTGGTGCAGCGGCAGCGTCGGGTTGATAGGCATCTCCTGGAGCGGTTTTAACGCGCTGCAAATCGCCGCCCTGCGGCCGCCGGCGCTCAAAGCGATCGTCACCGCCTGCTCCACCGACGACCGCTACGCCGACGATATGCATTATATGGGCGGCGCCCTGCTCAACGACAATCTGCAATATGGCGCCACCCTGTTTACCTGGACGCCGACGCCGCCGGATCCGGCCATCGTCGGCGATCGCTGGAAGGCCATGTGGCTGGCGCGGCTCAACGCGATGGATCTGCCGCCCGCGGCACGCTGGATGCAGCATCCCCAGCGGGACGACTACTGGCGCAGCGGTTCGGTGTGTGAGGACTATGGCCGCATTACCGTGCCGGTGCTGGCGGTCGGCGGTTGGGCCGATGGCTATACCAACACCGTGCTGCGCCTGCTGGAGAACCTGCGCGGCCCGCGCAAAGGGCTGATCGGCCCATGGGGGCACGCTTTTCCCCACATTGCCACGCCGGGGCCGCGCATTGATTTTATCGGCTATGTTCAGCGCTGGTTCGATCAGTGGTTGAAAGGGCGAGAGACCGGCATTATGGCCGAACCGATGCTGACCTATTGGCAACAACGGCCGGAACCGCCCCGCGCCCGCTATGTGCAGCGCCAGGGTCATTGGGCGGCGGAACGCCGCTGGCCCTCCGCCGACGTCCGGGCGCACACGTTGCATCTGGCGCCCGGTCGGCTACAGGACACGCCGGCGCAATTTACCGCAACCCTGAGTTCCCCCGCCACCACGGGACTGGCGTCGGGGGAGTGGTGTCCTTACGGTTGGGGACCGGATATGCCGGGGGACCAGCGCGAGGATGACGCCGGCTCCCTGTGCTTTGATGGACCGCCCGTGGCAACGGCGCTACAGCTCCTCGGCCGCGCCGAGGTGCGGCTTGAACTGTGCGCGGATAACCCCCTGGCGATGCTGGCGGTGCGCCTGAATGCCGTGGCGCCGGACGGCACTGCCATCCGCGTGAGCTATGGTTTATTGAATCTGGCGGCGCGCAACGGCTTTGATCGCGCAGAACCGCTGGTGCCGGGACACTATTATCAGATCAATGTCCTGCTAAAAGCGGCGGCGTTTGTCCTGCCGGCGGGCTATCGCCTGCGCGTTGCGCTTTCAACCTGTTACTGGCCGCTGGCCGCGCCGCTGCCGGTACGTCCTGTTCTGACGGTACAACGCGGCAGCGTAATACTGCCGCTGCGCGATCCCGACGCTGAGGTCTGCCCGCCGCCGGCGCTGGGGGATCCCTGGTCGCCGCCGCCGGTCCCGGCGCGGGTTCTGGTCGCGCCTGCCCGCGGCCGCCAACGGGTGATCCGGGATATGGACGATGGCGAAACGACGCTTGAGGTGGTGCGTAATCTTGGCGCAGTTGAATTGGCGGAGACCGGACTGCGCCTTGAGGCGCTGGGCCGCGAGATCTATCGCGTCAATGCTCACGACCCCGCCGGCGCCCGTTCCGAAGCCTGGCGCAGCGCCGGCTTTCATCGCGGCGACTGGCAGGCCCGGCTGGAAATTCACAGCCTGCTTACCGCTGACGCCGGCGGCTGGCGGCTGGAATCCACCCTCGACGCCTGGGATGGAGAGGAGCCGTGTTTCTCCCGGCGTTGGCGGCTCGACTTTCCTTTTTTTTCCCCGCCGGGAGATGAACCCGCATGAAGATTGGCATCGTCCAGACCGCCGACGCACCGGCGGAAATCGCCGCCATTCCCGACTGGCTGGACGGCGCGCTGGCCGCGGCGGCGCCGGCGGATTTGCTGCTATTGCCGGAACTGGCGCTGTGCGGTTATCAACACCAGGATGCCGTGCGGCGTCTGTCGCTGCCGCAGTCGGGAGAGACGCTGCGCCGGTTAGCGGCGCTGGCGCGCGGACGTCGTCAGACGCTAGCGTTTGGCTATGCGGAACAATGCGGCGACGAGCGCTATAACGCCATGATGGCGATCGATGCTCAGGGCAACGTTTGCGCCAACTACCGCAAAATCCACCTCTGGTCGGGTTATGAGCAGGCGTTATTCCGTCCCGGCGACCGGCTGGCGGGGTTTCAATTACACGGTTTCCGTTTCGGGATGGCGATTTGCTATGATCTGGATTTCCCGGAGCTGGTCCGCGCCCAGGCGCTGGCGGGCATGGATTGTTTATTGTGTATCAGCGCGACCACTCGCGGTTATGACGTGGTGCCGCGCCATGTGGTGCCGGCGCGGGCTTACGAAAATGGCTGTTACATCGCCTTCGCCAACCGCGGCGACGGCGACGGCCCGTTCGCCTGTATCGGCCAAAGCCGTATCGTCGGCCCGGACGGCGGCATAGTGGCCAGCGCGCCGGCGGCCGGCGCGTTCACGCTCAGCGCCACGCTGGACCGTCAAAGTTTGGCGCGCTGGCGCCGGCAGCATCCGTGGCCGGCCGACAGCCGCCACGCCCACTACCTGAACGGCCTCATGCCCGCGGATTAACGCCGCCGCAGGAAATAAGACTCGCCCCTTCCGCGGCCTGGGTGGGTACCATCAATCAACGACGGAGCACGCCCGCCGGCGCTGAAAACGCTCGCTTACCGCGCCGTCGACAACCTTACCCGCCGCTCCTGGCGCATGTCCGAAGGGAGCACGCCGAAGATGCGGCGAAACCATCCGGCGAAATGGGAGGTGGAGCTGAAACCCACCGAGACGGCGATATCGATGATAGACCGGTCGGAATAGATCAACATTTCGCGCGCCTGTTCCAGCCGCAGCTCCAAATAGTAACGCTGCGGCGTCTTACCGAAATGACGGCCGAACAGGCGCTCCAATTGGCGCGTACCCACCCCGACCTGCTGCGCTACCGCCAACAGCGAAAGCGGCTCCTCGAAAGTGGACTGCATCACCGCTATCGCCGCACTCAACACCGGCGGCAGCGGCGCCCGATGCTGGCGGTGGCCGCGCTGATCGTCCGCCGCGCTGCGGATCCGTTCATGGTGAAATTGGTTCGCCACCGCGGTGGCGCGATCGTCACCGTAGCGTTCGGCAATGAGGTTCAGCATCATATCCATTGCCGCGGTGCCGCCGGAACAGGTTAAACGATGGCGGTCAATTTCGTAAATCTTGCGGGTACATTCGATATCTGGATAACTCTCCGCAAACGCGGCGCGGCTTTCCCAATGAATAGTGCAGCGGTGGCCGTTCAGCAGCCCGCATTTTGCCAGCAAAAACGTGCCGGTGGACAAGGAGCCGATAAACAGACCGGCGCGGGCCGCTTGGCGCATCGCGCTTTGATAACCCCGCTCGTATTGCGGCGCCACCACCCGCTCCCCGCCGCAAATAAAGAGATAATGCGATGCTGCCAGCACTTGGTTAACGGGGCAGGTAGGAAACGGGATGCCGTTGGCGGCGGTGACCGGCTCGCCGTTGAGGCTGGCCAGATGCCAGCTAAAGGCGCGTTGCTTGAATAAGCGGTTGTAAGACCGAAGCGGCTCAATTGCCGAGGCCAGGCTCATCATGGAAAAATCCTGGCCCAGTAAAAACGTGAATATGGTGGGTTCAACGGATGGCATGGTCGTCAATCGCTTCTGGCAAAGAAAAACAAAAAACACCGCTAGGCCCGGCGCGTGGGCGCGAGCCCGATATGGCGCGAACGGCCGCACCGCCCCCGCTTACCTTGACTGTAACGTTTCTGCCAAGTCTCAGCTATCCCCCACATTGCTTGCATCGCGATGGCGGGAGGGAAAGCGATGGCACCATTCGCGGCTGAATACCGATCGGTCGTTTTCCCATGCCTGATAACGGGAGGTCAGCACTAGCCCCCCCGCCTGCCAGGCGAGAGAGGTATCGCACTCCAGCCTGATATCCCAGCCGGGACGGGTGTAGCGCTGGACACGATGGGTCTCCATGCGCGCACTCTCCGCCAGCGCGCCAATCGTATACACCTCATGCCCCTCGCTGCCAAAGCATAATTCGCCAATACGCGTATGCTGACGCTGCGCGTCCATCACCACCCGGTGGATGCCCGCGCCGACGTCCCACTCCACCTGGCGGCGGGTGACCTCCGGCGAAACCACCTCATGGGGATGAGGCGGTGCGGAGCGCGGGGCACCGAACGCTGGGTCGTCAAGGGTGATGGCATCACCGGGACCAGGCAGTTGTAATACCGCGCCGTCCGGCCACAGCCGCACCGGCCCCTGGCCAGGCTCCGCCCAGACCATCGGCCAATAAGCGGTGGAGAGCGCCAGCCGCAGCCGACAGCCGGGAGAAAAGCGGTAGGCCACCCCTTTGAAAGACAGCCGAACGCGGAAAGGCTCGCCCGGCGCCACGCCCGCAGGACGCGTAAGCCGGTGTACGCCGAACGTCACGCGCGCAGAATGTCCGTCGGCGCTTACTTCATTTAGCCGCAACACCAGCAATGCCGAGGGACTCTCGAAGGCCACCGCCACCTCCAGCGCCGCTTTGCCGCACAGCGTCAACGGCGCCGTCAGCCGCGGCGTATCGAAACACTGCGACAAGCCGTCATCGCTACGCTGATCGGCCTGGAACTCCGGCGCGCCACCGCCGCCGTCAAGCGGGCACCATTCGCCGCCCGTCATGCCGCAATGCATAGGCGTATCAATCATCAGCGGCGCGGCCGGCGCCGACGGCTGCGTTATCAGCCGATTATCGTCCAGGTAAAAATCCTGCCGCGCGTGGCTTGCCGGCCAGCCCGGCGCGCTCAACCATTGACCGCCAAGGGTCATGCCGCGGGGATCGGCGCGCAGCCCCTCCCCCTGCCAGAGGCGCAGCATCGGTTCATCCATGATGCCGGTGTTTTCGCCCTGTAGCCATTGTCGCCAAAACCGCAGACACTCCCCCAGGAAGTCGATTGCCGGACCGGGCAAGCCCCAGGTGGGATAAACATGGGTCCAGGGGCCAATTAACCCTTTGCGCGGGGCATCAAGATGATGCATGAGCCGCAAGATGGCGTCGCAATACCCATCGGTCCAGCCCCCTACCGCATACACCGCGCACTCGATTGCCTGGTAATCTTCACATACCGATCCATGGCGCCAAAACGCGTCGCGATCGCCGTGCGCCAGCCAGTGGGCCAGCGGCGGTTCCATCCCTGCAAGGCGCGACAACCACCCTTCGCGCCAGCGCTCGCCGACGTGAGCCGGGTCCAGCGGTCTGCCCAATTGGGTAAACAGGCCGCTGCCCCATTGCAGCCCATCCGTCAGCAGCGCGCCGCCCATATAATGCACATCGTCGCTATAGCGATCGTCGGTGGAGCAGCAGGTAATGATCGCCTTCAGCGCCGGCGGCCGGCGTGCGGCAATCTGGAGCGCGGCGAATCCGCCCCAGGAAATACCGATCATGCCGACATTGCCGTTACACCACGCCTGACGTGCGATCCAGGCGATGACCTCCACCGCGTCATCTTGCTCCTGCGCCAGGTATTCATCGCGCAGCAGACCGTCGGAATTGCCGCTGCCGCGCAAGTCAATCCGCATGGCGGCAATACCGTGCGCGGCGAAAAACCCATGCATCATCGCGTCGCCGGTGGCGGTATTGTCCGACTGCCGGTAGGGGATCCACTCCAGCACCAGCGGCGCCGGCGCGGCGCTCTCCGGCAGCCACAGCCGGGCGGCAAGGCGGGTACCGTCCGCCAGCGGCACAAAAATCTGACGGTAGGGCGGCACCGTTAGCGAACGATCGAGGGTGGATAACGCATGGGACATAGGACTGCTCCTGTCGCTAAAGTTAAAAGGATGAGGCCGAAGCCTGGCGCTGGCGGTCCGCGCGATCCCAAAAAGAGATCATCGCCGCGCCCGCCAGGCACAGCGCGCCGCCAATAATCAGGGTCAGCGGCAGGCCGATCCAATCCGCCGCACCGCCGCAGATAATGGCGCCGATCGGCACGGTGCCAATCAGCATCATCGAGTAAAACGACATCACCCGACCGCGCAGATGATCCGGTACCCGGTGCTGTAACAGCGAGTTGGAGGTCAGGTTCTGGGTAAGAATGGCGTAACCGATCGGGGCGGCGATAATGGCGCTCAGCCAAAAGTGCTGCGATAGACCCAGCAGGATCTGCGCCAAAGCCAGCATCACCGCAGCCCGCAACGGCCAGGCTCCCATAGCGCCGACATGGCCGGCAAAGGTCAACCGTAATGCCGCCAACAGCGCGCCGACGCCGGTGATACTCATCAGAATGCCCGATCCGGCGGGACCGCCGCGTAACACGGTATCCGCCAACATGGGCAGAAAGGAAAAATACGGCACGCTGGTGAGACTACACAGACCGACCAGCAGCAGGATGCGTAATGCCGGCGGGTCCTGGCGTAAAAAAGCCAGGCCCTCGCCCATCTCGTGCAGCAGACCTTTCAGCCGGGTCGAGGGCGGTCGCTGCGGTACGCGGATAGTGAACAAAAACAGGATCAGCGGCACGTAGGAGGCGGCGATAAAGGCAAAACACCAGCCCTCGCCGACGGTATCCACCAGCACACCGCCCAGCGCCGGCCCTACCAGGCGCGCGCCGTTGAAAATCACCGAATTCAGCGCCAGCGCATTGGCCAAATCGTCGTGCGCCACCAGATCCACCACCAGCGACTGCCGGCCGGGTAAATCAAAGGCGCTGATAAGCCCCAGGCCGGTCGCGATAGCTATCGCCAGCGCGCCGGTAATCAGATGATTGAGCGTTAGCACCGATAATAACGTCACCAACAGGGTGATACCGATCTGCGTCGTCAATACCAGCCGGCGGCGATCGCAGCGGTCGACAATCACGCCGGTAAACAGGCCGAAGAATAAAATCGGCCCCTGGCTGCAAAACGCCAGCATCCCCAGCAATACCGGTGACGACACGCCCAACCGCCAGATAAGCCAGCCGAGAGCGATGGTATGCACCCAGTTGCCGATGACCGACAACAGCTGTCCGCCAAAAAATCGACGATAATTAGCGTGCCGCAGGGCGTTGCCCGAAGGGCGCAAACCCTTTTTTGGCAACAGGGAAAAACGGGCAGTAGTCAAGGAAACTCCCACAAACGGCCGCGCGCGGCATCACCCCGGAGGGAATGCCGGCCAGACAGGGCCCGGGCCGCGTCGCCCGGGCGGTATAGCCGACGTCTCAGGCGCCGGTGACATCCCGGAACAGCGGCCATTGGCCATCGGGCGTCCAGGCGCCGTGCACGGTTTTCGGCGTCAGCCAGGCGTTGCTGCCGTGGTATAAGAAGACATAGGCGCCGGTCTCCTCCAACTGATCTTGTAATGTGATATACATAGCCGCCCGTTTCGCTTGATCCAGCTCTACCGCCGCCTCGGCGTTGAGCGCATCCCACTTTTTGTCGCAGGTGCGTTGGGTGTTCCAGATACCCACCTGATCGCAGGTAAACCAGGCGGTCACCCAACTGGCGTCCGGCGCGGTGGTAAAGGTAGTGAGGCGCAGTTGCGAGTCCTTCCAGGCATCGCCCTCCGATTCCTGGCCCGCGGCAACAAATGCCGCCCCATCCATCTGGTTGATTTTCAAGTCGATACCCACCTCAGCCAGCTGCGCCTGAATGACTTGGGCCACCGTTCCGCCATCGGTGGAAGTGGACAGGTCCAGCCTGAGCTGCAAACCCGAGACACCGGCTTTTTGCAACAGCGCTTTCGCCTGCGCCGGATCGTAAGGATACAGATTTTTGCTACGCGCCCCGGCAAGCGGCGGCGGCACCAGGCCATAAGCCGGTTTCACCGCGCCGCCGAAAGTGGCGTCCAGAATGGCGGGCACATCGATAGCCTGCTGAATGGCTCGACGCACCTGCAGGTCTTTCAGTTTAGGGTGGTCCACATTCATTCCGAGCCAGGTGTAGGCCAGCGCCGGCCGAACGGTCAGCGTATTATCGCCCGGGTCGTCCCGGTATTTCCCGATGGCGCTGATATTGATTTTGGTCATGTCCAAATCGCCGGCTTCAAAGGCGATTTGAGCGGTATTCAAATCACCGATGGGTACCAGCTGGATTTGATCGTACTCGCTGTGGCGGCCGTTCCATCCCTCGTTGCGGACCAGCGTTAACCGCTCGCGCGGCTGCCAGTCGCCGATTTTATACGGCCCGGAGCAGGCCGCGGGCGCGGTGCCGATTTTTTTATCTTTGGTGGCTTCCAGCGCTTTTTTACAGACTATCAGCCCCGAGGCGTGGGGCAGAGTGCTGGTAAACAGCGGTGCGAACGGGTGTTTGAGATGGATAATGCCCTCATAATTGCCGGTGACCTCGACATGATCCAGCGCCTCCCAATCGGAGGCATAAATCGCCGCCAGCTCTTTATTAAGAAAACGTTCGTAGGAATATTTCACGTCTTCGGCGGTCATTTCGCCAAAGCCGCCGGTCCACATGATGCCGGGACGCAGCGCGAAACGGATAGTGAGCGGGTCGACCTGCTCCAGCGATTGTGCGGCATCCAACTGCCAGCCCCACTCGGTACCCGGCTTGTATTGGCACAGCCCGGAATAGATAGCGAACATCACCATTTCGTCATACCAGCCGCTGCGGTTGGCGGGGTCCAGATTGGTGATGTCCAGGTCATTTTGTACCCGCAGCACTTTATTTTGGCTATCGGCGGCGAAGACCCTTCGCTGGCCGCCCACCACCAGCAAGCCGGATACGCCGGCGGCGAGCACCGCCAGCGTTTTAATCAACTCGCGTCTGTTCATCGACAGGCCTTTCATGCATGTGTCTCCTTGAAGATAATGGCGCCGGACCGGGCGGGGGAAAGTGCCGCGCGGAGAAGAGGGAAATGACAGGCAACGTGCTGCCCGTCGGCCAACGGCCGCAGCAAAGGCGCATCGACGCGACAGCGCGCCTGCGCCTGCGGGCAACGGGTATGAAATTCACAACCGGCGGGACGATGGGAAAGCGTCGGGATCTCGCCCACCAGCACCCCTTTTCCCGCCTCGCCGCCGCTGCCTTTGGCGCTGAGCAGCGCGGCGGTATAAGGGTGCGCCGGCGCGCGGAACAGGGCGGCGGTCGGCCCGCTTTCGACAATGCGTCCGAGATACATGATGGCGATGTCGTCGGTAACATGGCGAGTAATAGCCAGATTGTGGGTGATGATTAAATAGCTCATCCCCAGCTCGCGTTGCAGGGCGGTGAGCAAGTTCAGCAGCTCACCTTGTACCGACAAATCCAGACCGGCGGTCGGTTCATCGGCGATAATCAGCTTCGGCCTGAGCGCCAGCGCCCGCGCCACCGCCACGCGCCTCGCCTGCCCCCCCGACAATTGATGCGGGTAGCGATCGATAAACGCCGCCGGCAGCCCGACCATGGTCAATAAACGCCCCGCCTCCGCACGACGGTTAATTTCGCGGCCGTTGACGCTAAAAGGCTCGGTCACCAGTTTCTCCACGCGCATGCGCGGATCGAGCGCCGCCATCGGATCTTGGAAGATCAGGCCGGTATCCCGCCGGATCCCGCGCCAGGACCAGTCGCTGGCGTCCCGCGGCTCGCGGCCGTTAACCTGTACCGTGCCGCCGCTAATCGGCGTCAGGCCGATCACCGCCCGGCCAAGGGTCGTCTTGCCGCTACCGCTTTCACCGATAAGGCCCAGCGTCTTTCCCGGCGCCACCTGCAGGCTGACGCCGGCCAAGATATCCACATAGCGCACAGCGCCCGGTTTGAGCCGGCTCAGAAGGTTACCGGTGCGAAAGCGCACCACCAGATCGTTAATTTCAAGCATGCGGACTCACCTTATGGCAACGTACCGTCCAGTCGCCTTGACCGAGGGTGGTCAGGGCCGGCGTCACAGCGAGACAGGGCCCGAAAGCCGAGGCGCAGCGTGGCTGGAATGGACACCCGACCCGCTCGCCGCCGGGCGGCGGGACCGCGCCGGCAATAAACGGCAACTCGCGGCTAACGCCGGGAATGCGCGCCGGATCGCAGGCCAGCAGCGCCCGGGTATAGGGGTGCGACGGCGCGCCGAAAATGCTGTCTATCGGTCCCGCCTCGACAATTTCGCCGGCGTACATCACCGCCACCTTGTCGCACAACGCGCTGACCAGATGCAAATCGTGGGTGACAAAAATAATCGCGCCGTCCACCAGCTTCCGACTGGCCTTAAGGACCTCTACCACCTGCATTTCCGTCGTGGCGTCCAGCGCGGTGGTCGGCTCATCGGCTATCAGCAGTTCCGGTTCGGTCAGTAACGCCGCGGCGATAGCGATACGCTGACGGATGCCGCCGCTCAGCTCATGAGGATATTGGTGCAGCCGGCCGCCGGGGTCGGATATCCCCACGCGCTCCAGCATGTGACGGGCGCGCTGGCGTTTTTCCGCGCGCGTACCGGCTTTATGGTGTTGAAAAGCGACAAGCTGTTTACCAATCGTCACCACCGGATTAAGCGCGGTAAACGGATCTTGCGAGACGGTGGCGATACCGTTACCGCGCAATTTGCGCCGATCTTCCTCGGACAACGTCAGCAGATCGACCCCGCGATAGCGCAATTCACCGCTGGCCTGGGCATTCGGCGGCAGCAGGGTCAACATGGCGCTGACCAGGGTGGATTTTCCGGAACCGCTTTCGCCCACCAGCCCCAGCACTTCACCTTTATTAAGCGACAGGCTGATATTGCGCACCGCCTGTAGCGGCCCGCGGGGAGAAGCGTAGCTGACGGTTAACTGATTGATATCGAGCAACGTCATGGGCGATCGCCTCCGGTGTGGCTATGGGTGCGTGGATCCAGCGCGTCGCGTAGCGCCTCGCCGAGAAAAGTGAATCCCAAGGTGGCGAGAACGATCGGCATGCCGGCGGCAATAACCATATGCGGCGCCTGGCGGATATAGGAGTAGCCATCGTTGAGCACCGTGCCCCAGCTGGCGTCCGGCGGCTGAATCCCTTGTCCGAGGAAGCTCAGACCCGACTCGATGGCGATAACCGCGGGGATATCCATCGCCACCATGACCAGTAGCGTGCCGGTCAAATTGGGAATCAGATGCCGAACGACGACGCTGACCGGCGACGCGCCCATGGCCCGGGCCGCGACAATATACTCCATGCGCTTAAGTACCCGCGTTTGGCTGCGCACCACCCGGAAATAGCCCGGTACCATGAAGGTAATAATAATAAGAATAATGGTGGCTAGACTGGAGCCGGCCAGCGTCACCACCGCCAGCGCGAACAAAATCATCGGAATCGACATCAGCGAATCACACAACAGCATCAACAGCGTGTCGAGCTGGCGCGGCCCGTAGCCGGCCACCAGCCCCAACAGCGATCCCAGCAGCAGTGCCCCGCCCGTGCCGGCAAAAGCGACCATCATCGCGATACGCGTACCGTAAATCAGCCGCGACAAAATATCGCGACCCAGCTGATCATTCCCCAGCCAATACGCCATGCTTGGTCCTTTAAGCCGCAGAACCGCTTTGATGGCGATGGGATTGTGCGGCGCCAGCCAGGGCGCGAATAACGCGCACAGCATTAACGCGACGACGCAAATCAAGGCGAAGCGGCCGATCCCGGTCGACCAGACCTGCCGTAGCACTCGATAGAGGCCCATGCGCGGCGGCGTGGCGGCGTTCTGTGCCGGGGAGCCGGCGACCGGCGTTGACAGTTCTATCATCACAGCTCCTGGCGCACGCGCGGATCGAGGCAGGTATTAATGACATCGGCGATAAGGTTAGCCAAAACATACAGGCCGGACGTTACCACCACCGTCCCCATCACCACCGGAAAATTGCGGGAAATCACCGAATCAAACGCCAATTTGCCGAGCCCCGGCCGGGCAAAGACAATCTCCGTCAGCACCGCCCCCGAAAGCAACGAGCCGATGCCGACGCCCAGTACCGATACCACCGGGACTACCGCGATCGGCAGCGCGTAGCGCAGGGCGATCAGCCGATCGGGCATACCGAAAGCGCGGAAAGTGCGAATATGATTTTCCTTCAGAACCTCCAGCATGGAGGCGCGCACCAGGCGGGAAAGATAACCGATCCAGCCCAACGCTACCGTCAGCGACGGCAGCACCAGCGCGTGGAGCTGCGAAGCTACATCGCCGCGATGCCCGGCGCCGATAGCGGGAAACCACTTCAGGGTCACCGAGAAAATCAACAAGGCATAAATAGCCACCACGAAGGCCGGCAGCGCGATAACGCTGATAGACAGCACGCCGATGATACGGTCGGCCCAGCTGTTCTGGCGCAGCGCCGCCCAGCAGCCGAGCGGGATGCCGAGCGCCATTGCCCAGCCGATGGCGCACAGCGCCAGCACCAACGTGTTGGGCAGGGCGCGGGCGATGAGTTGTGCTACCGGCCGGTGGGTCAGCACATCTTCACCCAAATCGCCGCGCACCACTCTGGCCAGGAAACGGCCGATCTGCACCGGTGCCGGCTGGTCCAATCCCATGGTGACGCGCAAAGCCTGTTTTTGCGCCTCGCTGGCGCGCGGACCCAACGCTACCGATGCGGGATCGCCGGGCACCAGGAACACCAGGCAAAACAACAGCGAAACGGCCACCAACATAACCGACGCCGCCAAAAGCAGCCGGCGAAGCAGATAAATGAGCATAGATGCAGCCTGTAAAGTATCGGCGGCGGAACGCCGGCCAGGACCGAAACCGCCGGAATGCGGTTGGAAACGGTTATGAGCTTGCCAGTCTTTGTTGGCGATAAACGTCGCGTTTGCGACCTTATCGGTGAGAAATGCGACATATAAGAACGCCGTATGTCGCGCGGCGCCGCCGCTTGAGAAAGGATGACCGGGTGCAGCCAGACGCTCAGGACCCGGCCGTAGAATCGCACGTCGGCGTACGCTCTGGCGCACGGCGTTAGGTTTTTGTCCGGGCTCGGGTGACAAACGGGCCGCGCTAGGCGCGCGCCGGGCAGGAATATTGACCGAGGGCGGCAAAAGATGGCCCCCGTCAGCGGCAAGGCGGGGGCCAAAGGCGCGACGTCGACGGCAGGTCAGGCGCGGCTTAGCCGTTTACCCCGTCAGCATAGACAAAACAGAGCTTGTTCCCCTCCGGATCGCGGCAGTAGGCGCCGTAGAAATCCGGCGCATACTGCGGCCGTAGCCCCGGTTCACCCTCATTGATAGCGCCGAGGGTAAGCGCCACCGACCATGCCGCCGCCGCCGCATCGGGCGAGGGTGCGGCGAAGCTTACCTGGCTGCCGTTGGCCCAGGTGGCAGGCAGGCCATTGAGCGGCGCGCGCAGCACAAACTGAGGCCAGCGCCGATCGGCGCGACGCCAGATGACCCCCGCCTCGCCGGCCCGCTCTTCCGCTACCCGCACCAAGCCGAGTTCGGCCAAGACCGAATCATAGAATTGCTGCATGCGCGTCAGGTCCCGCACGCCAAGCTGAATATGGCTGAACATGAGTCTCCCCCCTCATGCGACTCGTGCCTTAACTATAGCCAGCGCGCCGCGATTCGTGGCGGCGCCAGCGACATCAGTTATAGCCTGCCAGACACAGCTTCATTTATACCGCGCGTTGGCGGCTTGCCTATTTCCACCGCCTCTTCGTCTGTCACTCTTCGGCGCTGAAATAGTCTTGTTACCGCCGGACAGGTTAAATTTCGGGCGACCTCGGCACGGCGAAGCATTGTGTCATGGCGTGCCGACCCCCTCAGCGGCAACGGCGGCCGGCTAACGCTTCACGGGAATAGTGCCGGTGTCACCCGCCCTTGCCTTACCTCGCCGCGCGTCCCTCTGAATAGCACAGGGGCAGCCCCAAAGCAGCGCCCGTGAACGGGGGGAATATCCGCCGTCGCCGTCGCCTGTTTTGCCCCATGCAGGCATTTTCACCGCAAATAGTACGGCGTCCTAATAGACGTTTTACCCTTCCTGACGGCGGTCGCGGTGCGCTTTATAACGCCAGCGGTAACGGCGGCAAGCAAACCGATGCCATTAACCCGATAGAATTAGGTCGACGACAGGATATCAGGGGATATTTCAGGGCCGAATTTCGCCGTTTTCATCTCATATCCTTAAGTAAGCGTAGACCCTGACCGCTTTAATTATTGCCTGAAAAGAAGCAATTTTGCGGGCTATTTTTGCTCCTTATGCCACCGCGCGAGCAAAAGGATGGCGCCCGCCGGACGCCGTTGTCGCGCCAATAGATTATAAAATCTACAATTAGTTGATTTTAATGATAAAAACACCATAATTCTTTGCTAAATTTAGATTTTTAGCGAAAAAGATAAAAACAGAATACTGAGCAATTACAACAACTTAACTGGTTTACGCTAAATCGACTTAAGGCATATTAAAGGTTTTTTATCTTTTTTGTGAGTTTTTAATTTGCGATTATTTTTTTTTAGCTCGATTTTTGCGTGAACTACTGCAACGAAACCGGCACACTGTTTCAGCTAAAAAAAATTCTAAAAATCCTTTTCCTACAACATGTTGCAGCCGCCAGATCTGTAAATTCCGGTAAAGCTTAGCAGGCTATTAATATACAGAATCACTAATAAAACATAAAAAGATATATTTGCCATTATATTTTCATAATATATGCGCCTTTTTCTTATTGTCATATTTCAAATTTAAAAAAACTTCGATAAACTGCTCGGGCAGTCAGTAATGAAGCAGGGGGTCCGATCATACTCCGATTGGGCATTAATAATAACCTGGAAGTAACCCATACTCTTCTGTCTCCAGGATGCCCCTATTTAATGGAGGTTGAGAGAATTTCAATATTTTTGTTAATAAAATGTATTTCTTGTTAGCGTAAGCTGACAACATTGCTTGTTTAGAATATTTCCCAGCGTCGTCGATTCTGCTTAAGTGTAATATTTACCTGATGCCATTAAAGCCATCTGTAATACTAAACGGAAATCTAACGTGCTTTGGGAATAACTGATAGCGAATAAATAACATATAGAGATTAGAACATGGATAAATCAACCGATATTTCAGTAATGGTAGAGTCCCTATCGCGTATCTATCACCGCCTGAGAAAAGAAGTGAATGGTCAGCTGGTGAACGAAGGCCTCTCGATGTCGAAAATGAAAATTCTGCATCTGATTACTACCGGCAAAACCAGCGCCACCGATATCAAAAACTATATGGGCTTCTCATCCCGTACCGTGGTCACCGTGCTTGATGCATTGGAAAAAGAGGAGATGCTGCAACGCCAGCAAAGCCCTACCGATCGCCGGGTGAAGTATGTCTATATCACGGAAAAAGGGCGTGAGAAATTGCGTATCGCCGAACAGACCCACAAAGTCATTCTGGATCGCATGTTTGCTCCGTTATCCGAGATGCAGTTAGAGAAGTTCAGCGAAGTCTGCAATGTACTTGAAGCTCAGCAAAAATAGCACGGCTTATGATGTTATATCAGCATTGAAATCCGCAGTAAAAAAAGGGCCGGACAGTTGTAGTCATTTATCGTGACCGGACTGACGGGTCGGACGGCTATTCCGGCTACCAGATAATAGACACTTTATCGCGATTTTTAATACTCAAAGGTGGTTTTTTTTACTGGTGGATTTTTGCAGATAAATATCTAAAACGTTCAAAAAGGGAGGCCACGGGGGTTTGCGTCTTCGACGGGTGCCCGTGCTTCCTTAATTCCTTCATAACCGATACTTTACCCCCTCCGCCGGCCCTGCCGCTACGTTGACAGCTGCATCGACTCTCAATGCCGTGTATAATAGAAACGCGCCCTGTCGTTCTTTCAACCTCTGCTGACTATTTCATGATGATTCAAGGTACGCTCTATATCGTTTCCGCCCCGAGCGGCGCGGGAAAATCCAGCCTGATCCAGGCGTTGCTGAAAACCCAGCCGCTTTATGACACCCAGGTGTCAGTCTCCCACACCACCCGCGCCATGCGTCCCGGCGAAGCGCACGGACAGCATTACTTTTTCGTGCCGGTGGCGGAATTTGAGCGCATGATTGCCGAAGATGCCTTTTTGGAACACGCCCAGGTATTTGGCAATTATTACGGCACCTCGCGTGAAACCATCGAGCAGGTGCTGGCGACCGGCGTCGATGTGTTCCTCGATATCGACTGGCAGGGCGCGCAGCAGATCCGGGGTAAAATGCCCGACGCTCGCAGCATCTTTATTTTGCCGCCGTCCAAGGAGGAGTTAGATCGCCGGTTGCGCGGACGCGGTCAGGACAGCGAAGAGGTCATCGCCCGGCGCATGGCGCAGGCGGTAGCTGAAATGACCCACTTTGCGGAGTATGATTATCTCATCGTCAATGACGATTTCAATACCGCATTGCTTGATCTGAAAACCATTATCCGGGCTGAGCGGCTGCGCCTTGAGCGTCAGAAATTACGCCATGACGCATTAATCAGCAAATTGTTGGCAGACTGACACAACTTTCAGTATGATGCCCAGTCATTTCTTCATCTGTGGAGTAGCTCACATATGGCACGCGTAACTGTACAAGACGCCGTCGAGAAAATTGGTAACCGTTTTGACCTGGTGCTGGTCGCCGCGCGTCGCGCCCGTCAGATTCAGGTAGGCGGTAAAGATCCACTGGTTGCGGAAGAAAACGATAAATACACCGTTATCGCCCTGCGTGAAATCGAGGAAGGCCTGATTACCAATCAGATCCTGGATTTACGCGATCGCCAGGAGCAGCAAGAACAGGAAGCCGCCGAGATTCAGGCGGTCACCGCGATCGCTGAAGGCCGCCGTTAACAGCAGGTTACTACCCTACCTTGTATCTGTTCGAAAGTCTGAATCTTCTGATTCAACGCTATCTGCCCGAGGATCAGATAAAACTCCTCCGGCAGGCTTATCTTGTCGCTCGTGATGCGCACGAGGGACAGACTCGTTCCAGCGGTGAGCCTTATATCACCCATCCGGTAGCGGTCGCCTGCATCCTGGCCGAGATGCGTCTCGATCATGAGACGCTGATGGCGGCGCTGCTGCATGACGTTATCGAAGATACCCCAGCCACCTACCAGGACATGGAACAACTGTTCGGCAAAAGCGTCGCCGAGCTGGTGGAGGGAGTATCGAAGCTGGACAAGCTGAAATTCCGTGACAAGAAAGAAGCCCAGGCGGAAAACTTTCGTAAAATGATCATGGCGATGGTGCAAGATATCCGCGTCGTGCTGATAAAGCTTGCCGACCGCACCCACAATATGCGCACCCTCGGCGCCCTGCGGCCGGACAAACGGCGTCGCATCGCGCGCGAAACGCTGGAAATCTATAGCCCGCTGGCCCACCGGCTGGGTATCCATCACCTGAAAACCGAGCTGGAAGAGCTGGGGTTCGAGGCGCTCTATCCCAACCGCTACCGGGTTATCAAGGAAGTGGTGAAAGCGGCGCGCGGTAACCGCAAGGAGATGATCCAGAAAATCCTCGCCGAGATTGAGGGTCGCTTAACCGAAGCGGGCATTCCCTGTCGCGTCAGCGGACGGGAAAAACATCTCTACTCGATCTATTGCAAGATGCACCTGAAAGAGCAACGTTTTCATTCCATCATGGATATCTACGCTTTTCGGGTGATCGTCAGCGAAGTGGACACCTGTTACCGGGTGCTGGGGCAGATGCATAGCCTGTATAAACCGCGCCCCGGGCGGGTGAAAGATTATATCGCCATCCCCAAAGCCAACGGCTACCAATCGCTGCATACCTCGATGATAGGTCCCCACGGCGTGCCGGTGGAGGTGCAGATTCGCACCGAGGACATGGACCAGATGGCGGAGATGGGGGTGGCGGCGCATTGGGCGTATAAAGAGCAGGGCGAAACCGGTACTACGGCGCAAATCCGCGCGCAGCGCTGGATGCAAAGCCTCCTCGAGCTTCAGCAAAGCGCCGGCAGCTCGTTTGAATTCATTGAAAGCGTTAAATCCGATCTTTTTCCCGACGAAATCTACGTATTTACCCCAGAAGGGCGCATCGTCGAATTGCCGGCCGGCGCGACGCCGGTGGATTTCGCCTATGCCGTGCATACCGATATCGGTCACGCCTGCGTGGGCGCGCGGGTGGACAGGCAGCCCTATCCGCTGTCCCAGTCGCTCACCAGCGGCCAGACCGTGGAAATTATTACCGCTCCCGGCGCGCGGCCCAACGCCGCCTGGCTGAATTTCGTCGTAAGTTCCAAGGCGCGGGCCAAAATTCGCCAGATGCTGAAAAACCTCAAGCGTGATGACTCCGTCAGCCTCGGCCGTCGCCTGCTTAACCACGCGTTGGGCGGCAGCCGCAAACTGGTCGAAATGGCGCCGGAAAATATCCAGCGCGAGCTGGACAGGATGAAACTGGCGACGCTTGAAGATCTGCTGGCGGAAATCGGTCTCGGCAACGCCATGAGCGTGGTCATTGCCAAAAATCTGCAGGGAGATCGGTCCAACCTGACGCCGCCCGTCGGCCCGCGGACGCTGCCAATTAAAGGCGCCGACGGCGTGCTCATCACCTTCGCCAAATGCTGCCGGCCTATTCCAGGCGATCCGATCATCGCCCACGTCAGCCCCGGCAAAGGGCTGGTGGTACACCATGAATCTTGCCGCAATATCCGGGGCTACCAGAAAGAGCCCGAGAAATTTATGCCGGTAGAGTGGGAAATGGTGAGCGAACAGGAGTTTATCGCCGAAATCAAGGTAGACATGTTCAACCATCAGGGCGCGCTGGCCAATTTGACCGCGTCGATTAACGCCGCCAATTCCAATATTCAGAGCCTTAACACCGAAGAGAAAGACGGCCGGGTGTATAGCGCGTTTATACGCCTAACCACCCGCGATCGCATCCATCTGGCGAATATCATGCGTAAAATCCGCATCATGCCGGATGTCATCCGGGTTAACCGTAACCGCAATTAAGCCATGATGCCGGCCCGTTTTGCCTGGCGAGGCGACATGCCGGCGGCCCGCCGGCCGGTTCTGATGCCGGTTCTCCTATGCCGCGCGGCGAATTTCCGCCCCCTTGATTATCGCCGTTCGACCTGTATTCTTATGGAGCGGGGTCGCCGCGCGCAAACGCTCGGCCCGGCCGGACAGCGGCCCCGGCGGCGAGAGGACCTCTCCCCCAGAAGGGTCGGCCTGATGATAAGCCACGGAGAGCTGATATGACCGAAGGCCGCCTGTTAAACGCCATTCCGCTGAATACGCTATCAGGGATCGGCCCGAGTCTGGTCAGCAAATTTGCCCGACTCGGGCTGGAAAGCCTACAGGACCTACTGCTGCATCTGCCGGCCCGCTATGAGGACCGCACCAAACTTTATCCTATCGGCGAGGCGCTGCCGGGGATGACGGTGACCGTGCAGGGCGAAGTCCTGAACAGCGATATCAGTTTTGGCCGCAAACGCATGCTCACCTGCCGCCTGCGCGACGACAGCGGCGTTCTGACGCTGCGCTTTTTTCATTTCAACGCGGCGATGAAAAATAGCCTCTCCCCCGGCCAATGGGTGACCGCCTATGGCGAAATCCGTCGCGGCCAGCTCGGCGGCGAGATAATCCATCCCGAATATCATGTTATCAGCGAGCGCAGCCAGGTCACGCTTGCCGCCGCGTTAACGCCGGTATATCCCACCACCGAAGGCGTTCGACAGGCTACGCTGCGCAGCGCCATCGATCAGGCCCTGAAACTGCTCGACATCACACCGGTGCCCGAGCTGCTGCCGCCGGAGCTAAGCGGCGCTTTGATGAGCCTGGCCGATGCCTTACGGATGCTGCACCGCCCGCCGCCGGAAATCTCTCTGGACGATTTGGCGCTGGGCCGTCACCCGGCGCAGCGCCGGCTGATTCTCGAAGAGCTGTTGGCCCACAACCTCAGCATGCTGGCGGTCAGGGCCGGGGTGCAGAAAGACCGGGCGTTGCCGCTGCGCGCCGATAATCTTTTGTCTCGGCGCTTTCTCGCCGCGCTGCCGTTCTCCCCCACCGGCGCCCAACGGCGCGTGGTGGCGGAAATCACCCAGGATCTGGCGCGAGATGTCCCGATGATGCGGTTGGTTCAGGGGGATGTGGGATCCGGCAAAACGCTGGTGGCGGCGCTGGCGGCGCTGTGCGCCATTAGCGATGGTCGCCAGGTGGCGCTAATGGCGCCCACCGAGCTGCTGGCCGAACAGCACGCGCAAAATTTCCGCGACTGGTTCGCGCCGCTGGGCATCGAGGTCGGCTGGCTGGCGGGCAAGCAGAAAGGGAAAGCGCGCCAGGCGCAGCAGGAGGCCATTAGCGATGGCCGGGTGTCGATGGTCGTGGGCACTCACGCTATTTTCCAAGAGCAGGTGCGCTTCGCCGGGCTGGCGCTGGTGATTATCGATGAGCAGCATCGTTTCGGCGTTCATCAGCGGCTGGCGCTTTGGGAGAAAGGCGTGGCGCAGGGTTTCCATCCGCATCAGTTGATTATGACCGCCACCCCCATTCCCCGGACGCTGGCGATGACCGCCTACGCCGACCTGGACACCTCGGTCATTGATGAGCTGCCGCCGGGCCGGACGCCGGTGACCACGGTGGCAATCCCGGATACCCGGCGCGCGGAAATCATTCAGCGCGTCCGTCAGGCCTGCCTGCAGGAGCAGCGTCAGGCTTACTGGGTCTGCACGCTGATAGAAGAATCGGACGTGCTGGAAGCGCAGGCGGCGGAAGCCACCTGGCAGGAATTGCAAAGCGCGCTGCCCGAGCTTCGGGTCGGGCTGGTGCATGGACGCATGAAGGCGCTGGAAAAGCAGCAGCTGATGCAGGCCTTCAAGGCGGGCGAGGTACAATTACTGGTGGCGACCACGGTCATCGAGGTGGGCGTCGATGTGCCTAACGCCAGCCTGATGATCATCGAAAACCCCGAGCGGCTCGGGCTGGCGCAGCTGCATCAGCTGCGTGGACGGGTGGGTCGCGGTGCGGTGGCCTCCCACTGCGTGCTGCTGTACAAGTCGCCGCTCAGCAAAACCGCACAGTCGCGTCTACAGGTTCTACGCGACAGCAACGATGGCTTCGTCATTGCCCAGCGAGACCTGGAAATTCGCGGCCCCGGCGAGCTGCTGGGCACCCGCCAAACCGGCAATGCCGAATTCCGGGTCGCGGATCTGCTGCGCGATCAGGCGATGATTCCAGAGGTACAGCGCCTGGCGCGGCATATCCATCAGCATCACCCCGACTCGGCCCGCGCCCTGATTGAACGCTGGATGCCCGAGCGCGTCCGCTATACCTTCGCCTGAGCGGCGTTCGCCGCCGCTACCTTGTCCCGCAGTGCCGCTATAACGCGGTTACGGGACGCAGCCGGTTTGCGCGCCCGTCTTGGATCGACGTTTTGCGCAAAGCGGGCTTTCGCAACCGCGTTTGCCCCGGTGCCTTAAGGTCGATATCCCCTCGGCAAAACTGACCGTCACGCCCGCGCGGCGGCCCTAATCGAGGCGGCGCGCGCCGGACCGTTGATCGACGTCAAGGACCCGCCATCGATGGCGGTGCAATCGATTGCTTTTCCCTTCAAGATGATTAAAATGCCCTCTTTGCCGCCCAGGAACGTTGCTTGCCATGACATCGCCCGTGATCAACACCGCCCCCGCCTCCGCTGACAGCGCCCCCAGCGAACTGATTTACCGTCTCGACGACAGGCCGCCGCTGCCGCAAACGTTATTCGCCGCCTGTCAGCATCTGCTGGCGATGTTTGTAGCGGTCATCACCCCGGCGCTGCTGATCTGCCAGGCGCTGGGCCTGCCGGCGGACGATACCCGCCATATTATCAGCATGTCGCTGTTCGCTTCCGGGCTTGCGTCCCTCCTGCAAATCAAAACCTGGGGACCGGTGGGATCGGGCCTGCTATCAATACAGGGCACCAGCTTCAATTTCGTGACGCCGCTGATTATGGGCGGTCTGGCGCTGAAAAACGGCGGCGCCGATGTGCCGACCATGATGGCCGCGCTGTTCGGCACTCTCATGGTGGCTTCCTGCACCGAAATTCTGCTCTCGCGGGTGCTGCATCTGGCCCGGCGCATTATTACCCCCCTGGTGTCGGGTATCGTGGTGATGATCATCGGCATTTCGCTTATCCAGGTGGGACTCACGTCCATAGGCGGCGGCTTCGCCGCGCTGAACGACCATACCTTCGGCGCCCCGAAAAATCTGATGCTGGCCGGAGTCGTGCTGCTGGTGATCATCCTGCTGAACCGCCAGCGTAACCCCTACCTGCGCGTCGCGTCGCTGGTAATCGCTATGGTGGTGGGGTATCTGCTGGCCTGGGCGACGGGGATGCTGCCGCCGTCGGCGCCGGCGACGGCACAGCCGTTGATTGTGGTGCCGACACCGCTGTATTACGGGCTGGGCTTCGACTGGAATTTGCTTGTTCCGCTGATGCTGGTATTCATGGTCACCTCAATCGAGACCATTGGCGATATTACCGCCACGTCGGACGTGTCGGAACAGCCGGTGCGCGGCCCCCTCTATATGCAGCGCCTGAAAGGCGGCGTGTTGGCCAACGGCCTGAACTCCATGCTGTCTGCGGTGTTCAACACCTTTCCCAACTCCTGCTTTGGCCAAAACAACGGCGTCATCCAGCTCACCGGCGTCGCCAGCCGCTATGTCGGTTTCGTGGTGGCGCTGATGCTTATCGCACTCGGCCTGTTCCCGGCGGTCAGCGGCGTGGTGCAACACATTCCCGAACCGGTGCTGGGCGGCGCGACGATTGTCATGTTCGGCACCATCGCCGCGTCGGGCGTGCGTATCGTGTCGCGCGAACGCCTCAACCGCCGGGCGATAATGATTATCGCGCTGTCGCTGGCGATCGGTCTTGGCGTCTCGCAACAGCCGCTTATCTTGCAATTCGCGCCGCAGTGGCTGAAAACGCTGTTATCGTCCGGCATTGCCGCGGGCGGTATTACCGCGATTATCCTCAACATCCTGTTTCCCCCCGAAAAAAACTAGCTCAGGGCGGCGAACCACAATCCAGACCGCGGCGGTGACGTCGCGGTCTTTTTTTGTCTCCGCACCGCTTTGTCGCTTGAGATAGCGGGTCAATTACGGCATAAACAGTGTATCTGTTTTCACCGCTGCGGAATGTGCAATGAAATTTATTGGCAAATTGCTGATCTCACTGCTTCTGATCCTATTATTGCTCATTGTGCTTATCTATATGCTGCTGCAAACCACCTGGGGCGCCGGCTGGCTGGGCCGGCAGTTGACCCGGCACAGCGGTTACCAGGTTTCCCTCGGCAATATCAATCACAGCTGGACGCAATTTCGCGAGATCCAGCTTGATAACGTCAGCCTCGGCAAAAAGGGCGCGCTGCCGACGCTGGTCGCCAAACGGGTAGTGGCGGAGCTTGGCACACAACAACTCACCGATCCCTGGCATGTTAATCGCTTACAATTGCAGGACGGCACCCTGAATCTTGACCCGGCCGCGCCGGCCTGGCCCCTGCAGGCGGATACACTGCAGCTCAATGGTATGGCGGTTCGCGCCCCGCACGGCGAGTGGCGACTCAACGGCCAGAACGTCAACGCCGGTATCTCGCCCTGGCGTCCCCAGGCCGGTTATCCGCTGGGCCGGCAGGCGCGTTTTCAGCTTAGCGCCCGTTCTCTGACGCTCAACGGCGTGCCGGCACAGAATGTCCTGGTCCAGGGTGAAATAAACAATCAGGCGCTCACCCTGGATAATCTCGGGGCCGATCTCTACCAGGGCGAGCTTACCGGCACCGCGCGGCGCGCGACCGACGGTAGCTGGCAGGTAGACAGCCTGCGGCTGAGCAACGTGCGTTTGCAGTCGGACAAGACGCTGCACGACTTCTTGCGTCAGGTATTTTCCGTGCCCAAAATTACCCTGCGGCGCGCAGATTTGATCGATGCGCGTATGGAGGGGCTTAACTGGGCGTTTAACGATCTGGATTTGACCCTGCGTGATATGACCTTTCAGGACGGCGACTGGTCGGCGCAGGACGGCTCGCTTTCCTTCAACGCCAGCGATTTGATTAACGGCGGCGTGCATTTAACGGATACCCTCGCCAATATGACTTTTTCGCCCCAGGGCGTTGAGATCCGCCAATTCAGCGGCCGCTGGGAGCGAGGCTTACTGCGCACCAGCGGACGCTGGCTGCGGCAAGAACACCGGCTGGCGCTGGATGAGCTGATGATAGCCGGCCTGGAATATACATTGCCGGCAAATTGGCGCGCGAGCTGGCTGCAATCGCTACCGCCTTGGCTTGCCGGCGTGTCGGTGGAAAGGCTGAGCGCCAACCGCAATCTGATCATCGATATTACCCCGGCATTTCCGTTCCAGATCACCGCCCTGGACGTCACCGGCAGGCAACTGGTGCTGGCGCGCGACCATCAATGGGGGGTCTGGTCGGGCAGCATGACCCTCAACGGCAGCGATGCTACTTTCAATAAAACCGACGTGCGCCAGCCGTCGCTGACGCTGGACGCTACCGGCGACACGCTGAATATCAGCGAGCTGAGCGCGTTTACCGGCGAGGGGCTGCTGGAAGCTACCGCCGCCTTCAGCCAGCGGCCAGCGCGGGACTTTACCCTCAGTTTGAACGGGCGGGCGGTAGCGGCCAATGTGCTGCATAACTGGGGGTGGCCGACGCTGCCGCTAACGGGCAACGTCAACCTCAAACTGCAACTGCGGGGGCAGATGACGGCAGCCGCGCCGCTCAAGCCTTCGCTGAACGGCACGCTACAGGCCCAAAGCACGACGGGGCAAACCCTGAATCAAACCCTGCGCCACGGCGAGGTGACGGCAGCGCCTGCGCCCTAACAACATCGCTGGTTACGGCCCCGTCAGGTTCAGCGGCAGCGGCAGCGGCATAGAGCCCTTAACCGGCGTTGGAGCTGCCTCGCGCCAGCGAAACTTTCGCCACGGAGAAAGGATGACATCGCACGGCCCTCAGCCGGCATTCGAGCCGCTTCGCGCCAGCGAAACTTTCGCCACGGGAAAAGGATGACGGCGCGCGGCCCTTAACCGGCGTTCGAGCCGCCTCGCTCCAGCGGAATATCCAGCGAGGGCGGCAGCACCAGATAGACCCCTTCAAAGATGGCGCCCTTGATATCATTCCCGTACAGTTCGACCTCAAGCTGCACCCGCGCTTTGCGTCCCTGGGCCAGCCGGTCTAAATCTCCCGATAGCGATCCCAGATCCGCCACCGCCCCCGGCCGGCCAATCACCGGTTTAATATACCGGATATGGGCATCGGCCAAAATAATGGTGCCGCCCAGCTGGCGCTCGCGCAGCAGTAGCCAAATCAGCCCCCAGCCGGTCAGGGTCGCCAGCGAAAACAGACTGCCGGCGAAGAGCGTATGGTGCGGGTTTTGGTTGCCGCTCTCGGGCATAGTGGTCATAAACTTCTGCCCGGTATACTGGCTAATGCGCACGCCCATTTTCTCGCTGAGCGGAATATGCTGATACCAGGCCTGCTGCAGCTGGCCGCACCAATCGGGCCGGTGCAGGATATCGTCCAGGGTGACGATGGGCTTAATCATCAAAAAATGCCGGATAGGGGTAGTGGACGGAGTGATGATCTCCCCTTGATTGACGAACCCCAGCTTGGCGAAAAACGCCACCGCATCTTCACGGGCGCTGCACACCACCCGTTTGACCCCTTCCTGGCGCGCCACCGACTCCAGCGTCATCGCGACCAGCGTGCCGAGGCCTTTATCCTGCACCTGCGGATGCACCGCCAAAAAGCGTATCGAGGCCTCATTATCAGCATTGACATAAAGACGCCCTACCGCCACCGGCTGGCCCTGCTCGTCCACCACCATCTGGTGATGCGCCATGCCGTCGTAAGCGTCCCTTTCGGAGCCCGGCGGCTGATGCAGCGGCTTGCGCAACATCTCCCAGCGGAACTGATAATATTGTTGGAGCTCCTGTTCGGTTTCCGGAACGCGCAAGTGATACATACCCATCTCTCTTAATTGAATACGCCGTCCGGCCGCTCAGACCTGCAGCCAAAAGGTTACCGGCCCGTCGTTGACCAGCGCCACCTGCATATCGGCGCCAAAGCGCCCGGTTTCGGTGCGAATGCCGGCTTGCCGGCAGCGGTCGGTAAAGTCATCATACAGCCGCCGGGCATCCGCCGGCGCCGCGCCGCGGGAAAATCCCGGTCGCAGCCCCCGATCGGTATCCGCCGCCAGGGTGAATTGGGAAACGACCAGCACGCTCCCTCCCGACTGGTGCACATTAAGGTTCATCTTGCCCTGCTCATCGCTGAATATACGGTATGCCAGCACGCGTTCACACAATTTGGCCGCGCGCTGTTCATCGTCCTGCCGCTCCACGCCCAGCAGGATCAAAAGCCCCGGGCCAATCGCGCCCGCCACCTCATTATCAATGGTGACGCTGGCCTGCGTGACCCGTTGTATCAACGCTATCATCGGAATTCCTTGCAATCTGGGCGGCGTGATGCGCGGCGACCTGCCGGTGCTCGCTCAGCGACGCGGTGATCTCCGCCCCCAATAATACAATGCACCAGCTCCAGTATACCCAGAGAAAGAGAATGGGGATCACCGCCAGCACGCCATAAATCAGCTGGTAGGACGGAAACAGGGTGACATACAGACCGAACGCCTTTTTCCCCAATTCAAACAGCGCGCCCGCCACCAGCGCACCCACCAGCGCATCACGCGCCGGCACCCTCACCGTGGGCACCAGGCTGTAGAGCAGCCAGAACGACGCGCAGGAAAGCAACAGCGGAAAGACGCGCAATAGTAGCGTCATCACGCCGCTGACGCCGCTAGCGTTGAGCCAGGTAAGGGAAAATAGATAAGAGCTCAGCACCATGCTGGCGCCCGCCAACAGCGGGCCCAGCGTTAAAACCATCCAGTAGACGGCGAAAGAAAAAATAATCGGCCGTTTGTTTTTACTGCGCCAGATACTGTTGAGCACCGTATCCACCGAGTAAATCAGCAGCAGCGCGGTGACGATGAGGCCACAGGTTCCCACCGCCGTCATACGGCTCGAATTGAGAATGAATTGCTCCAGATAGCGCTGGATAACGTCGCCGGTGGCCGGCATGAAATTGGTGAAAATGAAATGGCGCAGCTCAATACTGACATCGGAAAACACCGGAAAGGCGGCAAAGAGCGCAAAGATGACCGTCACTAACGGCACCAGCGACAAGAGCGACACGTAGGCCAGATGACCGGCCAGTACCGTGATATCATCGCGATAAACGCGCTTACCCAGGTGCCGGATAAAATGCAGCACCGGCATGAGCTTCTTCAGCCGCAGACCCGTCATCGCCACCCTCTTCGCGGTGATTGCATCAGCGCGGGACATCCACGCTTTCTTGCCGTCAGGCAAAAAATGCCGGCACGACCTCCCGGTCGGTCACATGCACGCTGCGGATCCCCACCTGGCGTGCCGCAGCAATATTATCGGCATTATCGTCAAAGAAAACCGAACCATCCGCCGTCGCCCCTTCCTGCTCAAGTACGTAGCGATAAATGGCCGGGTCCGGTTTGCGCATGCCCAGATCCTGCGACAGATAGAGTTTGTCCACGCATTCTTGCACCTCGGGATACTGGCTCGGCCAGTAATCGCAATGCAGACGGTTGGTATTGGAGAGGATCACCACGCGATGCCCCTGTTCGCGCAGCCGGGTCAAAATCTCCACCATCTCGGGCCGCAGGCCGACGAACACCGCCTGCCAGCCGGCGGTAAATTGTTCAAAGCTCAACGCGATGCCCAATTCGCCGCAGATTTTGGCGGCAAAGGCTTCATCGGTGATATCCCCACGCTCATGCTGTTCAAAAGCCTCACCCATGACGAACTCTTTTTGCAGGGTGGCCAGCGGGACACGGCTGAAATTGCTCCAGACCCCCAGCACGCGGTTAAAATCGATATCGATGACGACATTCCCCAGATCAAAGATATATAGCATGGTCCCTCCCGAATCCTTCATGAGATCTTCACTGTAGCGGGAAACGGCCTAACTGAACAGCGCGATCGCGGATGCCCTTGAGGTAACAAGGCGCCCGACGGCGCCTCCAACGGGCCGGCGGGGAGCGCCAGAAGATGACGCTCCCCGTCGCGGCGCGGTGAAACCCAAATTCGGTGGGCGCCGCGACGCGCAATCGGCGTTGGGCCGTGACGAAATTGGGTCGACGCCACACCGTAACCGAACCGGTTGGGCGCTGTGCCGTAAGCGGGGGCGCCGGCTAGAATTTGCCCTGCGCGGCGGCGGGCAACGCCGTCCGCCTGCGCTCCTGATGGCGTAGCTCTCCCCAGAAATAGTAGCCGACAAACGCGAAACACAGCAGCGACACGCCGAAAGATCGTTGCATGGAGCCAAGATAATCGGACACATAACCCTGTAGCGCCGGCACTATCGCCGCGCCGACGATGGACATCACGATCACCGCCCCCGCCACTTCAGTATACCGGTTCTCTACCGTTTTAAGCGTGCCGGTGTAAATCGTGGCCCAACAGGGACCGAACAATGCGCTGACGCCTACCGCGGCATAGACGGCGCTAAAATTTGGAACCAGCATCACATACGCCAACATTGCGACGCCGATTACCGAATAGGCGATCAGCACTTTCTGCACGTTGCAGCGGGTCATCAGGCAATTGGCGATGAATTTGCCGATAAAAAAGCCAATAAAACTGTAGATCATGAAATTGGACGCGTGGCGCTCATTATCGGCCCCCAGCGTCAGCGCCAGACGAATGGTGAACGACCACACCGCCACCTGCAAACCCACATACAAAAATTGCGCCAGTACCCCGCGGCGGAACCGTTGATTGCCCGCCAGATAGCGCAGCGTCTCGGCCATGCCCGGCGCCGCATGGCGCTGAACGGCCTGGGGCTTACAGTGGGGAAATCGGGTCAGCATAAATAACAGAAGTACGCCCAGCAGCACCATAATCAGATACTTATAGGGCTCTAGGGTATTTTCCAGCATCGTCAACCTGAACGCGTGGATCTGCTGCGCCGTCATTGACGCCATACGGCTTTCGAGACTGTCGCCCTCATCAAATACCAGGTATTTCCCCAGCACGATGCCCATGAGCGCCCCGACGGGATAAAACGTCTGGCTGATATTCAAACGCAAGGTCGCGTAATCGCGATGGCCTATCATTGCGCTGTAGGTATTGGCGGCGGTCTCGAGAAAGCTCAGTCCTATGGAGATGGCGAAAATCGCCGCCAGGAACATGGTATAGGTCGCCATGCGCGCCGCGGGATAAAACAGCGCGCAACCGATGATATACAGCGTCAAGCCGAGAATAATCGCAAGCTTGTAGCTGCTGCTGCGGATAACCAGCGACGCCGGGATGGCTATCAAAAAGTAACCGCCGTAGAAGGCGCTCTGTACCAGCGCGCTGGCGAAATCGCTTAACGCGAAAACGCTTTTAAATTGAGTGATCAAAATATCGTTCAGGCTAGCGGCGCAGCCCCAGAGCGGAAACAGGCACGACAGCAGGATAAATTGGAATATCGGCGTCCTGTTCAGATAGCCGTCGGCTAATTGTACGGTTGGCTGAGGCATGGGCTATTCCTCAGTAGGGACGACGATAACGGCGCTAAGCGCGGGGTTGAGCGCCGCCGTGGGGCGAGCGTAGGAGCTTATCAACATCATCAGCTTCCGCCCGCTCGCCGCGACGCGGGGGCGAGGGGCGGCAGTGGGGCCTACGTAACGCCGCTGCGCTGGATGCTGAGACGTTCCGCCGCTACCGTGGCGCGAGTTGACACTAAAGGCACCGATGGCCGTAATATCCATATACCGATCCTCTTCATGAGTTAAGTTACCTAGTGTCATTTAGCCAACATTAACAATTGTTAAATGTAATTAGATTTACACCTAACGCTTAATAAGGAGGGATATGCCGGTTAATCACTTATTAACAAGCAATAATGTTAAGTTAAAAACATTCGCGCTGCCCTCTACCCGCGATGAAGCAGCGCCGGATCATCCCCGTTTGCGTCCTGACCGTCCGGGCGGCAAACGGCCGGCGAATCAGATGGATAGTGAACAGGCGCGGTTTGCGTGCTATAGCCATTGCGGGTAATATCCCCGCAACGGCCTGCCCGGCACATTGGTTTGGGTTGGCGCGCGAGGGCCTAAAGCGCGACGCCGCATTGGCGACCCCGGCCCCTTCTTTCAGCAACAGCGGGATATTCCCATGGAAATGCGGCGCGAAGAACGGATTAACAGACTGCGGCAGGCGCTAAAGCGAACGGACAAACTGCATCTGAAAGACGCTGCC
Organism: Sodalis praecaptivus; assembly: GCF_000517425.1. Classification (NCBI taxonomy): domain Bacteria; kingdom Pseudomonadati; phylum Pseudomonadota; class Gammaproteobacteria; order Enterobacterales; family Bruguierivoracaceae; genus Sodalis; species Sodalis praecaptivus. Next base: position 4,679,466 of record NZ_CP006569.1, read on the forward strand.
GCGCTCTTGGGCGTTTCCGAGATGACCGTCCGCCGGGATTTAAGCGCTGAATCGACGTCGGTGGTTCTGCTCGGCGGCTATGTGGTCACCGCGCCGCACAACAACCCGGTGACGCGCTACTTCGTCTCCGATCAGCAGGCGCGACACGTCGACGAAAAAGCGCAGGCCGGCCGGCTGGCGGCGGCGCTGGTCGAGCCGGACGAAACGCTGTTTTTCGATTGCGGCACCACCACGCCGTTTATCATTGATGCCATTGATGACGATCTCCCGTTTACCGCCGTTTGCTATTCGCTGAATACCTTTTTGGCGCTGCGGGAAAAACCGCGTTGTAACGCCATATTGTGCGGCGGGCGTTATCACCCCGCCAATGCCACCTTCACGCCGCTGACCACCCATTCGCCGCTTGATGATATCTGTCCCACCAAGTCTTTCTTCTCCGCGGCGGGTTTATGCCTACAAAGCGGCGCCACGTGCTTCCATTTCGATGAACTGGCGCTGAAACAGCGTGCGCTCGCTATGGCGCAGCACGCCATTCTGGTGGTCGATCACGGTAAATTCGATTGCGTACGCCCTGCCCGTATTGGCCCGCTAACCGCATTTTCCGCGTTAATCACCGATAGACGGCCGGACCAGAAATTCGTTGATTACTGTCGGCAGCAGGCCATCATGCTGCGCTATGACGGGATATAACGCAGACGACTCGCCGTGATGATAGCAGGCGGACAGCCAGGGGGCTGACGTAGCCACCGGCGCGGCGGCAGGCGGCAAAAAAAAAAGCCGGTTGACCTAAGTCAACCGGCGTAGCGGTCACGGTTCGCCCGGCGGGCAACGGCCGTTATGAGCGATTAGCGCGCTTACGCTCGTTTTCGGTCAGATGACGCTTACGCAAACGGATCGACTGCGGCGTCACTTCCACCAATTCATCATCATCAATGAATTCCAGCGCCTGCTCCAGAGACATCTTGATCGCCGGTACCAGAGTAGTGGCTTCGTCGGTGCCGGAAGCGCGCATGTTGGTCAGCTTCTTACCGGTCAGACAGTTCACCGTCAGATCGTTGGAGCGGGTGTGAATACCGATAATCTGGCCTTCATAGACTTCCGCGCCGTGGCCCAGGAACAGACGTCCGCGATCCTGCAGGCTGTACAGAGCGTAAGCCACGGCCTTGCCCTGGCCGTTGGAGATCAGCACGCCGTTCTGGCGCTGGCCGATTTCCCCGGGACGCACGTCGTCGTAGTGGCTGAAAGTGGAATATAACAGCCCCGTGCCCGAGGTCATGGTCAGGAAATCGGTACGGAAACCAATCAGCCCCCGGCTGGGAATCACGTAATCCAGACGGATGCGGCCTTTACCGTCCGGCAGCATGTCGCGCATCTCGCCTTTACGGATGCCCATGGCTTCCATGACCGGCCCCTGATGCTGCTCTTCAATATCCAGCGTCACCGACTCAAACGGCTCCTGCTTGGCGCCATCAACGGTACGGAAAATGACTTTCGGTCGGGAAACGGCAATCTCGAACCCTTCGCGGCGCATGTTCTCGATGAGCACCGACAAGTGCAGCTCGCCGCGGCCGGAAACGCGGAAGGTATCCGGATCTTCGGTTTCTTCCACGCGCAGCGCCACGTTGTGCACCAGTTCTTTATTCAAACGTTCCAGAATCTGGCGGGAGGTAACGTATTTCCCTTCTTTACCGCAGAACGGCGAGGTATTGACGCCGAACGACATGGAGACGGTCGGTTCGTCAACCGTCAGCGGCGGCAGCGCTTCAACCTGAGCCGGATCGCAAATGGTATCGGAGATATTCAGCTCGCCCAGCCCGGTGATCGCGATGATATCGCCGGCTTCCGCCAGTTTGGATTCAATACGCTGCAAACCCATATGGCCCAGAACCTGGCCTACTTTACCGTTGCGGCGTTTGCCTTCGCTGTCCACCACCGTCACGTTCTGGTTGGGTTTCACCGAACCGCGCTTGATGCGGCCGACGCCGATAACGCCAACGTAGCTGTTGTAGTCAAGCTGGGAGATCTGCATCTGGAACGGGCCGTCGACGTCAACCTTCGGCGCTTCGACGTTTTTCACGATGGATTCAAACAGCGGAGTCATGTCGTCGGCCATCTCTTCATGTTCCAGACCGGCGATACCGTTCAGCGCGGATGCGTAGACGATCGGAAAATCGAGCTGCTCGTCGGTGGCGCCCAGGTTGACGAACAGATCGAAGACCTGATCCACCACCCAGTCGGGTCGCGCGCCGGGGCGGTCAACTTTGTTGATGACCACGATGGGTTTCAGACCATAGGCGAACGCTTTCTGCGTCACGAAACGGGTCTGGGGCATCGGACCATCCATGGCATCGACCAGCAGCAATACCGAGTCAACCATCGACATCACGCGCTCAACTTCGCCGCCGAAATCGGCGTGTCCAGGGGTGTCGACGATGTTGATACGGTAGTCGCGCCAGTTGATGGCGGTATTTTTAGCGAGGATGGTAATCCCACGCTCTTTCTCCAAATCGTTGGAGTCCATCACGCGTTCGGTTGCATCGTTGCGGTCACCGAGCGTGCCGGATTGTTGCAACAATTTGTCAACCAGGGTAGTTTTACCATGGTCTACGTGCGCGATGATGGCGATGTTACGCAGATTTTCGATCACAACTTTGCCTCAGGCATTAGAAATAGCGCGTTATTGTACACGTATTAGGCGAGGGACTAAACAAGATCCGTCGTTCTTGGCGATTGCGTCATTTTGCGCGCCGCCGCGTCCCTGTCCCGGTGCAAAATCTCATCCCGCCCCACCCCATGCACCAAAATAGTGCCCACCTTTTCGTCAAATGCACTAAGATGGATCAATCCGGCCAATCTGGTGCAGCCACCCGTGCAGCAAAAGACGGCGGCGCAGCGTTTCGCGCCGATTTGGCAATGTTGGCACAGTTTTAGCTTTAGACTATGTAAGCCAGAAAATCCAATCCATAGGCGTTCGTTCCACGACGACAACAAGCAACATCCGGGAGAATATGAGTTATGTCCGTTGAACAAGTCATGTCGATGCTTAAAGAACATGAAGTAAAATTCATCGACTTACGTTTCACCGATACCAAAGGTAAAGAGCAGCACGTTACCATTCCTGCACCGGTCAAAAAAGAAGAGGTGGATGACTTCTTTGAAGAGGGCAAGATGTTCGACGGCTCCTCTATCGGCGGCTGGAAAGGCATTAACGAATCCGACATGGTCTTGATGCCCGACGCATCTTCTGCCGTGATGGATCCGTTCTATGAAGAATCGACGCTCATCATCCGCTGCGACATCCTTGAGCCGGCAACCATGCAGGGCTACGATCGCGATCCTCGCTCTATCGCCAAGCGTGCGGAAGACTTTCTGAAATCTTCCGGCATTGCCGATCAGGTGCTGTTTGGACCGGAGCCGGAATTCTTTCTGTTCGACGACATTCGTTTCGGTACCTCTATTTCCGGCTCGCATGTGGCAATCGACGATATCGAAGCGGCCTGGAACACCGGTAAAGCTTATGAAGGCGGCAACAAAGGCCACCGTCCGGGCGTGAAGGGCGGTTATTTCCCGGTTCCGCCGGTAGACTCCTCGCAGGATCTGCGCTCCACCATGTGCTTGACCATGGCGGAAATGGGCCTGGTCGTGGAAGCGCACCATCACGAAGTGGCGACCGCCGGCCAGAATGAAGTGGCTACCCGCTTCAACACCCTGACCAAAAAAGCCGATGAAATCCAGATCTACAAATATGTCGTGCATAACGTTGCTCACGCATTCGGTAAAACCGCGACCTTTATGCCCAAGCCGATTTTCGGCGATAACGGTTCCGGCATGCACTGCCATATGTCGTTGAGCAAAGACGGCAATAACCTGTTTTCCGGCGATAAATACGGCGGCCTGTCCGAAGCGGCCCTGTTCTATATCGGCGGCGTTATCAAGCACGCTAAAGCCATCAATGCCCTGACCAACCCGACCACCAACTCCTACAAGCGTCTGGTCCCGGGTTATGAAGCGCCGGTCATGCTGGCTTATTCCGCCCGCAACCGCTCCGCCTCCATCCGTATTCCGGTGGTTGCCAGCCCGAAAGCACGCCGTATCGAAGTGCGGTTCCCGGATCCGGCCGCCAACCCGTACCTGGCCTTCTCCGCGCTGCTGATGGCCGGCCTGGACGGTATCATCAACAAAATCCATCCTGGCGACGCCATGGATAAGAACCTTTACGATCTGCCGGCGGAAGAAGCCAGCGAAATCCCAACCGTGGCCGGCTCCCTTGAGGAAGCATTGAACGCCCTGGATGCGGATCGCGAGTTCTTGACCCGCGGCGGCGTATTCACCGACGACACCATCGATGCCTATATCGCGCTGCGCACGGAAGAAAACGATCGCGTACGCATGACGCCGCACCCGGTGGAGTTCGAGCTGTACTACAGCGTTTAATCGCCCGAGTTTTTTGTTGCCGTGGAAACTTTCAGCCCATCTCCGGATGGGCTTTTTTCTCCACCAAACCTGGCGCGCAGCCATGCGCAATCACCGATAACCGATCGCTTTGCACTAACTGAGTGCGGGAGACTGCTAAATGGCAACCGGCACACTGCCCGAAGCTGGGCAGATCCTTAATTCGCTCATCACTAGTATTTTGCTGCTGGATAATGATCTGGCGGTGCACTACGCCAACCCGGCGGCGCAGCAGTTGCTGGCGCAAAGCTCACGTAAGCTGTTCGGCACACCGCTGCCCGAACTGCTGGGCTATTTCTCCCTCAATGTCGAGCTGATGCGCGAAAGCCTGGACGCCGGCCAGGGTTTTACCGATAACGAAGTGACGCTGGTGGTAGACGGCAGGGCGCACATCCTGTCGCTGACCGCGCAGCGGCTGCCGGAAGAGACTATTCTGATGGAGCTGGCGCCGATGGATAACCAACGCCGTCTTAGCCAAGAGCAGCTCCAGCACGCCCAACAGGTCGCGGCGCGGGATCTGGTGCGCGGCCTCGCCCATGAGATCAAAAATCCCCTCGGCGGGCTGCGCGGCGCGGCGCAGCTGCTGGCCAAGGCGCTGCCCGACCCGGCGTTGACGGAATACACCAAAGTGATCATCGAGCAGGCCGATCGGCTGCGCAACTTGGTCGACCGCTTATTGGGTCCCCAACAGCCCGGGATGCACGTCACGCAAAGTATTCATCAAGTCTGCGAACGGGTGTTTAAGCTGGTGTCGCTTGAAATGCCGGATAATGTCACCCTGGTGCGGGATTATGATCCCAGCCTGCCGGAGTTGACCCACGATCCGGATCAGATGGAGCAGGTATTGCTGAATATCACCCGCAACTCGCTACAGGCGCTGGGGGAGGAGGGCGGCACCATTACCCTCAGAACGCGTACCGCCTTCCAACTGACGCTGCACGGGGTTCGTTACCGGCTGGTGGCGCGCATTGATATCGAGGACGACGGCCCGGGGATCCCGGCGCAATTGCAGGATACGCTGTTTTATCCCATGGTCAGCGGCCGCGAAGGGGGCACCGGCCTGGGCCTCTCCATCGCCCGCAGTCTGATCGATCAGAATTCAGGAAAGATTGAATTTAACAGTTGGCCGGGACATACCGAATTTTCGGTATACCTGCCTATTCGCCAGTGAGGTTCTGTATGCAACGAGGGATAGTCTGGATCGTCGACGACGATAGCTCCATCCGCTGGGTGCTTGAACGCGCACTCACTGGGGCCGGGTTGACCTGCACCACCTTTGAAGGTGGCAGCCAGGTGCTGGACGCGCTCGCCACCCAAACGCCGGACGTGCTGTTGTCCGATATTCGCATGCCCGGCATGGACGGGTTGGCATTGCTAAAACAAATCAAACAGCGTCACCCGATGCTGCCGGTCATCATCATGACCGCCCACTCCGATCTGGATGCCGCAGTAAGCGCCTATCAGCAAGGGGCGTTTGACTATTTACCGAAACCGTTCGATATCGACGAAGCGGTGGCGCTGGTGGAACGCGCCGTCAGCCACTACCTGGAACAGCAGCAGCCGCCCCGCAGTCAGCCCGCCAGCGGTCCCACCGCCGACATCATCGGCGAGGCGCCGGCGATGCAGGATGTGTTCCGCATCATCGGCCGGCTATCGCGCTCGTCTATCAGCGTCCTTATCAACGGCGAGTCCGGCACCGGCAAAGAATTGGTGGCCCACGCCCTGCATCGCCATAGTCCACGCGCCAAGGCGCCGTTTATCGCGCTCAACATGGCGGCGATCCCGAAGGATTTGATTGAGTCGGAATTATTCGGCCATGAAAAAGGGGCGTTTACCGGCGCCAATCAAATCCGTCAGGGCCGTTTCGAGCAGGCCGACGGCGGCACGCTGTTTCTGGACGAAATCGGCGATATGCCGCTGGATGTGCAAACCCGCCTGCTACGTGTATTGGCAGACGGTCAGTTCTACCGCGTCGGCGGCTATGCGCCGGTCAAAGTGGATGTGCGGATCATCGCCGCCACCCACCAGAACCTGGAACTGCGCGTGCAGGAAGGCCGCTTTCGCGAGGATTTATTCCATCGCCTGAACGTGATCCGGGTCCATCTGCCGCCGCTGCGCGAGCGACGGGAAGATATTCCCCGGCTGGCGCGGTATTTCCTGCAGGTGGCGGCCAGGGAGCTGGGCGTAGAGCCGAAAAATCTGCACCCGGAAACCGAAACCGCGCTGACCCGCCTCCCCTGGCCGGGGAACGTGCGCCAGTTGGAAAATACCTGCCGCTGGTTGACGGTAATGGCCGCCGGACAAGAAGTACTGATTCAGGATTTGCCGCCGGAGCTGTTTGAAACCACCGCGCCGGATAACGTGGTGCAATCGCTGCCGGATAGCTGGGCCACGCTGCTGGCGCAGTGGGCGGATCGCGCGTTGCGCTCCGGCCACCAGAACCTGCTGTCGGAAGCGCAGCCGGAGATGGAACGCACCTTGTTGACCACCGCGCTGCGCCATACCCAGGGCCACAAGCAAGAAGCGGCCCGTTTGCTCGGCTGGGGCCGCAACACGCTGACGCGCAAGTTAAAAGAGCTTGGGATGGAGTAATCCCCTAACGCACCACAGAGAGTGCGCCGCGATGCAAATTTTCGTTTAAACGGTTTACATCGCGGTCCGGCTCAGTATTATTTCTGAGCACAAGGGGGAGACAAGCCATGTTGCAGACCATTATCGCTTTCGTGACGCAGGGATTGGACGCGGTTGTCAATGCGGGGCACGCCCCACAGACGGCGCTGGCGGCGGTCATGTGCGCCGCGCTCATCAATTCACTGAATTGATCGGTCGTCCGACGCCCTCATGACGCCCCTTTTCGCCTGATGGCGGAAAGGGGTGATTTAGATCACCCGGGAAAACTGACGCTGGCGCTGGCTGGCGCGTAGATAAGCATCGAAACACATGCAAATATTGCGCACCAGCAGACGGCCGCGGGCGGTTATTTCCAGCGCGCCGGCGCTCATCGTTACCAGCCCGTCCTCCACCAGCGGCGCCATTTGCGCCAGATCCTCGGCAAAGTAGTCGGTAAATTGGATACCGTAAGCCGTTTCAATCACATTGAAATCAAGGCGAAACTGGCAAATTAGCGCTTTGATGACATCCCGACGCAGGCAATCGTCGCGGCTGAGCGCCACGCCACGCCACAAACCGTTGCCCTGCCGCTCAACGGCATCGCGATAGCTGCGCATGACTTTCTGATTTTGCGCATAATGGTCGCCGATCATACTTATCGCTGATAAACCCAATCCCAGCAGATCGCACTCGCCCTGGGTGGTATACCCCTGAAAATTGCGGTGCAGCCGCCCCGCCCGCTGCGCCAGCGCCAGTTCATCGTCCGGCCGGGCAAAATGGTCCATGCCGATAAACTGATAGCCCGCGTCGGTGAGGGTCATAATACTGTGCTGCAACAGGGCCAGTTTTTGCCCGGCGTCGGGCAAATCCGCGTCTTTAAACTTGCGCTGCGCGGCAAATAGCGACGGCATATGGGCATAATTGAACACGCTTAAACGCTGCGGCCCAAGCGCGATGACCCGCTGCAACGTGTAAGCGAAGCGATCGCGCGTTTGGCGCGGCAGACCGTAAATCAAATCAATGTTGGTCGAGCGGAATCCCAGACGGGTGGCGCGCTCGATTAGACCAAAAATCAGCGCTTCGTCCTGCTCGCGATTGATAAGGCGCTGCACCTCGCCATTAAAATCCTGCACGCCGACGCTGATACGATTGAACCCTTGGCGCTGCAAATCATCAATGAGATCCAGCGGGATATCCCGCGGATCGATTTCAATGGACAGCTCGGCGTCGGCAGCAAAAGAGAAGTGCTCCCGCAGCAGCGCCATTAACCGCGCTGTCTGCGCCACCGACAAAAAGGTCGGCGTCCCGCCGCCCCAATGCATTTGGCTGACGTGCCTGCCGGCGAACAATGGCGCCCGCGCGCGAATTTCCCGCGCCAGCGTATCGAGATAATCATCGACCTTCGCGCCATGGCGGGTGACTATCTTATTGCAGCCGCAGAAGTAGCACAGCTTGTGACAGAACGGGATATGGACATACAGCGACAGCGGCCGCTCGGGATAACGGCGCGTCGCCGTGGCAAACGCCGCGTCATCATACTCTTGGCTGAATTCAAGCGCGGTGGGATAGGAGGTATAGCGCGGCCCGGAGTAGTTGTATTTCTGAATGAGGGCCGAATCCCATTCGATTGCTGGCAGTGATTTCACGGCTTACTCCTTACCCGGGGGACGTCGACGGCGCCGTCTGACGTGCGGAGCGGGCCGGCGAACCGCGGCGCGGGCCGCTTGCAGCCGCGCCCTGCGTCGCGAGAGGCGCCATAGTTTACCCGATAACCACACAAGATAACAGGTTAACAATAGCGCAAGGAGCAGCGTTAAGGCCGGCAAGGATTAGAAGCTGTCTTTGTCGTAGCCGCGTTTTAGCAGCTGCAGTATATCTTCCTGATCCGTCTGCGCGTCCTCATCGTCATCGTCAATAAGCTCAATGCCCAACTCGGTCATCAGCTCATCAATTCGATCCAGCGCCTGGTCGACATAGCGGCGCTCCTCCGTGGAAAGGGTTTCGTCCTGCTCAAGACGCTGCAATAACCCATCCAGACGATCGTCATTCTCCAAACGTGCCAACTCCTGTTCGGCCGTTTCCCGCGGCTTTGGCGGCTGCGGCGCGGGCGCGAGGGATTTGGGTGGGATCGTTGTCCCCTCAACCGTCAGCGGCACGGGTTTTTTGCTGCCGATACGGCCATCCTGCGGCGTACGGGTATTTTGGCGTACGGCCTCGCCGCCGCCCTGACTGCGTGAACCGGCGGCCAGCCCGCGGCGTTTTTTCTGCCGCTTACGTTCACGCCCTTCGAGATTCAACTCTTCGCGGCTTTTACGCTGCTTTTTTTTTCGCGCGTCGCCGGGCTTGCCGCGGCCGCCCCGTGCTGATGAATTCATAATATTGGCTCTTGGGTAAGGGTATGACATCTACCGTTGCGGCGGAATCTATCAGAAAGCCGCACAAGAAAAAAGATGACCGCGCCCGTGGGCGAAGATAAAAAACGCATCCCGGGACATAACCGGTATAATTGCCGTTAATATGCCATCTCCAGAGAGAGGATACCGTTGACCAAATCTTATAACTATCAGATAACCCATTTCGTGACCAGCGCGCCGGATATTCGCCATTTGCCGATCGACAGCGGGATTGAAATAGCCTTTGCGGGGCGTTCCAACGCCGGCAAATCCAGCGCGCTTAACACTCTGACCAACCAAAAAAACTTGGCCAGGACCAGTAAAACCCCCGGACGCACCCAGCTTATCAACCTGTTTGAGGTGGAGCCCGGCATCCGGCTGGTGGACCTTCCCGGCTATGGCTACGCCGAAGTGCCGGAAGAGTTAAAACGCAAGTGGCAGCGCGCCCTGGGCGAATATCTGCAAAAGCGCGACAGCCTCAAAGGGCTGGTGGTATTGATGGATATTCGTCACCCGATGAAAGATCTCGACCAGCAAATGGTGCAATGGGCGGTGGATGTCAATATTCCGGTTCTCGTCCTGCTTACCAAAGCCGATAAGCTGGCTTCCGGCGCGCGCAAAGCGCAGTTAAATCAAGTGCGCGAAGCGGCGCTGGCATTCATGGGCGATGTCGAGATTGAAACATTTTCGTCGCTGAAAAAACAGGGCGTGGATAAACTGCGGCAGAAACTCGACGCGTGGTTTACCGCCATCCCGCCGGCGATAGCGCCAGAAGCGCCGGCGAGTGAAGAATAACGCCCTGTTTCACGCCCTGGCCGAGGCCACGGCGGCGCTATGTACCTTGCCTGTGACGTCACGCCCTGACCGGGATAGCGGCGGCGCCGCTGTTCACGTTGCCATGTTCACGCTGCCGGACAGCGCACGGCAAGGTTTTCCACGCCCAATAAAAAACGCCCCAGTCATAAAATGACTGGGGCGGCTAATACTTAGCCAAATCCGATTACGTGAAGTAAAAGGTCTGAAAGATAGAACATCTTACCTCTGTACCCTACGCCGATAACTTTACCCTATTTTTTGATGGGGAAAAAGAATTTTTTGTAGTTTACTTTCACCTTTTTACGTATAAGGAATGCTTATTGTGGGAATACATCACACTTTAATGTAGCTTAATTACAAAAAGTGCTTAGTCATTCGCCACTTAGTGAGCTTGATCCCAGTTTTCACCGACCCCCACGTCCACCTGCAACGGTACATCCAGCGTAAAACATCCCTCCATCAGCGCCTTAATCCGCGCTTTGGCGCTCTCTACCGCATCCCTTTGCACCTCAAACACCAATTCATCATGAACCTGCATAATCATGCGAACCGGCGGCGCCTCCTGCTGCAACCAGCCATCGATCGCAATCATCGCCCGTTTGATGATATCGGCGGCGGTGCCCTGCATAGGCGCATTAATGGCCGCGCGCTCCGCGCCTTTCTTGCGCATGCCGTTGCGCGAGTGAATATCCGGCAAATAAAGCCGGCGCCCGTCCAGGGTGGCGACATAACCTTGATCGTTCGCCTGCCTGCGGGTGCGTTCCATATAGTCCAAAACGCCGGGGTAGCGCTCGAAATAAAGATTCATATATTTCTGCGCCTCCGAACGCGGCACCGACAGCTGACGCGCCAGACCAAAGGCGCTCATGCCGTAAATCAGGCCAAAGTTGATAGCCTTGGCGCTGCGGCGCTGATCCTGTGTCACCTTCTCCAACGGCATCCCGAAGACCTCGGCGGCGGTGGCGCGGTGAATATCCTTGCCGGCGGCAAAGGCGTTCAGCAATCCGGGATCGCGCGAGAGATGCGCCATGATGCGCAGCTCAATCTGCGAATAGTCCGCCGCCACGATAAGCGCATCCGGCGGCGCGATAAATGCCTGGCGTATACGCCGTCCCTCATCATTACGCACCGGAATATTTTGCAGGTTCGGATCGCTCGAAGATAGTCGTCCGGTAGCGGTAACGGCCTGATGATAGGAGGTATGCACCCGTTTCGACACCGGGTTGATCATCTGCGGTAGTTTATCGGTGTAGGTGGATTTAAGCTTGGCCAGGCCGCGGTATTCCAAAATCAGCTTCGGCAGCGGATAATCCAGCGCCAGCTCCGCCAGCACCTCTTCATTGGTGGAAGGGGCACCGCCGGGGGTTTTTTTCAGCACCGGCAGTTTCTGTTTATCGTATAAAATCGCCTGCAGCTGTTTGGTAGAGGAAAGATTGAACGGTTCTTCAGCCAGCTGATGCGCTTCCAGTTCCAGCGCTTCCAGACGTTTGGTCAGCTCCACCGAATGCGCGGCGAGAATGTTTTCGTCAATAAGCACGCCGGTGCGCTCAATGCGCGACAGGACCGGCACCAGCGGCATTTCAATTTCCTGAAAGACTTTTTTCAGCTCCGGCGCTTGCTCAATGCGCGGCCACAGCGTCTGATGCAAACGCAGCGTCACATCGGCGTCTTCGGCGGCGTAGGGGGCGGCCTGTTCCAAAGCGATCTGGTTGAACGTCAGCTGGTTGCGCCCTTTACCCGCGATCTCCTCAAAGCTCACGGTGGTGTGTTGTAAAAAACGATCCGCCAGGCTGTCCATATCGTGGCGGCCGGCGACGCTGTCCAGCACGTAGGATTCCAGCATGGTATCGAATGCGATGCCGGCCAACTCAATGTCGTATCGTTTCAATACCCCGCGGTCGAATTTGAGGTTCTGGCCGATTTTGCCGATGGCGGCATCTTCCAGCACCGGTTTCAACAATGCCAGTACCGCCGCGCGGTCAAGCTGGTCCGGCGCATCCAGATAGTCATGCCCCACCGGCAGGTAGGCAGCTTCACCCGGTTTCACGGCAAAGCACAGCCCCACCAAATTGGCGGTCAGCGTATCCAGCCCATCGGTTTCGGTATCGAAGGCGAACACGCCGGCGCTGCGAATAGCGGTAATCCACTGCTCAAGCGTCGCCATGTCGTAAATGATCTGATAGCCGTCTTTTGACAGTACCTCAGCCGGCGCCTCCGCTGCGGCCGGGCGAGGCGCGGTAAAGGGCGAAGGCGGCGCGACGGCGCTTTTGCGGCCCTGTAGCCATTTACCCGCTTCTAGGTCGCTCAACCAGCGTTTAAATTCATAACGCTGAAACAACAGCATCAGCGCTTCGGCCTCGGGCTCTTCAACCGTTAGCTGATCATAGGGTAAATCCAGCGCCACATCGGTTTTAATCGTCGCCAACTGGTAGGAAAGGAAAGCCACCTCGCGGTGCTGCTCGAGTTTGGCGGCCATGGTTTTGGCGCCGCGGAAGCTCAAGGTGCTGACGCTATCAAGCTGTTGATACAGGGTTTCCAGCCCCCCTACTCCCTGCAATAGCGCCTGCGCGGTTTTCTCCCCGACTCCCGGCACGCCCGGAATATTATCCGAGCTATCGCCCATGAGCGCCAGATAGTCGATGATAAGCTCCGGCGGCACGCCGAATTTCAACTGCACCTCTTGCGGACCGAGGATGGTGTTCGACATGGTATTGATCAGGGTAATTTTGGGCGACACTAGCTGCGCCATGTCTTTATCACCGGTGCTTATCAGCACGTCGCGGCCGTCGCGCGCCGCCGCCAGCGCCAGCGTACCGATAACATCATCGGCCTCTACGCCGCTGATAGCCAGCAGTGGCAGCCCCATCGCCTTGACCATCTCATGCAGCGGCGCTATCTGGCTGCGCAGATCGTCCGGCATGGGCGGCCGGTGGGATTTGTAGTGCTCAAACAATTCATCGCGAAAGGTCTTGCCCTTGGCATCAAACACCACCGCCACATGGCTTGGTCGGTATTGCACCAGCAGGCTTTTAAGCATATTCAATACGCCGTACATCGCCCCCGTGGGTTCCCCCCCGCTATTGGTCAGCGGCGGGAAGGCATGATAGGCGCGGTAAAGATAAGAAGAGCCATCCACCAGGATTAACGGGTTTTCTGCGATTTGAACCATAGCGTATTTCGTTCTTTTTAGTCAGCAAACATAAGGGGTAGCATGCCACAGCCGGCAGCCGGAGACGATGGTTAGCGTAGCATAAGGGCGATAAAAATACCGGGAATGCGGCGAGATCCGCAGGATCATGCTGTGGATAACTTTGTGAGTAAAAATTATAGTTTTTATTGACAGCCGCGATATTTGCGAGGTTGCTAGACAAAAAACCTTTTATATCAAGTGATTAATATATTAACCTGTCAATAGCAAATTTCATCACAAGGGTATTGCCATTGTGGATATAAACCTGCTATGGCCCGTTGCGGGCAAAGGTATTATCCGCTGGCAGATTGAGGAGATACCGCTATTTCTATTGACGTCAGAAACGACAACGCCGGCGATCGCCGGCGTTGTGCTGCATTCGCCCGTGGGCGATATTACTTTTGGCTAAGAAGAAATTTCACGACATCGGCGAATTGTTTGGTATAAGCATCCATCGATGACATATCCAATCCGTCATTCTTCACCATATATTTACCATTGACGAACATGGCCGGTACGCCGCGCAGTTGTAGATCGGCGGCCGCTTTCTCCTGCTGTACGACCAAGGATTTCACCACAAAGCTGTTCCAGGCGGAATCATATTCCTCCGCGCTGACGCCCGCTTTAACAAAGACCGCGCGGATGTCATCCGGCGTTTGAATCGTCTGCGTTTTCTGTAGGCCATCAAACAGCAGCGGACTGACTTTATCTTCTACCCCGAGCGCCATGGCTACCGCCCAGGCCTGGGTGAGCTGTTTACCCATCGGCCCCAGGAAGTCCACGTGATATTTGGTCATTTTGGTTCCTGCCGGCAGCGCTTTTTTCACCGTACTGGAAATGTGATAGACCTGCTCGAATTGATAACAGTGCGGGCAATAAAACGAGAAAAACTCTAGCACCTGGGGTTCACTGGTTACCGGCTTGTCGAGCTGGACATATTGTTGACCTTCAGTAAACTGCGCGGCCGAGGCACTGAATGCCAACGCGATACCCATCAACGCAAACCATATTTTTTTCATAGATAGTCTCTCTCCGAAATGAATCATTTAGGCGTAAAAATAATCAATAGACCGGCATCAGCTGCAGCGGAGGTTGTTGCAGCAGCGTTGCCTGTTCGATGAATAGCGCGGTTTGTTGCGACCAAAATTCCGCCTCAACCATCCACGGGAAACTACGTGGAAAAGCCGGATCGCCCCAGCGACGGCTAACCCAGGCGAGATAATGGATCATTCGCATTGCCCGCAACGGCTCGATAAGCGCCAGTTCCCGAGGATCGAAATCCATAAATTCAGCATAAGCGTCCAACAGCAGCGACAGTTGATACAGCCTGTCGCGGCGATCGCCGTTAAGCAGCATCCAAAGATCTTGGACAGCCGGGCCATTACGGGCATCGTCGAGATCGACAAACGTCGGGCCGTCGCGCCACAAGATGTTACCGGCGTGCAAATCGCCATGCAGACGCAGCGGGCGCCAGTCGGTTGTCCACACCTCATGCACCTGCGCTATGAGCTGGTCGCACGCCTGTAAAAACATCGCTTTCTGCCGGCCAGAGATAAGGGTACTGTTTTCCAGCTCGCGGCGCGGCAACGTCAGATATTCTTCCAGTCCCATGGTCGGGCGCGCGCTAAAACAGCGGCTGCCGTTGTGTCGGTGAATACGGCCAAGAAAACGCCCTACCCACTCCAGCTGATCTTCGTTATCCTGCTCAAAAGCCCGCCCGCCAACGCTGGGAAACAGGGCGAAATAGTAGCCAAGATGATTGTGCAGCGTCGCATTATTAATGACCAGCGGCGCTACGACCGGTATTTCGGCCTGCGCAAGCTCTTGCGCCAGCTGGTGCTCTTCTAAAATTTGCTCGGCACGCCAGCGTTCGGGGCGGTAAAATTTCACCACATAGCGCTTTTTCTCTTCGTCCAGAAACTGATAGACGCGATTTTCATAGCTGTTGAGGGCGGTTAAGCCGGAATCGACGACGATCCCCGTCTGTTGCAGGGCGTCCATAATCAAATCGGGCATTAATGCCTGAAAATTGAATTCTGTGCTCATCACCCGCCGCTTAGCCCCCGCTTACTCTTTGATAATACCGCGGGCGCGCAAAATGGCCGTTTTAAAATCTTCTTCATAATCTTTTGCTAGCCCGGGAATGGCGGCCGTTTTATCGCTGCCGCGCATTTTCAAATGATAGATCAGAATATCATCGGTCAGGCCGCTTAAATCGCCCTGATAACCCGCTTCCTGCGCCAGCTTTAGCAGAAATTGTACCAGGTTGAGATCGGGCTCCTGTTGCCAGGCGGGATGCAACAGCGCCACTAATTCATTAACGCGATGGCATTTCATAATACATTCCTTAGTGAAGGTCTGACAGTACTGTAGCAAGATTCGCGAACGGGGATAAACAGCATTATCCTGCATTCGCTAAAACATTGTATCCTAATATGAAGGGTAATCCCCGTACCCTAGAATTTCATCCTGGAGAGGGCGATGGCAACCAACGGCATTACCGGCGTGATCCTGGCGGGCGGGCTTTCGACGCGCATGGGCGGTGAAGATAAAGGCCTGCTGCAAATCAATCATAAGCCATTATACCGTTACGTAGCCGATCGTCTGGCGCCGCAGGTCGCTGTGCTGATGATTAACGCTAATCGTAACGAAGATGCCTATCAGCACGGCGGTTTTCCGGTTGTGGCGGATACTTTTCCCGGTTTTGCAGGGCCGCTGGCCGGGATGCTGACGGGCCTACGCCTTGCCAATAGCGAATGGGTCGCGTTTGTCCCTTGTGATGTACCGGTTTTTCCGCACGATTTGGTGGCGCGGCTGTGTGAGAATCGACAGCAGGCGTCCGCGGCCTTTGCCAGCGATGATAAAGGTCACGATCATCCCACGTTTACGCTGCTGCACCGCGCTTTGGCGCCGGCGCTGGAGGCGTTTCTGCGCCGCGGAGGAAGGCGGGTCAGGCTTTTTCTGTCCACGCTCCCGGCACAGCGGGTGGTGTTTAACGCTTCCCGCTACGATTTTATGAATCTCAACACGCCGCAGGATCTTGACCTGTGGTCACACGGACAATTGCCATGACCGTATCACCCCTTCCTTTGCTGGCCGTCGCCGCCTATAGCGGTACCGGCAAAACAACACTGCTGCAACAATTGATTCCGCTGTTAGACCAAGCCGGTCTGCGCGTGGGCATTATCAAGCATACCCACCATAAAATGGATGTCGATACGCCAGGTAAGGATAGTTATACGCTACGTAAGGCCGGCGCGCGGCAGACGATGGTGGCCAGTGCGGCGCGCTGGGCGCTGATGACTGAAAACGTGCCGGCGCAGATGCCTTCTCTGGCCTGGTTGGCCAATCAGATGGATCCCTCGCTGCTCGATGTGATCCTGGTGGAAGGCTTCAAGCATGAGCCGGTCAGTAAAATTGCGCTCTATCGTTCGGCGACCGGTCAAGATTGGCGCACGCTCCTCGATCGGCATGTCATTGCGATCGCCAGCGATGTGCCGTTGGACTGTGCGCTGCCGCAGCTTAATATTAACCAGCCTGCCGAGATCGCCCGTTTTATCATGACCTGGTTAGGGCGATCGTAAGCTTGTCGTCACTTGGGGCGTCTGTGAATCGATGGTTGCATGAAAGACAAGAAAAAAACCCCCGGCTTGCGCCGAGGGCTCGTTGATAGCCCCTGCCGTCCCGGCCGTGACCGTGACAACCGCGTGCTTCTAGGCAAGAAAAAAGCCCTCTGCGTTAGCAGAGGGCTTCTTGATTGGATGCCTGGCAGTTCCCTACTCTCGCATGGGGAGACCCCACACTACCATCGGCGCTACGGCGTTTCACTTCTGAGTTCGGCATGGGGTCAGGTGGGACCACCGCGCTAGTGCCGCCAGGCAAATTCGTTGTCCGCACCGCTTTCGCCGTGCAGAAGGCTCTTGCTGCCCGACCCTCACTCACGTGACCGTCGGGCGTTATCCGGAACATCGCTGATAATGTCTTGTCTCTTGCGCACGCTGCACGCCCTGCCGCCGCACCGGGGTCGGTGTGGCTCATGCCTTTCACGGCCATATCTGGCCTGCGGTTGGCGCGGGTGTCGGCGGTGTCATCCGCCTGCGCTTTGGGCGTCAACGTTCGCTTTCGCTCTCGTCTCACGCTCGCTCTCAAACAGCTCAGGTGTTGTAAGGTTAAGTCTCACGGGTCATTAGTATCGGTTAGCTCAACGCCTCGCAGCGCTTACACACCCGACCTATCAACGTCATCGTCTTTAACGTCCCTTCAGGAGGCTCTAGGCCTCAGGGAAGACTCATCTCGAGGCAAGTTTCCCGCTTAGATGCTTTCAGCGGTTATCTCTTCCGCACGTAGCTACCGGGCAATGCCATTGGCATGACAACCCGAACACCAGTGGTGCGTCCACTCCGGTCCTCTCGTACTAGGAGCAGCCCCTCTCAATCTTCCAGCGCCCACGGCAGATAGGGACCGAACTGTCTCACGACGTTCTAAACCCAGCTCGCGTACCACTTTAAATGGCGAACAGCCATACCCTTGGGACCTACTTCAGCCCCAGGATGTGATGAGCCGACATCGAGGTGCCAAACACCGCCGTCGATATGAACTCTTGGGCGGTATCAGCCTGTTATCCCCGGAGTACCTTTTATCCGTTGAGCGATGGCCCTTCCATTCAGAACCACCGGATCACTAAGACCTGCTTTCGCACCTGCTCGAGCCGTCACTCTCGCAGTCAAGCTAGCTTATGCCTTTGCACTAACCTCACGATGTCCGACCGTGATTAGCTAACCTTCGTGCTCCTCCGTTACACTTTGGGAGGAGACCGCCCCAGTCAAACTACCCACCAGACACTGTCCTCGGCCCGGATAACGGGCCTGAGTGAGAACATCAAACATTAAAGGGTGGTATTTCAAGGTTGGCTCCATGCAGACTGGCGTCCACACTTCAAAGCCTCCCACCTATCCTACACATCAAGGCTCAATGTTCAGTGTCAAGCTATAGTAAAGGTTCACGGGGTCTTTCCGTCTTGCCGCGGGTACACCGCATCTTCACGGCGAGTTCAATTTCACTGAGTCTCGGGTGGAGACAGCCTGGCCATCATTACGCCATTCGTGCAGGTCGGAACTTACCCGACAAGGAATTTCGCTACCTTAGGACCGTTATAGTTACGGCCGCCGTTTACCGGGGCTTCGATCAAGAGCTTCTCGCAAGCGATAACCCCATCAATTAACCTTCCGGCACCGGGCAGGCGTCACACCGTATACGTCCACTTTCGTGTTTGCACAGTGCTGTGTTTTTAATAAACAGTTGCAGCCAGCTGGTATCTGCGACTGGCTTCAGCTCGGGGCGCAAGGCCCTCCACCTACATGCCAGCGTGCCTTCTCCCGAAGTTACGGCACCATTTTGCCTAGTTCCTTCACCCGAGTTCTCTCAAGCGCCTGGGTATTCTCTACCTGACCACCTGTGTCGGTTTGGGGTACGATTCGATGTGACCTGGAGCTTAGAGGCTTTTCCTGGAAGCGTAGCATCAATTCCTTCACCACCGTAGTGGCTCGTCATCACGCCTCAGTGTTGAGAATGAGCGGATTTGCCTGCTCATTCCACCTTCACGCTTGAACCGGGACAACCGTCGCCCGGCGAACCTAGCTTTCTCCGTCCCCCCTTCGCAGTCACACCCAGTACAGGAATATTAACCTGTTTCCCATCGACTACGCCTTTCGGCCTCGCCTTAGGGGTCGACTCACCCTGCTCCGATTAACGTTGAACAGGAACCCTTGGTCTTCCGGCGAGCGGGCTTTTCACCCGCTTTATCGTTACTTATGTCAGCATTCGCACTTCTGATACCTCCAGCAGCCCTCACAGGCCACCTTCGCAGGCTTACAGAACGCTCCCCTACCCAACGGACGTATCCTTAAAACGCCTTGCCCTTGGCCGGCTGTTGCCGACTCAACGGGAGTGTCGCTTGCACGCGCCGGCTCGCCGTCGCGTTAAGCGTTTTAAGTGATACGTCCGCTGCCGCAGCTTCGGTGCATGGTTTAGCCCCGTTACATCTTCCGCGCAGGCCGACTCGACCAGTGAGCTATTACGCTTTCTTTAAATGATGGCTGCTTCTAAGCCAACATCCTGGCTGTCTGGGCCTTCCCACATCGTTTCCCACTTAACCATGACTTTGGGACCTTAGCTGGCGGTCTGGGTTGTTTCCCTCTTCACGACGGACGTTAGCACCCGCCGTGTGTCTCCCGTGATTACATTCTACGGTATTCGCAGTTTGCATCGGGTTGGTAATCCGGGATGGACCCCTAGCCGAAACAGTGCTCTACCCCCGTAGATGACGTCACGAGGCGCTACCTAAATAGCTTTCGGGGAGAACCAGCTATCTCCCGGTTTGATTGGCCTTTCACCCCCAGCCACAAGTCATCCGCTAATTTTTCAACATTAGTCGGTTCGGTCCTCCAGTTAGTGTTACCCAACCTTCAACCTGCCCATGGCTAGATCACCGGGTTTCGGGTCTATACCCTGCAACTAGACGCCCAGTTAAGACTCGGTTTCCCTGCGGCTCCCCTATGCGGTTAACCTTGCTACAGAATATAAGTCGCTGACCCATTATACAAAAGGTACGCAGTCACACCCCGAAGGATGCTCCCACTGCTTGTACGTACACGGTTTCAGGTTCTATTTCACTCCCCTCGCCGGGGTTCTTTTCGCCTTTCCCTCACGGTACTGGTTCACTATCGGTCAGTCAGGAGTATTTAGCCTTGGAGGATGGTCCCCCCATCTTCAGACAGGATATCACGTGTCCCGCCCTACTCATCGAGCTCACAACAAGCGCACCTTCGGATACGGGGCTATCACCCTCTGTCGCCGGACTTTCCAGACCGTTCTCCTGATGCGCAAGCTGATGATGGCTCTGGGCTGTTCCCCGTTCGCTCGCCGCTACTGGGGGAATCTCGGTTGATTTCTTTTCCTCAGGGTACTGAGATGTTTCAGTTCCCCTGGTTCGCTTCGTTAAGCTATGGATTCACTTAACGATGATGCAACGAGTTGCACCGGGTTTCCCCATTCGGACATCGCCGGCTGATAACGCTTCATATCAGCTCACCGGCGCTTTTCGCAGATTAGCACGTCCTTCATCGCCTCTGACTGCCTAGGCATCCACCGTGTACGCTTAGTCACTTAACCTCACAACCCTGAGCTGTCTGCACCTTGTCCGACGGGCTGCACGACTGAAATCCGGCGTTGCGCGGTACTCGGCATCCTCATGGACATCAAGTCCACTGCGGTGCCTGCGTGCCGTGCGCCTGGGCTTTCAGCCGTTCGCGCCGTCTCGCTCGAGTGTCGCCATACTGGCGAGACCCGGCGGCGTCTGTGAAGACGCCACGGAGACGACAAGGCCTGTCGCGCTACAGTGATAACGCTTACGCGTTATCTCAGGTTTGCTTACTTCGTTTGAGAGACTCGCATACTGAGTTTGCGCTTCAGCATGTGTTTCAAATTTTCAGCTTGTTCCGGATTGTTAAAGAGCGGTATTTCGCAGCGCGCTCGATAAACGCGCTCTGAAATAAAAAGCAAAGTGGCGTCCCCTAGGGGGTTCGAACCCCTGTTACCGCCGTGAAAGGGCAGTGTCCTAGGCCACTAGACGAAGGGGACACGAAAAATCGGCATAAAAAAAAGCCGCCGACGGGCTGCTTTGCTCGTGACAGTTATCAGACAATCTGTGTGGACACGTCACTTGAACGTATCGTCTAGGTAAGGAGGTGATCCAACCGCAGGTTCCCCTACGGTTACCTTGTTACGACTTCACCCCAGTCATGAATCACAAAGTGGTAAGCGCCCTCCCGAAGGTTAAGCTACCTACTTCTTTTGCAACCCACTCCCATGGTGTGACGGGCGGTGTGTACAAGGCCCGGGAACGTATTCACCGTGGCATTCTGATCCACGATTACTAGCGATTCCGACTTCATGGAGTCGAGTTGCAGACTCCAATCCGGACTACGACGCACTTTATGAGGTCCGCTGACTCTCGCGAGATCGCTTCTCTTTGTATGCGCCATTGTAGCACGTGTGTAGCCCTACTCGTAAGGGCCATGATGACTTGACGTCATCCCCACCTTCCTCCGGTTTATCACCGGCAGTCTCCTTTGAGTTCCCGACCGAATCGCTGGCAACAAAGGATAAGGGTTGCGCTCGTTGCGGGACTTAACCCAACATTTCACAACACGAGCTGACGACAGCCATGCAGCACCTGTCTCAGAGCTCCCGAAGGCACCAAGGCATCTCTGCCAAGTTCTCTGGATGTCAAGAGTAGGTAAGGTTCTTCGCGTTGCATCGAATTAAACCACATGCTCCACCGCTTGTGCGGGCCCCCGTCAATTCATTTGAGTTTTAACCTTGCGGCCGTACTCCCCAGGCGGTCGATTTAACGCGTTAGCTCCGAAAGCCACGGCTCAAGGCCACAACCTTCAAATCGACATCGTTTACAGCGTGGACTACCAGGGTATCTAATCCTGTTTGCTCCCCACGCTTTCGTACCTGAGCGTCAGTCTTCGTCCAGGGGGCCGCCTTCGCCACCGGTATTCCTCCAGATCTCTACGCATTTCACCGCTACACCTGGAATTCTACCCCCCTCTACGAGACTCTAGCCTGCCAGTTTCAAATGCAGTTCCCAGGTTGAGCCCGGGGATTTCACATCTGACTTAACAGACCGCCTGCGTACGCTTTACGCCCAGTAATTCCGATTAACGCTCGCACCCTCCGTATTACCGCGGCTGCTGGCACGGAGTTAGCCGGTGCTTCTTCTGCGGGTAACGTCAATCGATGGCGCTATTTACGCCATCGCCTTCCTCCCCGCTGAAAGTGCTTTACAACCCGAAGGCCTTCTTCACACACGCGGCATGGCTGCATCAGGGTTTCCCCCATTGTGCAATATTCCCCACTGCTGCCTCCCGTAGGAGTCTGGACCGTGTCTCAGTTCCAGTGTGGCTGGTCATCCTCTCAGACCAGCTAGGGATCGTCGCCTAGGTGAGCCATTACCCCACCTACTAGCTAATCCCATCTGGGTTCATCCGATGGTGTGAGGCCCGAAGGTCCCCCACTTTGGTCTTGCGACGTTATGCGGTATTAGCTACCGTTTCCAGTAGTTATCCCCCTCCATCGGGCAGATCCCCAGACATTACTCACCCGTCCGCCGCTCGCCGGCAAAGAAGCAAGCTTCTTTCCGCTGCCGCTCGACTTGCATGTGTTAGGCCTGCCGCCAGCGTTCAATCTGAGCCATGATCAAACTCTTCAATTAAAAGCTTGATGCTCAAAGAATTAAAACTGGTATTCGTATGAATATTCGTTGTTCACTCTTCAAGACTTGATATTTCGTGTATCGATATCGTCTTGTGAGTGCCCACACAGATTGTCTGATAAATTGTTAAAGAGCGTGGCCGGGAGGGTATTTTCTCTACCGGCGCGGGTGGCGTATATTACGCTTTTCCGCTGTAGAGTCAAGCTTTTATTTGCCCTTCGCGCGCCCGCTTGCCTCTGGCTGAGCCGGTAAGTCGCAGCGACTGTTCCCGGTCAGTGGAGGCGCATTATAGGGCCTTCACGGCCGGTGACAAGCGCTATTTCACAAATACGATCTGATTGATTTATTTTTCAGCAAAAGCGCTAAAAATGGCGTTATTATGCGCCAGAAACAGGAATTTCCCACCCGCAATGATTGCGTTGGCATAGTATGTGAAGGTTTATTGTCATGATGAAATAGGGAAGAACGCTATGCATTTATCCGTACAGCAACGGGCCGCACAACGCAACCTCTCCTATGTACTGGCCGAAAAAATAAGTCAGCGTATCCTGGCGGGCGAATTTACCGCCGGAGATATTCTGCCCGGCGAAATGGAATTAGGGGAACAATTCGGCGTGAGCCGTACCGCCGTACGCGAAGCGGTAAAAATCCTGGCGGCGAAGGGAATGGTCTTGCCGCGTCCCAGAATTGGAACACGGGTGTTGCCGCGCCATCAGTGGAACTTTCTCGATCAGGACCTGTTGGGATGGTGGCTTAACCGGGAAAATTTTCAAGACGTCCTGGCGCACTTCCTGATTATGCGCATTAGCCTGGAGCCCCAGGCCTGCGCGCTGGCGGCGTTAAACGCCAACGACGGCGAACGGCAGCGGCTGAGTGCATTGATGGCAGAGATGCGTCGGCTTCACCAGCATTTTGATCGCGAGCGCTGGATAAGCGTTGACGCGGATTTTCACCGCCATATTTATGACATCAGCGGCAACCCGTTCCTTTCCTCGTTCGCCAATCTGTTCAGCTCGATTTACCAAAATTACTTTCGCGCCATTGCCAGCGATGATGTCATCAAACTGGGCCGGCATCAGGCCATCGTGGACGCCATTCTCGCCGGGGACGGCCCGGGGGCCTTCGCCGCCTGTCAGCAACTGCTGGCTGAGAATGATTAAACCTTTAGATCTCTATCTGCGTTCCCAGCTCAATGACCCGGTTAGGCGGGATGAGATATTGATCCGGCGCGCGCAGGGCATTGCGGCTTAAGGCCATGAACAGCTTCCCCCTAACCATGAGATACCAGGGCCGCTTCCCGAGAATCAGCGATTCATGGGACATAAAGAAAGACGTTTCCATCATCCGGCATGACAGCCCCTCCAACCCGCAGCGGTGGAAGATTTCCTCCATATCCGGCGTCTCTTTGTAACCATAATTGGCCACCACGCGCCAGAAGGTCGGCGACAGCGCTTCGATGGTGACCCGTCGTACATTATGCACAAAGGGCGCATCTTCGGTGCGCAGCGTCAGCAACACCACGCGCTCATGCAGGACTTTGTTGTGTTTCAGGTTATGCAGCAGGGCAAAAGGGATGACGTTCATGGCGCGCGACATAAACACGGCGGTGCCGGGTACCCGCACCGGCGGCGATTTTTCCAATGAGGCAATGAGCGCCTCCAGGGAATTCCCGTGCTCGTGGATCCGGCGCAGCAAGCGGAACCGCTCGCTTTTCCAGGTCGTCATGGCGACAAACATCAGGAATCCCAACAGCAGCGGTAGCCAGCCGCCGGAGAAAATCTTGAGCGCGTTGGCGGCGAACATGGGCACATCGAGGCACAATAGCGCCAACAATAGCACCGCTACCAGCAACAGGTTCCAATGCCAGTTTTTTCTGGCCACGGTACAAGACAGGATGCTGGTTAGCACCATGGTGCCGGTCACCGCGATACCGTAGGCCGCCGCCAGATTACTGGAATGCTCGAAGCTGACAATCACCAGCACCACGGCGATATACAGCAGCCAGTTGATGAAAGGAATATAAATCTGCCCCACCTCCATATCGGAGGTATGGATGATGCGCATCGGCGGTAAATATCCCAGACGCACCGCTTGGCGGGTCAAGGAAAACACGCCGGAAATCACCGCCTGAGAAGCGATAACCGTGGCAAGCGTCGCGAGAATAAGCAGCGGAATCATCGCCCAATCGGGAGCGAGTAAAAAGAAAGGGTTTTTGATTGCCGCCGGGGATGACAGCAACAGCGCGCCCTGACCGAAATAATTAAGCACCAGGGACGGCAGCACTGCGCTAAACCAGGCGATGCGGATGGGCAATTTACCGAAATGCCCCATATCGGCGTACAGCGCTTCCACGCCGGTAATGGCCAGCACCACCGCTCCGAGAGCAAAAAAGGAGACGGTTTGATATTCGGCAAAAAAGGCGATAGCCCATTTCGGATTAAGCGCATACAGCACTTCGGGATTACCGATAATGCCGCGCACGCCCAGAACGCCCAGCGTGAGAAACCATACCAGCATCACCGGCGCGAAAAGTTTGCCAACGCTGCCGGTGCCTTTCTTTTGAATGAAAAACAGCAGGGTTAGCACCACCACGGAGAGCGGGACAATAAATTCCTGTAGCGATGGCGCGGCAATCTGTAAGCCCTCTATCGCCGACATGACCGAGATAGCCGGCGTGATCACCACTTCGCCATAAAAGAAGCTGCCGCCGATAAGGCCGATAATCACTAATACCGGCGTCAATTTGGCGCCGGTATTTCTGCCTGCGAGCGACATCAGCGTCAGAATGCCGCCTTCGCCGGCGTTGTCGGCGCGCATGACGAAGAGAAGGTATTTCAGCGAGACTATCAGGATCAGGAGCCAGAAAATGAGGGATAAGAAACCAAACACCGCCACGCGTTCGACGCCAAAACCATAATGGCCGGCAAGACATTCACGTAAGGTATATAAAGGACTGGTGCCAATATCACCATACACGACGCCTATTGCGGCAAGCGTGACCGCCGGCAGCGACTGCTTATGATCTTTATTCATAACCTTTTCTTCGCGCTATTTTGTCGTCCAGGAGCATGCGGTGATGCACTTCCTCGAAAACCAAAAGCGCACAGTATGCCTGAAAAATGCCGAAACCCTAATTCTAATGCTGATTATCCCCCGTTGAGGGGCGATTAACGCAAAAAAAGTTGATAACGGATAAATTTACGCGAGCATTTCTTTATAAAATGCGCTGGTTTATTGTGTCCTTCTCACTACTCATAGGGATAACCGATCTGATTATGGCGCCTACGTCCCTTCTGGCAGAGCGAATCTCTCGCCTCAGCAGCGTGTTGGAAAACGGGTTATACGAGCGGCAGCATACCATGCGGCTCTGTCTGCTGGCGGCGCTTTCCGGCGAAAGCGTATTTTTGCTGGGGCCGCCCGGCATCGCCAAAAGCCTTATCGCCCGGCGCCTGAAGCTGGCGTTCAGCCATGCGCGCGCCTTCGATTATCTGATGACCCGCTTTTCCACGCCGGAAGAGGTGTTCGGCCCGCTGTCCATCCAGGCGCTGAAAGAGGATGGCCGCTATCATCGGATGACACAAGGGTATTTGCCGGAGGCGGAAATTGTTTTTCTGGATGAAATCTGGAAGGCGGGCCCGGCCATTTTGAACACCCTGCTCACCGCCATCAACGAACGACGGTTTCGTAACGGCGATCAGGAACAGACGATGCCGCTGCGGTTGCTCATCACCGCCTCCAACGAATTGCCGGAGGCCGACAGCGGCCTGGAAGCCCTGTATGACCGGATGTTAATCCGCCTGTGGCTGGATAAGGTCAAGGAGAAGAGTAATTTTCACGCATTGCTGACCAGTCACGCGGACAGCCAGCCGCAGGAAGTTCCCCCGCCACTGCGGGTGAGCGACGAGGAGTACCAATCTTGGCAACGGCAGATTGACAAGGTTACGCTGCCGGCGGCCTGTTTCGAGCTGATATATCTATTACGTCAGCGGCTGGAAGCGCTGCCCGAGGCGCCCTATATCTCCGACCGGCGCTGGAAAAAGGCGTTGCGTTTGCTCCAGGCCAGCGCATTTTTCAGCGATCGCCAAAGCATCACCCCGGTAGATATCATCCTGCTAAAGGAATGCCTGTGGCACGATCCGGCCAGTTACCAGCTCATTAATCAGCAACTTGAGCAGCTGATGGTCGAGCAGGGTTATCAACAGCTGACGATTCTGAGCAAGATACAGAACTTTAACCGCCAAAAACGTCAGCATATTGCCCAAACTCAGGCCCAGCGGGCGCTTACGTTTGCGCCCGCCAAAACCCTTATGAGCCGTAAACCCCATTACAGCCTGCCGCCATCGTTGACGGAACCGGTGTTGACCCTCATATTGCAAACGCCGCGGCGATTGCACGATATCCACGTCGATCACATCACCGTTGAGCGTGAAACCCTGCAACAGTGGCTGAATAAAGGAGGCGTGTTCAAGGCCCGGCTGAACGGTATCGGTTTCGCGCAGGGGCTCGAGGCACGCATCAACGCTCAGCATCAGCTTGAAATAGTCGATATCAGCCTTCAGCCCTCATTGCTGGCGCTGGCGGAAAACGTGCCGGCGCAGGCGGTGCCGGCTGCGCTGATGGATGATCTCGAGGAAGCCACGCGGCTCTACCATCAGCAGCGCAGCCTGTTCCACGAACAGCAAAGTTGCCTCTTTATTACCAAAGAGTGGGTCGCGAGGATTGAAGCCAGTTTGCTGGACCTTTCCCAGCAATTAGCCCAGGCCAGACAGGACTGACGCGCGGTGGTGACGCTGGATACGATCAATCTGCTGTTAGCCATTGACCAGGGGCAACTGCTGGATGACATTATCTTGACCTTGATTGGCAGCCCGCAAGTGGTCTTACTACTGGAACAGTTTCCGGCGCTGAAGAAGGAATTGATGAAACGTGCGCCGCTGATGAAACCGCGGCTGGAACAGGCGCTGCGTCGAGGCAAAGTGCCTCCGGCGCTGGCCAGCGAATTTTATCTGTTTCAACAAAACCAACTGCGGGCTCATCTGGATTTTCTCGCCCAATTGCCGGACACCCTGACGCGGCTTGCGGCCCTCTCGTCGCCGTTTTATCCCGAAGCGCAACGGCTCTATCAGGCCGCATCAACAGAAACGGGTCGCCCCGATAACGCGTTCCAAACCCTGTTCTTACAGCGTTGGCGCATCAGTTTGACGTTGCAGGCCACCACGGTGCAGCATCAACTGTTAGAAAGAGAGCGGGAGTTTCTGCTTGACGAGCTACAGCAGCAGCTCGCGATGAGCGGCGCGCTGGCGCCGCTGCTGGCGGAGAATCAACACGCCGCCGGCCGGTTGTGGGATATGGCCGCCGGGCAGGTACAACAAGGCGATTATCGCCTGCTGGTACACTATGGCGAATTTCTGCATCGGCAGCCGGAACTTCTGCAGTTGGCGGAACAATTGGGACGCAGCCGTGAAGCGCGTTTCGTCGCCGCGCCCCATTCGCTTGAGCGCGAAGTGGAGAAGCGCGTGCGCGAGCCGGCGGTTCAGCCTGAAGAAATTAGCGGTATCCATCATAGCGACGACCTGCTGCGGCTGCTACCGGGAGAGTTATCCGTCCTGGGTATTGATGAACTGGAGTACGAATTTTACCGTCGTTTGCTGGAGAAACGGCTGTTGACCTACCGTCTGCACGGTGACGCCTGGCGGACGCGGCGCATTCTACAGCCAGCCAGCAGCCAACAACACGAACAGCAGCCGCGCGGGCCAATGATTGTTTGCGTAGATACCTCCGGTTCGATGGGCGGTTTCAATGAGGAGTGCGCGAAAGGGTTTTGCCTGGCGCTGATGCGTATCGCGCTGGCCGATGACCGACGCTGTTTCATCAGCCTGTTTTCCACCGGCCAGGTGGATTACGAACTGACCGCCGACGGCGGCCTGGAGCAGGCCATCCGTTTTCTGGGCCAGCGTTTTCGCGGCGGCACCGATCTGGCGGCCTGCCTGACGGCGCTGACCGAGAAGCTCGCCGAACCGGCGTGGCAGGATGCGGATGCGGTGGTCATTTCCGATTTCATCGCCCAGCGCCTGCCCGAAGCGGTCCAGCGACGTATACGCGAACGGCAGCGCGATCGTCAGCAGCGCTTTCACGCCGTCGCGCTATCGTCGATGGGAAAACCCGGTATTATGAAGATCTTCGATCACATCTGGCGCTTCGACACCGGACTGAAACAGCGGCTCATGCGCCGCTGGCGCCGTAAAAAGTGATCCCGCGGCGGGCAACGGATTTGCCGCCGGGATCGCCATAGAGGACATCACCATGGCGGAAACTTATCAGCTCGACGCCCTCGATCGCGCCATTTTGCAGGCGCTGATGGCCAACGCGCGCACCGCCTACGCCGAGCTGGCCAAGCAGTTAAACGTTAGTCCCGGTACCGTGCATGTGCGGGTGGAAAAAATGAAACAGGCGGGCATCATCACCGGGGCCAGGGTGGATATTAGCCCGAAACAGCTGGGTTATGACGTCTGCTGCTTTATCGGCATTATTCTTAAGAGCGCCAAGGATTACCCCTCCGCGCTCAAGAAGCTGGACGCACTGAACGAAGTGGTGGAAGCCTATTACACCACCGGCCATTACAGCATCTTTATTAAAGTGATGTGCCGCTCCATCGATGCCCTGCAACAGGTACTTATCAACAAGATCCAGACCATCGACGAGATCCAATCCACCGAAACCCTCATCTCACTGCAAAACCCTATCAGCCGGACTATCGTGCCATAGTGGCCCGATTAATACCCACAATTATCCACAGGTAGATCCCAGCCGGTACACAGCGTACAATACCGGCTCATTTATCTGACGGGACCATCATGGCCGACGTAACCATCATCAGCGGCAGCACCTTGGGTAGCGCCGAATATGTTGCCGAGCACGTCGCCGGCATCCTCGAACAGCAGGGGTTCACCCCCCACATCCTGCACGGCGCAGAACTGGCGGAATTAAGTCCCGAGGGCCTGTGGCTCCTGGTTACCTCCACCCACGGCGCCGGCGAGCTGCCGGAGAATCTTCAGCCGCTGCTGGAAGCGTTGACGGCGCAAGCGCCCTCACTCGCCGAGGTCACCTATGGCGCAATCGGCATCGGCAGCAGCGAATACGATACGTTCTGTGGCGCGATCGATACCTTGGATCGCCAGCTTACGACGCTCGGCGCCAAGCGGATCGGCGAGGTGCTGAAGATCGACATTACTCAGCACGAAATCCCCGAGGATCCGGCGGAAGCCTGGGTAGCGGAATGGATCATGCAGATAAAAGCACACCGATAGCCCTTTTTTTTGTGT
>NZ_CP006570.1:300000-449897 GCF_000517425.1 Sodalis praecaptivus
GATGACTTTGAACTGCATGCGCACGCTACTGCTTATTGAGATCCACCATAATCTCTAGTATCATCGCCTTAAGTCCGTCTAAGGATAACTTTAAGTTGCTCCCTATTACTTTATCTTGCAAAGCTTTAAAAAATGTCAGTATATTATTTTCTAATTTAATTTCTCTTGTCATGAGATTAACTTTGCTAAGTTTTGTCAAATAAGATCTTAACATTAAGGTATGCTGACGATTGAGCTCCATTTGAACTAAATCACTGCATATTCTCTTTTTGACCTCCTCGGAATAAACAATAACTTCATCGATATAATTCCCAATGCTTCATTCATTTTGATTAATAGTTTTGTCCTTTCACTAACGACATTTTTAATAAGCGTTTCAATTTTTTGATATTGCAACATATTCATCAAACCAAAACCTTCGTTCATTGGGATTGATTCAGCTCTTAATACTATATCTGACACATCTACCATAAATGCCGCCCCTTCTTCCTGAATTTTATCCAAGTCTTCTATTTTCGCTAATGAATTAAACAATCCCGCGCCAATACCTCCCATGGTGTTAACCAAACCAACAACTTTATCAATAATGGTTGAAACAATACCATTTTCTGACCATGTACCGCTGAGACCAAAAACGGTGGCACCTACGCCTAGGCCAGCGCCTATACTCTCACCGAGGTAAAAGAAATTATCATTATTATCAACTCCATTAGGGTTATCTTCTACATCAACATCACCGGCCGTCGCAAAATCTACGATATAACGTTCACCCAAGGTGAATTGGGTTTCTTCATTGATGATGGCGTTGTTTCTATAAACAGAAAATAATTGTATATTTTCTTGTGTATAATGGATGAGGTCGACAACTATATCGCTACGCGATTGAGTCATACCATGACTTGAGATTATCATTTTTTCTAATTCTTTTTTTATCACACTTAAGACCCATTGGATCAATTCTTCGCCTTCATATTTATCAATATCAATGTTATTTTGATACATCGCGAATATGTTAGGCATGTAAGTTCCAATTGCAGAGTATACATAAGTCTGCTCACATTTATCGAATATAATCATCTTAAAATATTTTTGGGCCTTACGGCCTCTCGAAACAAGATATATTCTATATAAATCCTCAGACAGCATTGAGACTTCTAATGCCTTACTGACGGTGCGTACTATCATAACCCAAAAGCAGAGGTAGATTAATCTTTGTTTAGCGCTAGGTAAATCTTCCTTTACTTCATCCAAAAAGGCAATCCCGCTTCTTGCCTCCTCCATCAAAGCGGAGGCAGAGCATAATTTATTATATATTTCTTCTTTATCTTCAGGACTATTTAAATGCTGTAATGTGTTATCTTGCATGTTTATTGCTCTTTTTTGATTGTCACCTATAAACCGAGCTAGCTACCTTACTCGTCTAGAGTGAACCCAACCAGCAATACTTGGCCACCATTTAGGATGCACCAAAGATACACTTTGATAATCCTCCGATAATTGATAATGACCGCCGCTTAATGAACGAAACATTTGCCAAAAGTTAAAATACTATTTGTCTTGTTAAGACTGATTTTCATATGATTTATCTATCAGCTAAAGAGCGAAAGTTATAACGTAGACAGACTCAAGGTATCTGTATATACCTCAAGTCTTTTCGTGGTGTCTATATATTTGCAAGCATAAAGGCAATACTACCGGCTTTTAAGGTTTACGGATTCTTTATCTGAAAATCATAGGTCACAAATAGTAACCTCTGCAAGAATAGACTGTGAGACATTCTTATAGATACAATCATCCCAGCATTGTATACAGTATAATGCCTATGTACGATCACATGTTTCTGTCAGGTCGAGTAGCAATTCCCTTGACCATCAGATACATAAATGAAAGATCAGTATTAAGAAGGGAACCCGTTCACCCACGAATGAATAATGGTATCTGTATGCAGACTGAGAAAGCAACGCCCCTTACGTTAACTGCCGATGACTATCGTATTGGATGCTCTCTGAAAAAAAGGATCAACATCATTCAAATATTTCTATAAACTATCATGTCAATGGATTAAAAATGGAGGAAAGATTTCGCACATTCAAGCAAGGCGGTTATTGTACTGCTAAGGACTTTATTTAAATTATCAAACGTGCTATTTGCTTGAGTATAACGTTGAGACGTAGATTGCATATTATTTTGAAAAATATTGCCCATGGAATTGAATGCTGCCATCCAAGCGTTATAACTTGCCATATTAACATTATTCTCCTCATCTCTTCCTTCGGGTTCGTTTGGTAAGTTTTGATATGCCGTGTCGTCTATCTTTACTTGCCCATATTTATCGATTATGAAAGCTGGCTTTAGATTTTCTCTTAACTGTTTTTGTTCATCTGTAAGATTTTCCTCACTCCAGTCTTCAATTTTGGGAAGTTTGATAGCATCTCTGGCCTCCCTAAAATGTTTGAAAGCCTCCATTTTTCTCTCATTATCGAACTTTATGTGATTTCCGTCTTTTCCTTCAGAAACGACACCTGCTATTTCTCCTTGCAGCTTTACAAACACCTGGTAAAAATCTGCGTATTTTGAAATTAGTGTGGCATAAAACTCAACGTACTCTTTTTTTATGCTTGCAATATCTTCAGCAATTTTATCCCAAAACTTGCCGTAAGACTCGGATCTTTTTCCCTCGTCGTTGCTTTCATATGCATGCCTTAGTACTGATACATTAACGATATCTTCTATATTTTTTTCGATTTTGGCCATTTCTGAATTGCGACGTAAACGATCGTTTCTTAACGCTAATTGAGTTGTATCGATATACTCCTCTGTTTTTGCTATATTTGAATGAGATGTACTTTGCTCCCGTAATTCATTATTGAACGGCAATTTTCTTTCAAGTTTATGACGAGTATCGAACACTTTTGAAAGGGCACCTTTTGCATAATTGATTATATTATTGTTGACTACATACTTGTGCGCAATGGCATTTGAAACATAATCATCTAAGCGGGTTAAGAGATGATGGATTTCTTGTTTATTGTTTTCCCTGATCTCTATACCAATATGTTCACGATTAACATCATGTTCCGCAAAGACATGTCTAGCTTGAATGTTAAAATTTAAAATTTCCATGACGTATCTCTTTTTTATTTGACTTTATATGATCGAAATTATTTGTATCCAATTAAAAAGTTATCACCGCAATAGCTTTGCTTTACCTTGACTAGGCAGTTTACGTAAAATAGCAGCTAAACTAAACGCTCCCTTTTTCGGCTGTTATCCTTGTGTACAGGCACTGAGAGATTCTATCGACTTACTGGTATTCATAATTAATATATATCCTTCAAGCTGATGCTTGTTCAAAACGCGAATATGTCATAAGTCTACCGCATTTTATTGCTTTATAGCCCTGTCTAGACTTTGGTTGCATACTCCTCATCTGAACGAATATTACAAGGCGAAATTTCAACATTCTGCCGGGGCCGACTGACTCCGACAGAAAAGTTCTTTTGTTAGCCGCCTAAATTCGAGGGCAGAGTCACTGCTAACCCACCCTTTTGGAAAGGGCTTAAATGATTGCTTGTTTTCTCGTCAATTACATTAACATCAATGACATCACCCTTCCATGAGAATGGATTAACGGAAGTTTTGAATAATAGCAGCATCTATATCTTTGAATGCTTTAACGGTAGAAGATTGCGCATTTCTGAAAAGTGTATACTCCGACAGTTTTGCCTGAAACTCAGCGAGCACACTAGGGTTATCTGGTTTTTTACTCAGTTTTTTCCTGGCTTTCTCCAACTGGCGCATCATCTTTGTCGCACCTTTATCAAAGCCTTCTGCTATATTATCAATGAACCAGTCATTTTTATTCCACTTATGTCCAGAGATGTTATTTGTAGTGCTTTCTAAGGTGCCAGGTGTTGCACTGCTCGCAGCATTGCCAAATGTGTTGGTAGAATTAAGTGTTGTCATATTGCAGCTCCTGTTTAGATTGATTCATTAATTTAGTCTTCATCCATGTATGTTCACATGGAACAAACGTTCATAATAAACGCTTTAATGTATGAATCTGAATATGCGCGCTAACAATTAACGCGTTATTTATCATTACTGATATTCCATCCCGGGATATATAAAAAAACGTGACACTTTGAATGAATATTAATATAATTGATGCTGTTTAAATTATACTACAATAAGGACCTGCAACAAATTTTACTCCATAACAAAAAAATAATATTCCGTTATATATTCACTTTGAAACAATATTTTAGCTATTATATGACCATGGCACTAAAATGAAAATTATCTTCAGGTCATAGATTTTATCTTAAACCGAAGTTAAGATGCTTTAGGCCTATTTGAGTGACAGAACAATTTATCAAAAAGGATAATCATAAATTAAGCGGCGACTAAAATATTCTTCTTGCATGACCTTAGTTAACTTCACAACTTCCGATTTAGTGAGTAAAATATTTATTTTTGGGTGAGAGACTATTTTCTAAATATCAATCGATTGTTTCTGATTTTTAGTGAAAGACTTCCAATCGTGATATGCTAGGATGTGACGGTAACATCGTTCACTCATGAACGTCATGATGCTAGGCCATGGATTTGTGGTTATGCCGACGGTCTGTTGGATTTTGAAATTCCCAATGCGTTAAACTAGCTTTTACGCTCCGTGTAGTATCAATTGAAGAGCTACAGTGGTACGGTTCCATTTTTATCAGAGGAACGGCAGATATAATAATGAATTGTGAACCTTGAAGGTGTTCGCTTTACATTAAATCAGGCTCTCTCTCTTATTCCCCGACGTAGTAATTTTTTATTAATTAAAGTCAAGTCTGGTGTTCAGGTCAGCTTTTGTCGGCCATCAGGTTCAGGAATACCTGACGAGGGGGGGATGACCTGAAGACTAAGATTTGAACCTAATTTCAAGTTATAGCTAGCAGCCCTAGGTAAAGCGGGGGGAACCTACATCTACGCCATTTCAAGTGATCCCACCCCATGCGCTGTTTCACAAAACGCTATCATTCGGCGACGGCACGAATAAATTTTGCAATTTCCCATTCCATTTTAAGGCTATAACGGTCATGAAACCTGTGCATCGAGTTTCCCGTATAGCGGTTGGGTAGCTCAATCTTCCCCTAGCCCATGGAGCGGGTGGGCTCGTCCCGGAATGACAGCCGGGGCAGTCTCCCGAAGGCGCTTATGATAACGTTGCAGGCATTCGATGGCGCTTATAGCGCGCAAAACGGCCCACAGGCGCTTCAAATCGCCCCGGCTTCCGCAAATGGCATCCCGGCGTTTGTGGCGCGGCGCCGTGAGATTATAGACATCCTTTTAGAATATCTGGCGCGAGTCAGGCAGTTTCGTGACATTGACTTTGTCGCCCGTTATATTCGCCGCACTGATCAAGAAAACCAGCGACTAAAACAGCACCTGGTTAGTGCTTTACAAAGCGTAAATACTCCTCCTGGGCAGGCCAAGATTGACTACGCGCTGGCGCCCTGGTTCTCACCGGAATATCATCCCACCCCTGGTCGGCCCCTGAAGTGCAAAGATATCGATGAAATACAGGACCGTCTGGCGCGTTTTGATGGCGTGGGCGATGCCCGCGAATCTTCGCGTCGGCTGACGGTCAATATCTGGCCCTATCATGATCCTAACCACTGCGGGCATGCAGCATTGGCGCTCTCCACCCCGGAGCGTCAGGCATATTTTAGTTACTGGCCAGACGGAGAGCTGCCGGATGGTAATAAGCAGCGTTATCTGGGGCCGCGCCCGGCGCAATTGGTAGCGCATTATCCGCAGGACACCTATGACTCGCTATCAGAGACCACCCGTAAGAAACTTACCGAAGCGCACGTCATGCGTGGGCTTATTCGTGAGGGAGAAGAGGAAAGTTTCTTGTGGGAGCATGTCGAAGACCGATTGGAAGACATTGCCAAATATATCAATTTGAGTAAGAAAGATTATAATGATCAAGATATTTATATATTGAAAAAACTAATTAAATCGATGCCGTTGAAGCCTGTAAATTATGTAATGACGGCAACCCAACGGGTTAAGCAAGATTATGGCAATGCCCTGCTGATAAAAACGGACGTTATTTTTTGCCAAGCTATAGTGACAACAATGGCTGAACAGTCAAATGCTGGCAGACTAACTGAAAAGGAGATTAGCAAGATTGTCGCTGGCCGGCTTCGGCAAATGCCTACATTTTGTGACCAGTTGCAGAATAACATTGCGCGGGCACAATGCTTGGCTGGGTTCCAACCGCGCAGTCGTCAGGTATGGGACGAGGAAAATGACGCCTTCGTGGCCACGTCCGATCAAATTTACCTGCCCATTGCTGGCGAGCGGGCTGAGCTATTCGGACTGGATGAGCAGGCATTGGAGGAATTCTGGCTTTCGGTAAAGTCGGAGATCGCGACAGGAAAAGCGCGTTTCCGACTGGTCAGCACCCGGCATAACTGTTCCGCTATGGCGTTGCGCAGCTTACAAGCCGCTGGCGCTGGCAGGTATGTGCCATTGCCGGCCCGCTGGCTGCTATATACCCCGCGCGATGTGGAGCATTACACGCTGAGGTTACAAAAGGCGCTTGATCGACTTAATCGGCAAAGTTCCGCCATTCAGGCATTCTATGAGCAGGAAACCGCCAGCCGCCCCAATGATTTGGCAATCCGGCAGAGTGACTTGACCGGCCTACGAACCCAGTTCAACTTACTATTCTCACACCTACAAACACCGCAGCAAAAACGCCTCCGACGGCTGGCGCGGGCGGTTAATACTTTGCCGGATGCATTTCTGAGCCAGCAATCTGATCGTATTATACCGGCCGCTAAAGCATTGGTAGAAGCGCTGAGCCCGTTGCTGACTGATGCAATTAGCCAGCAACAAGATTATCGAACCACCCTTTCACTGGCCGCCGCAATGCGCACTTGGTTGCAACAACGACAGCAGCGCGGTGTCCCCTCTAGCGCTTTATATTCAGCTGCTTCAGCAACATCTCAAAGGGATCATCATCGGGCACATTATGCAAGAAAATACGCGGTCCCTGATAGTCCGGAGCGGTAATACGCGCTTCAATTTGTTTAAGGCGCTCTGCCGGGATGGGATTGCGAGGTATGTAAATCTCGCAGTTGGCCGGCAGGGTGAATAACACCTCCGGCACGTCGGTGAATTTATTATTGATCAGCAGCAGCCTTTCCAAACCGGCCGGTAATGCTGAAATATTTTCTGGCAGAGAAGTCAGAGGATTTGAGGAAAGATCCAGCACTTTTAACGACGTCGGCAGCGATGGAACAAAGTCAATAGATAGTCTTTCTATATCTGCGTTATAGATGAAAAGTTTCTGTAGGTAGGGCGGATAGCCCCCGGGGGGATTAGCGATAGGATTAGAGCTAATATTCAGACTTTTCAACGTATTAGGCAGGCTATCCATAATGGCGGTGAGATTGGTAAGCCTGTTCTGTTCGAGAGAGAGCGAGGTAATGTGTGACGGGAAACAAGCTGGGAAATCATCCTGTCCTAGAGCTGAGAAATCCAGCTCTTCAATCTGATTCTTTAGACAGTGGTTAAGCATGGGCAACGCTTTGTCATTACGCCGATGAACACAAGATCTTTGTGCGCGAAATTCTGGCGTTTTCGCGGCATTTGCCCAATCCAACCATTTTTGCCATATTTCAGCAAATTGCGGTCCCGGACAAGGAAGTTGATCGTCGATGGTGAGAAGCATGGCGGGGCGAGATTTCAGGCCTTGCGGTACGGCTGATTTCATAGATTACTCCATTCCGTTGAAGTGATGTGTTGGGTAAAACTCTGTGTAACGTACACGATATTTGGCTCAGGTAATATCAGATTCAGCCTGTGCGGTTAACGGCGAAAGGGAAAGCCTCCCTGCCTAAAAAGGAACGCTGGGTACCCATTATTTGTGTATTGCCATTTCCCTAGCCGAACAACACAAAAGCTAATTAATCTTGGCCGCCTCTGTTTTACCCGGTGCCAGTGAGAGCCGGCGGATGAAAAGAGGAAGCGGGGATTGCCGCAATAGGCAAATCAAGGACACTGTGTCCAGGCCATCTGTTTGGAGGGTGGTTCGACCACAGCACAGGACTACACCTGCGGGGCGGACAAATATGAGTCAGTGGCGCAGCCGCTGTAAGTCGTCTTCATTCAAACCCGTCATCTTCATCACGGTATGACGATCTAGACCATTACGCAACATGGCACGAGCAATTTTGAGAGTGGCTTCGCGCTCACCTTCCGAGCGCCCTTCCATGCGCCCTTCCATGCGACCTCTTTCGATACCTTTCTGTTCAAGCTGTTGTGCTATGCTCATCAGTTCAGCTCCATGTTGCGGCACACGTTGTGCCAATTCGCGTACAAAGGCCTCGGCATCTGAGGACTCGCCTGCCTGTAATAGATAGTGTACCAGCGAAATAACCTGCTGCGAAGCCAGCCAGTCCTCCATGAGAAGAATGACCAATTTGTCGATCAATTCCGCCAGATCACGCTGATGAATATGCTTTTGCAGCAGAGTCAGCGCCGCCATGCTGCGGTGGTTCATTATTACATCATCTGGGATGACTGTCACATCTACCAAAGGGAAATCACCGTAGTAGAGTTTCTCGGCCAGTACGGGATCTGAGAATGCCTGGAGCCAGTTAGTGGAGTAAGGATACGGGCTACGCTTGCCGGTGTAGAACAATATCGGAATGACCAGCGGTAACGTCTTATGGCCGACATCAAGGTGACGTTGCATAGCCGCCACCGCATAGCGCAACAGCCTAAAAGCCATGAGTTTATCCGCCGTCGACTGGTGCTCAATCAACACATGCACATAAGCATCACCGCTAGTGGTCTTCAGACTGTACAGCACATCACTGAAATATTGACGCAGATCTTCTTCGACAAAACTCCCGGATTCCAACTTTAACGTGTTCAGGTCACAGATAGCGCGTAATTCTGCCGGAAGATGGATCTCCATAAAATCGCGCGCAATCGTCGGCTGGGTTAGAAACTGCCTAAACGTTGCATCATGGGGGGTAGGAGTAAGCTTTTTCTTCTTCATTCGATCCGTCGCGGCTTAATCTAGAGGGACGGATGATAACATAATACGGGCGTGAAACGCTGCCGCCAATAAGTCGGTGTGAGCAGGTAGATACCCAAGCCTTTTACTAAATCGTTTATGCTCACGCCATTATTCATTCTGAAGGTAACGGATTTTCGTTGCGGTTGGGCTATATTAAAGGTCATTGTTCAATCGCAGCAACGACTGAATCATAAAAAGCTAGATCCATGGCGTTCGTAGGGTTGGCAGCAAAACTGCTTGCAAATGTGATAGCCTGATGTAAATCTGCCATATTGAACAAATAGGATTGATTGATCACCCCAATATAATGCAAGGTGTAGTATTTATAAGTAGATCTAAAAGATATTCCATGCAACCCATTAGCACAAGACATAATATCTCATTTTTTTAATAAAACTATTTTAAAGTATTTCAGCGTGGTTTATGATGATGGTTTGTAACAATTTAAGCGTCACCTCATCGTTTAGCGCCTGGTTCAGCAAGGCGTTTCGCTTTGATTAGCATATGGTTTTGATCAAAAGTCACCGAAAATCGCACTGTTCATAAAGCGTTTGCTGGTGATAAATATGCCGCATGGCCCTCATTATTTTCATGGTGTTGATGCATTAACGAGCTTTTCTGTTAAATTGGCAGCCGTCTTTGCGTTTACTAACGAAATGGTTAAACTTTAAAGAATAGGTATCTCGCGTTTCGCATAAGGATCCTGCACTAATATAATCAACGAACAATTAACAGACTAATAAAATATATTGCCAAATGAATAGCTATTCATGAGCAGGGAAATGTCTGTCTGGTAGGCAGACGTACGCTATCTATTATCACCAGGAGGAAAAAGTATGTCAAAAAATAGAGTTTTTCCGCCGCTTAATGGCTCCAATATTAATCGTCGTCTTTTCTTAAAGCATAGCGCACTCGCAGCCGGCGGTCTGGCACTCGGCAACGGCTTGATCTTTCGGCCGGCGTTGGCGGCAGAAATTACCACTTTCAAGGCGACCCATGGTCCCGGCTTGTGCAATTGTCCCTTCTTTCTAGTGAAAGAACGCGGATTGGCAAAAAATGTCTCCCTGGATTTCGTTACCACACCGACCAATGCAGATATTGCCGCCTTGTTCGGTGCGGGTTTGGTCGATGTTAGTGTGGTGCCCTATACCAATTTTATCACGCTGTATGCGCGGGGCGCTCCTATCAAAATCGTCGCGGGTTCCGGCGTGCAGGGGTGTGTGATAGTGAGTCAAAAAGGGATCGACTCCGCCGAAAAACTGCGAGGTAAGACGCTTGGCACCTTCCAGGCAGATACCTTGGAAATGTTGCCTTATGATTACCTTAAAACGGCGGGCATGAGTTTCGCTGACGTAAAAGTCCGCTATTTTGGCTCGTCCCCCGAGCTGGCCCAAGCGTTTATCAATGGCAATGTCGATGCGATGTGCAATATCGAGCCCTATGCTACTCAGGCTTTACAAGCGTGTGCTGGTGCAGTCCGCCTTTCCGACGGCGTCGATATTTATGGCAAGAACTACAGCGATTGCGTCTTGGCCGTTCGCACCTCAGTGCTGGCTGACAAGCGCGACGCTGTCAAAGCGCTCATTAAGGGCATGATGATTGCGCAACAGCAGGAAGAGACCGATCCGGCGGCGGCGGTTAAGGAAACCGTGGGCAAGTATTTCAAAACCAGTTACGCAGCGACACTCGATGCCGCTGCAAAACAACCCGCCATGATAGATCAACGACAAAACCAAAATTTTATTTTACAGCGCGCGCAAAACTTAAAAGATTTACGGTATATCCAAGAGGTGCCTAACGCCGATATTTTCGATTGGTCGCTGCTTAATGAGGTAATTCAAGAGAATTCTGATCTCTATGCTTCGTTAAAGCTGAAAAGCGTATGAATGTGAAATCAGCGCAAAAGCCCTTAACAGCGTCGGGTCCGCCCTCAGACCATATTGCCCCTCTGCTCAATCGCTCTCGAGGACGAGGGCAGATTGCTTTGCTCATCCGGCTCGGCTGGGGAGTGGCATCCGTCTCGCTCTTTGCTGGTGTATGGGAAGCGGTGTGGGCGCTTGGCGGACTCAATCCCCTTCTGTTACCCCCGCCGCACATTTTTCTGGCGGATTTTGCCGCTCAGGCGCAATACTTTATGCCGACCGACGTTATCGGACAGGTCAGCAACGACACCGCGCTGTTATCATTGGTGAATACCATCTTTGCCACCGCTGGACGGGTGCTGGCGGGGTTGACGCTAGGGTTTATCCTGAGTTTATTTTGCGGGCTGGCGATTTGCTATTTCCGGCTGTTTGGCAAGCTGATATTGCCCACCATTACCTTACTGGCGCCCATTTCTCCGATCGCCTGGCTTCCTGTCGCTATCTTTATTTTCGGCATAGGGAATCCGCCGGCGATTTTCATGGTGTTTATATCGCTATTCTTTGTCATGACGATTTCAACCATTAGCCAGATCGAGAGCGTGAGCAAAACCCATCTCGATGTGGCGGCGGTAATGGGAGCAACCCGAGCGCAAACTTTCTATCACGTCATCCTTCCTGCCATTTTACCCGCCCTATTCTTCGTACTGCGCATGAATTTATTTGGCGCTTGGATGATAGTATTGGTGGCGGAGGCAACCGGTGTCGGCAGCGGCCTTGGCCAAATTGTCATGCAGGCGCGCAATACCTTCAATTCCAGTCTTTCCTTCTTTACGATGACCATTATCGGCATGGCCGGTTTTGTGTTTGATTTGCTACTGCGCAACGTACAGAAAAGGCTGCTTTATTGGATTCCGGAAAACCGAGTTGGAGGGAGTCAATGAATCGAGCTACCGATATTCATCCGCCTCTCATTCACTGCGACAACATAAGCAAAGTCTGGGTTGACAACCGAGGCGGCGCTTTTGTCGCACTCAAAAATATCAGTTTGCAGGTGGCACGAGGTGAATTTGTCGTTCTACTCGGCCCCAGCGGCTGCGGTAAAAGTACGCTCTTGTATATGATAGCCGGGCTGGAATCCGTCAGTGAGGGCATTATTCGCTGCGGCGACAACGTGATAACGCAACCAGGCACCGATCGCGGTTTTGTCTTTCAGGATGCCTCGCTCTACCCATGGCTAACGGTGGTAGAGAACGTGGCGTTTGGTCTTAAGATGCAGGGTGTTGCCAAAGAGGAGAGGCTAAAACGGGCGCAGGCAATATTGCATAAGGTGGGCTTGTCCGAGGCGGCCAATAAGCGCCCGGACCAACTTTCCGGCGGCATGCGCCAGCGCGTGGCGATGGCCAGAGCGCTAGCGCTCAACCCCAAGGTACTGCTGCTTGATGAACCCTTTGCGGCGCTAGATGTACAAACGCGATCGAAAATGCAAGATTTCCTCGTCAGCCTGTGGAGAAAAACGGGCGTATCGATGATATTCGTCACTCACCATATTGACGAGGCCGTAGCGCTGGCAGATCGCGTGGTCGTGTTCACGGCGCGTCCTGGCGGCATTAAAGAAATCATTCCCATCACGTTGCCGCGACCCCGCGATCCCAAAAGCCAGGCTTTTCACCAGCTAAGCGATCGTTTGATTGATTTACTCCGCGATGAGGTAGACAAGGCATTTGCCGAGCAGGAAATAAGCTAAGACATCCTCTTCACTCTCTGCGGAGCACAGCCAGCCCCGCCGGCGAATGCGCTATTGCAACAATCGCGGTGGCGAACTTTTTTCTCATGCCCTGTGGCTGGGTGCGATAATAATAGCGTTATAGGATAACACAATGTATGAATCACTGATTTTAGCCGGTACCCTCGTCCAGAGTATTGGGGCTGACGGCCAACCCGTTGTGGTAAAACAGGGGGCGCTCTATCAACAAAACGGCGTTATTTTGGATATCGGCAACGCTGAGGAGTTACAACGAAAATACCCTCACGCGCGGCGTTATGGCTCTATGCACCATATTTTGATGCCGGGCTTTGTCAATAGCCATCACCATATGGGCTTGACGCCATTGCAGCTTGGTTCGCCCGATTATGCATTAGAACTGTGGTTTGCCAGCCGCATAGGGGCGCGCGACGTGGATCTGAGGCTGGATACGCTGTATTCAGCCTTTGAGATGATCGCCTCCGGGATAACCACGGTACAACATATCCAGGGCTGGCGACCCGGAACGTTGGAAACGGTATACCAGGCCGCGAGCACGGTGCTGGCTGCCTATCGCGAGATAGGCATGCGAGCCTCCTACAGCTTTGCGGTGCGCGAGCAAAATCTGCTGGTTTATGAGGCCGACGAACTTTTTGTTGCTCGCGTACCGGCCGACATCCAGCCACAGTTGGCCGCACATTTAAAAAAACAACGGCTGCCGCTCGCCGATAATTTAAAACTCTTCAACATGCTGACGGCGGATAATCATGCGCAGCCGCTGACTTCTATTCAACTCGCGCCAGCCAACCTCCACTGGTGCAGTGATGAGGGTCTGCAGGCCATTAAAGCCGAAGCGGATAAAGCGGGTGTACCGATGCATATGCATTTAGTTGAAACCGTTTACCAACGGGAGTATGCACGCAAACGCACCGGCGGAACCGCATTGGCCCATCTCCACAAGTTGGGTCTGCTCGGCCCATCGCTTACCTTAGGGCATGGCGTATGGCTCAATGAGGCTGATATTGAGCTTACGGCGGCCACGGGAACCTGTATTTGCCATAATTGCAGCTCCAACTTGCGTTTACGTAGCGGTATTGCACCGTTAAATGCCTTTCGCCGGCACGGTATAAATGTGGGGTTGGGTTTGGACGAAGCGGGTATCAATGAGGACAGGG
This sequence comes from Sodalis praecaptivus, assembly GCF_000517425.1. Classification (NCBI taxonomy): domain Bacteria; kingdom Pseudomonadati; phylum Pseudomonadota; class Gammaproteobacteria; order Enterobacterales; family Bruguierivoracaceae; genus Sodalis; species Sodalis praecaptivus. The sequence goes on from NZ_CP006570.1 coordinate 313,870, forward strand.
ATATGCTGCAGGAGATGCGTTTGGCGTTACGTCTTCATCGCGTTCCCGGCATGGAGGAGAATGAGGTACCTTCTTGCGGCGAAATCGTACGCATGGCAACCGAAGGGGGAGCCAAAACGACATCCTTTGCGGGGCAAATCGGCCGCCTGGAGCCGGGAAAACTGGCGGACGCCGTGCTGTTTGACTGGAAAAGCGTCACGTGGCCCTACCAGGATGAGGACATCCCTTTGCTTGATGTCCTAGTACAGCGGGCGCGGACCAAGGATATCGAGAGTGTCTTTATCCAAGGAGAGAAAATTTACCATCAAGGTCGATTCACCAAAGTCGACCACACCGCTGTGTTGAGTGAAATCGCTCAGAAACTTGCCGCGCCGCGCAATGCTGAAGAACAAACCCGTCGGGCCTTGGGTCAGGCCGTGTTCCCGCATGTAAAAGATTTCTATCGCCATTATCTGGCGGATGAAATACCGCGGCAACCTTTCTATGCGCCGTCATCCAGGCGTTGAATTTATTCTCCGTGCCTTAAACTGGCCCCCTGACAATGGTTGGGTACCGGTTTTGACACGACGGTTTATTCCAAAATAAATGCAAGGTGATACGCAGGCCGCACAGGAATTTAAAGCGCAAAGCCGGCCTGAATACCTTACCATAAATCACGATATCTAACACCGAACAGTAACTTTTAGCTACGCTAGGCGACATTGTTTATCGCTTAAAGGAGTGCAACGAGAACTACGTGAAAAGCTTCGATTGATGAAAAGCGCGCAATCCCCCCTTTTAACTTAAGAATCACTTATTTTATTTATCAAGCAGAAGGCTCGCGAATAAACCATGCCGCGTGAGGATCGGTTTTACCTTGATCCTAAAGATAGGCATGATCGCAATATAATAACAAAATTATGAACTCTTGCCTTGGATACGCCACGGAATGATAATCATTTCGCCCTAGATCAAGTTGCCACAATTAATTATGGCGATCCTTATTAAAAAGCTCATCTGCTTGTAATGGGAATCACCTTATATCTTAATGGTCCTTCATCGTGAATACTTCAGATAAATAATTTTATCCAAGGGTGGCCCTTAATGATTGATATAGGCTTAACGCGGACCGCGATGCCTCTCCATATTATCTATATGTGCGAAAGCAATAGCCACCCGTGTCAAATACTCGATAGTGAATCCCGTTATACCTATATCAACCCGCCTATGATAGAGCTGTTGAATTTGGCGGGTTCAAGCCACATCGAAGGCAAAAAACTGTCAGAAATCCCACATTGGTCATCTGTCTTTGCAGATGAGCTTCATGGGTACTACGGAAAGGTAATGGAGAATAAAACTACATTATCATTACTCGTTACTTGTGCATTTGGCCGTGAGAGTCAAATTCAAACATATATCTTCAAAGTTCAACCTTTTTTTGATGATGACGGAAATGTTATTGGCTCTATGGCAGAAGCGAGGCGGTGCAAGTTTTTCTCTCCCATACAGTATATTGATAATGAATCGCCTGTAAGTTTATCCACCCATGCGCCGCACAATTACCTTAAATCTCGTGACGTTGAAATAATATTTTTTATCTATCACGGATTGACCAGTAAAGAAACAGCCAGACGATTGGGGATCTCTCATAGAACGGTAGAAAATAGGCTCTGTATCATGTACCAAAAAGCGAATATACATAATATCTATCAATTCAGAGAGTGGTGCAAAGACATTGGCTATGACTGCTATATTCCCCCTGCTTTTATACAGTCGAAAATCCAGGTGATAGATTGACCAATAGACAAAGTTAGCCAGATAAATACTAGCGCGGCCTTCATCTCTGCACAATTCCCTGGCCATCGATAGTGGTGCGAGTTTGAAGGCGACGCCCGTGTCAGCAAACCGTGCGACAGACCGGGCTGATGCTGGTTAAGGGCTGGCGTTATCGTAATGTCTTGCGTTCCACCTGATTGAGACCGTACGCAACTATGGCCACAATAAATGCCTCTACCTGCATTCGTCCTGGACGGCGCTAAGGATCCCCGATGCGAATAGTGTCCTGTGAGCGCTGTTACCCTGGACATAAGATTGCGTAAGTTACGGCCTAAAGGCATGGCCACCTACGGCTAGCTTAGAGAAGATCTACATTATTAAGTTTTGGATTACTAATCAATAAGCCGCACTCCTTTTCTAATAAAATCTAACGGAATATATTGATCAAGCCCGGTTTGTTTGCAGTATTCAATGAGTTGATATTTGCTATGCACATCAGCCTTGTGATAGATGTTCATTAAATGTACTTCGGCCGTTTTACAGGCTATATTCAGTCTTTTGGCAATTTCTTTTACACCTAATCTTTGCAGGGCCCAAAAAATGACTTCTAATTCTCTTTTAGTAAATAAGTTATCAGGCGCATCAGTTTGAATGGTTTTCCTGCCAAGTCGACTCATGTAACATAATAATTCTGGTATATCAAGCCGCCTTCCATAACTGACAATACCGATTAATGAGTTGTTATCATCATAAAGAGGCTCTCTTTCCATGTAATGCGGGACTAGCTCGCTAGTATTGCCTTTGCCATAATGATGAATTGCAATAGATATTATTTTCTTGTTCTTTTCGACCACCTTTTTATCACTTTTTGTCAATTCTGGCCAAAGCTCTTGGCATATATCAGTAGGTATTTCCTTCGCAGATTTTCCTTCCACATCGAACTTTTTAGGAAACTTAAAGAAACTTGAAGCAGAATCATTCACAAAGACATATCTTGCATCATTATCTTTTATAAGCCAGTGATCAGAGCTATTTTTTATAAAGGATATTAATGAATTGGACGAGTTAAGATAGGATATAATATTGTGGTTTCGGCTATTTACCTTGAGTGTAGGATCGTCAGGCACATTGACTTTCGATACTGTTAGTTTGGTTAAGTTTGACTTGCCTGAATGATTAACGAGAAAAGATTGTTCGGTATTCTTATTGCCGTTATACATGGCAACCCCCTTCCAGTTACCAATTTAGGTCTCACCACCCAACGTCATGTGGCGAACTGAACAAGCGGATAGTATCGGTGCGCTGTTCGGCACATCTATCCCGTCCAGCGATGACTTTGAGTGTACCCGGTGCAGGCGCAAAGAGCGACAATCTTCCCCCCACCAGAGTTTTCCATGGGCTGCAGATCCTGGCTGCGGATGTTGCAGTAATATTTTCACTTTACTGATATCAACACATTCCGTCAATCAATATAACCAATGAAAAGCGTGATAAATACCTAGTGTAATAAGCATTTTTAATGAGTGAGGGTATTATAAGATACATGTGGCTATTCGTGACGGCAAACGCATTGGACGATAACCATTCCAGAATGAATTCCGCGGTAAATTTTTGCAGCATTTGCTTATAAAATCTAAGAGGATTTTGTTATTACGAGCGTTAACTATCGTTAATTTTTTAATCATCCGCCCACCGTGAACGATTGTTCACCGACGGCCGTAAACACCGCAATTTCAACCTATCACCCGAGCGACCTTAGTTTGCCGAGCCTATCCCAAACGGCCTTGCTAAAATATTTAGCCGTTTCCCTCGTCAGACTCTCACCGGGTGAACACAAGTGTCCATCATAATCCGTATTTTCGATAGCCTAGAAGCAGGCTGTGGAAATATTGACGCCGTGACGAAAATTCACTCACGACCGCATGCCCACAACCTTCAGACGATCTATAAACCGATTTGGAACATGCAGATTTTCTCCCAGCTAGGTGTCAAACACACCGGCGTGAGGACGTTTGATGCCGCGTAAGCTGCAAGCGTCAGGCCGGGGGATTCATCGTTTCATCATTTCTACCCTGTTCTTTAGCGGTAAAATCAACAACGAACTTTTGGAGTAGTCTCGTTAGTACTATGCAATCATCTTCACACCATTGCTGAAAAATACCGCTATAAATCTGCGCGCGTGCGGTATCAATTTTCTCTGTCATCCCTTTGCCCGCGAGGGTGATGGCCGCTTCATTGATCCGCCGGTCTTTGGGATTCTTTTGCCGCTGCGCCAAACCGGTTTCTTCCAGTTTCGCTACCTGGCGGCTTACGGTCGTGTAATCACGCCCCACACGATCGGCCAGTTCGACGATGCCAATGGGACCAAAGCGGCCAATCTGTACCAGAAGCGGAAACAGAGCGCGATCAAGCTGAATACCGGATTCTTTTATCATCAGTTCATCACGTTGAGGACGGTTAAAGGTGCCTACGATCGTCAGTAACGCATCATGCAATTCCTCAACGTTAAAGTTTTTATGTGTATTATGCATATATTTATTGACACCTTCGATTCTGTTGACTAATGTGTGCATATTACACATATTCATTTGTGAACTGAAGGTTTAATTAATGAAAGCAGCCATTGTCTATTCAGCTGGAAAACTTCCTGAATACGGTGATTTTATCGAACCCCTTGTCGACGCCGACCATGTAATGATTAATGTGAAAGCCGCCGCAGTGAGCCAGTTGGTGAAGTCGCGTACAGCCGGTACCCACTACAGTTCAAGAATGCACTATCCATTCATTGCCGGTATCGATGGCACGGGTTATCTCAGTCATGGCGAGCCGGTCTACTTTCTAACATTTGGCACTCCCTGGGGAAGTATGGCGGAAAGAACGCTGGCGCAGGTCAACCATATTGTGCCGTTACCTGCGACACTCGACCCCGTACTGGCTGCCGCACTAGCAAACCCGGGGATGTCTTCTTGGGCAGCATTAACGCGTCGAGCGCAGTTGCGCACGGGAGAAACTGTACTCATTAACGGCGCAACCGGCACCTCCGGAAGCCTGGCGATCCGTATCGCACGTCACCTAGGCGCCGGGAAAATTATCGCGACTGGCCGCAACGTTGATGCGTTAGACAAACTGCGCGCACAGGGTGCAGATATCACATTGCCGCTGGAGGCTTTGCCGACCAATTTGCCGGCGCTTATGGCTGAAGGTATTGATGTTGTTTTGGACTATCTCTGGGGCCCGAGCGCACTCGATATCATGACAGCTGCCGCTGCCGGTGCAGAAAAAGTAGTGCGTTTTGTGCAAATTGGTTCGCTAAGCGGCCAGACGCTTTCTCTACACAGCAAGCTACTCCGTAGCTCAGGGCTTACCCTAATGGGCAGTGGTCTGGGCAGCTTAGCGAACGCGGATCTGATTGCCTCTATTGGCGAAATGTTGCAAGCTGCCGCGCTGCAGGATTTTTCAATTCCGTTTCAAAGGCGCCCATTAAGTGATGTGAACACGGCGTGGGAGGAAGATAACAGCCGCTGCCGTACCGTATTTGTCGTTGATCGGTAGTCAGGGACGCTCTCAAGTACTGTAAATCCTCGTGCATTCTTTACCCTGCATCACTCGGGTAGCATGCTGCAGATACCCTTCTCAATGCCCTTCTGTTCGAGCTCTTGTGCAATAGTCATAAGTTTATTCTCAGGGCGGCGCCCTTAGCGCCAGTTCGCGGATGAAAGCTTCTGCATTCGCCGCTTCGCCAGCCTGGATTATACCGTATGCCAGCGATACTACCTGTTGCGAAGACAGGTATCCGGCCAGCAGGAGGGTGCCCAATCTATCGGTGAGTTGCGCCAGATTGCCTGGCGAATATGTTTTAGCAACAGAGTCAATGCGGCCATACTACGATGCCCCATGATTTCATCGTCGGGAATGACGGTCACATCAACCAACGGGAAAGCACCGCTATCGAGTTAACCGGCCAGTACCGGATCGTCAAACTCCTGTAACCACCGTGTGGAATCGGGATACGGGCTGCGTCGACCGGTATAAAACAGCACTGAAATTACCAATGGCAATATCTTATGTCCTGCGTCCAAATGGCGTTGCAATGAGAGCTTCCAACCCTGAAGTTTATTCTTTAACCTTGACCTCTATGCCACAGCGCTATATTTTCTTGTCGCTTTGGCTTATGCCTCAGTCCGATTGATAGACTTACTCATTATACAAAAGAAAATGCCGAGAGTAGACTGAAAAACGTAGGGAAGTTAATGACGTTATAACGCTTTACAGGCGGAATTTATCCAAATGAAAAACTGGCTAAAATACCTTGTATTAAAAGTAAACCGTTATACTAAAGAAAAACGATCATTTTTGTGGTTGAACCTCATTGATTCTGCTGATCCACACCAATTTCGTTGCGAGAAAAGGCTTATTTTCGCACGGTTTCTCTAACCGTAACTAACCTTAATGAAGAATCCGAAGATTAGGTGTCATTTTTAACAAACGGCGTCAAAGCGTCGGTGCGACACGCCGCCAAACTCATAGGTTTTGCCATCATCACCTGCAAAAGGGGGATAGGTTATTAGCAAATCAACCTTACCAACCGGGAGGCAGGCCGCGGCCGCTGCTGATAGTTATGCCCGAAACAAGGCACCCCGCCCTGTTCACCACGAGCCAAAGCCTGCGACCATCAGCGGGTTGCCGGTGTCGGACGAATTAAGCCCGGCGGATCGCTACGCGGAACTGTTTGCCGCGGTGCAGATGTCGCGAGTGTTTAGCGATAGTAAGACATTTGTCGACTGCGCGCCGAAAATTGATCCCACAGAGATCCTGGCCCATTACCGCGAACAAGCGCGCCAGCCCGGTTTCAATCTGGCCAATTTTGTGCATGATAACTTTGCAGCGCCCTCCGTCCATGACAGCCATTATGTCGCTTGTCCGCAGCAAACCCTTATCGAACATATCGACGGCTTGTGGGAGGTCCTGACCCGCAAACCGGAGGACCATCCTGACCAATCCTCGTTACTGCCGCTGCCGGAACCCTATGTAGTCCCGGGCGGACGTTTTGCAGAGATCTATTATTGGGATTCCTATTTCACCATGTTAGGTTTGTCCGCCAGCGGACGAAGCGATCTGCTGCGCAATATGGCTAACAATTTTGCCTATCTTATCGACCATTACGGACACATTCCCAACGGCAACCGCACCTATTATCTAAGTCGTTCCCAGCCGCCGGTATTTGCCCTGATGGTGGAACTGTTTGAGCAAGAGGAGTTGCAGGCGGCCGAGCATTATCTGCCGCAATTACTCAGAGAACATGGGTACTGGATGGGCGAGGCCGAGTCTCTCAGACCGGGTGAGGCGAAACGACATGTTGTCAAACTCCCCAGCGGCGAGGTGCTAAACCGGTATTGGGACGATCGTGATACCCCTCGGGATGAATCGTACCTAGAGGATGTGAAGACAGCGCAAAATACCTCGCGGCCGGCTAATGAGATTTACCGTGAATTGCGCGCCGGCGCGGCCTCAGGTTGGGACTATTCATCTCGCTGGTTCGGTTCACCCGGAAATATCAGCAGCATTCGCACCACCGCTATCCTACCCATCGATCTTAATTGTTTTTTGTATAAGCTTGAAGCCACCATTGCCGATCTCGCCGCCAAAATCAACGATCAAGGTACGGCGAATACATTCAGCAAACTGGCGGCCGACCGCCGCTCAACTATCGACCGTCTGCTATGGGATGCTGAAAGCGGGGCCTTTTACGATTACGATTGGCAACTTTCACGCCGCTGCGCCCTGTCGGCCGCCTGTGTCACACCACTGTTTGTCGGCATGGCGACGCAGGAGCAATCTGAGGCGGTGGCAAAAAACATTGCCGAAAAATTATTATACGCGGGCGGCATCATGACCACATTGTTCGACAATGGACAGCAATGGGATAAACCCAACGGCTGGGCGCCCCTGCAGTGGATGGCCATTCAAGGATTGAGGCGTTTTGGCGAAAACGATCTGGCCAACACCCTTGCCGAACGTTGGCTTGCCGCCGTCGGCGAGCACTACCTCGCCCAGGGCAAACTGGTGGAGAAATATGACATTTCCGGCACGTCAGCCGCCAAAGGCGGCGGTGGCGGGGAATACCCGCTACAGGACGGATTTGGCTGGACCAATGGCGTGGTACGCGCGTTATTGGTCCAATATCCAGACCATGCCGCCCACCGGGTCCGAGCCCGTCCGCCTGCCGATTTACCGGTCCCCGATAGGAGCGCCGGACCTGGCGCCGGCAATAACCTTACTACCCACGGCCCATCGTAAGCGCCGCCCGGGCAGCGCTGCCCTCAAATGATGAGGAGAAATACTATGCAAAACCTGCAAGGAAAAGTCGCTTTGATCACCGGTAGCGCGCAAGGAATAGGTAAAGCCATCGCGATACGTCTGGCGCAAGAAGGCGCAGATATTGTCATCGTGGACCGCATGGACGATGACCGGGCTGAAGAGGTTTTATCGGAGATCAAGGCTCTTGGCCGCCGGGTGGTGATCGACGCGGGAGATATCGGCAAGGTCACCGATAATCAGCGAATTATTAACGATAGCGCTGCCCAGTTGGGACCGATTGATATCTTGGTGAACAATGCTGGTATCGAGCACAACGCCTCGTTCACCGATATTTCGGAAACAGACTATGACGCGGTGATGAACGTTAACCTGAAGGGAACATTTTTCATTACCCAGGCGTTTGTACAGCATTTGCGTACCGATAAGCGTCAAGGTCGTATTATCAATATTAGTTCAGTGCATGAAGAGCTACCCTTTCCGCATTTCACTACTTACTGCGCCTCCAAGGGCGGTCTAAAAATGCTGATGCGCAATCTGGCCATTGAGTTGGCGCCCTTTGGTATCACGGTCAACAATATTGCTCCTGGCGCCATTGAAACACCCATCAATACCCGGTTGTTGAACAGTCCTGAATTGCTCATGGCGCTGATCGGTAACATCCCGCTAGGACGCTTGGGTAAACCGGAAGATGTAGCCGGAATGGTAGCTTATCTGGCGGGCCCGGATGCCGCCTATGTCACCGGCGCAACCTTGGTTATCGACGGCGGCTTGCTATGGAATTATTCCGAGCAATAAAAGAAACAACACTGTTGCTATTGAGTTAGCCCTGGCGGAAATGAGTTGGCCGGGAAAAGCGGCAGTGGCGGTCATCGAATGCTGCTAGGCCACGAAGCTGCAAAAGGGATGCCCATTATATGATAAATAGGGTGTAGGGCCTGAACCTGACCTGTGCATTACGGCGTCAAATAAGCACATCGCCCTATCCTGTCCTCAAGACTTATTCCCGCTGCCTCACCGGACAACGCCATTATGCTGAGCGATTTTTACTTGTATTAACCACTTCTCAGATGAAATGTTCTTGATGTAACTCATCCAATTGCCTTACCACGGCTTAGCGCCATCATTCATTTTATGCTTTCATTCGGCCTTACTAACCAATATCATTATACGGTAATATATTGTCGACATAAAGATATCATAACGAAAATACCTCAAGACTACGCCGTTAAATCAATTCATATGAAGTTTATTTTTTATATAGTCTAATAAGTTATTCAAGTTAACTTATTAGAAATTAATAGAGTACGGTTATAACTCAATGGTCACGGAAAAATAATTACACATCATTGAAGGGCTCTCTGAATTGACTCTCCGTGTCTGGCCTATGTTATATGGCACAACGGTTTTTCCTATAAAAAAACTGAAATTCTTAATAATGAATTATCTTGTAACCAACAAAGGGAATGCCATGAAAAAAGTAATTCACTTTAGCATTTAGACTTGTCGATAAGTTCTATGACAAAGAAGAAGCATTTTATCTCACTTTTACAACGTCTGCGTTGGGCAATATATCTGGCCCGTCTGTTCAGGAACAAAATAAAAACTACTTTAAACTTGGTCCCTCTGAATATGCTCAAATTATTACCTGTAGTGTTTATGTAAGGGATAACGCCACCAAAGAGTATGTAGTAAATGGTTCAATGGATATTCAATACGACAGAAGAAGCGAAAAAGTTATTATCAGACACCAAACTTATCTAATAGTATCAATGCTTTAGTAATTATTAGGGTAGACGATGTCACTTTCGACTTCGTTCTTTCATAAACTTTGACTTAACTTTATAAGAAAGCAGCACGCATGATCGTTTTTATTAAAATTTCACTATATGGATGATATCAATAGAGAGATAAAGATGAACATTGAACAGGCGTGTTTTGATCGGGAATAGAATGTTGAGACGTGCACTCAAGAACAAATCTATGCCCTTGGAACAAAGCTGATATCTGGCACAAAAAATTTCTGAGTTTCACGACATGGTCATGGTGTAGAGCACATAGAGAATAGTCGCATGACCAAGCAAAGAAATGAACCCATTCTTATCAACACTCGCAAGGATCAACTATGAATAGATTTATGCTAGCATCATTACTTTTAGTCCCAAGTCTCGCGGTTATGGCCGAAAGTAGTCCAATCACTCCTCTACACGGCTATGTATCCATTCCCGCCAGCAGAGCTTTTTTATGTAGCCAAGGCATTAACTCAGATTGCGGGCAGGTGAAATATGAGCCACAATCGGTAGAAGGCCCCAAAGGTTTTCCGGATAGAGGGCCAAAGGATGGGAAAATAGCCAGCGGTGAAAATCCTAATTTCCCCCAATTGAATGAACAATCAGTTGACCGCTGGCATCATGTCGATCTAAATGCAGCTGATACCACTTTCACATGGACACTGACTGCCCCGCATAGAACCACCTCATGGAAATTCTTTATTACTAAACCTGATTGGAATCCTGAGAAACCATTAACGCGTGCCGACTTTATTTTAACCCCGTTCTGCGAGAGATTTGATGAAGGCGCCATGCCTAAAAACAAGGTTGAAATTGATTGCAATATCCCAACACGTACTGGATATCATATCATTCTCGGCGCCTGGGACATTGCCGATACAGGGAATGCTTTTTACCAGGTTATTGATGCCAATATTACAGCCAAGAGGGATTGAAGAAGCAACCCTTTTCCTCACAGGTATACGGCCGCAGTTCAAGCCTCAAACATTGTCTGACGTATTTGAGACCTGGACTGCCCATAGTACCCTGGGGTTCCCAGCCTCATGCTGCGGCGCGTACCATGGCTTAATAACCAACGTCATTGAGGCTGGACGGTAACTGGGCTTTCGGCTCTGCGAAGACGATATGCCCTTTTCTTTGTGTCTGGTTTGTTCGACGACGAGTGGAATGCTATAAATAACAACGACATTCTTTATCTAATACTCGGTGCAGGGATAAAATTGAACAATGCAGGGATGCCCTATGACGTGCTCATGGTAACCTGGACCAGCGTCTTCATTGTCTTTTAATGAAGCAGGAAACCTTGTCGGACTGTGGCCAATAAACAAAGCGTGCATCATCGATATCCCTCTAGGGTCAGCGACCGCTAAAATTTGCTACACGGAGCCGAGAGGGATACTTCGTGGTAAACAAAATGACATGACTGACAAACAGAGGCGTTTTAATACGATGCTGAGCAAGTTGTCAGAATTTCTTTATGAAGCCACATCTTGAAGATTACGGTTTTTCGCCTTATTTTTTTCCCTCATAACCGTCCATATAGGTTTGGGAAATCGCCTGAGCGAAGTCTTTTCGATCTTTCCGCGAGGGGTTGCTATAGGGTTCATACCATTTACCGGCAAATTTTTCTTTTGTTTCAATGGACGTTAAATATTCCTCACTTTGGAAACACATAACCTTTTCAAGTGCTTTCTCCCGAGACAAACCTGTTTCTCTATCCTGCACGCCCATTTCCCAAAAGCATCTAAAAAACGGGATGAGCATCCTGGCGGTTTCAGCCTTGTTAATGTAGTAATGAGGATCAAAACCGTGATCAGCAACATAAGCATAGTGCCGGGCATGCCGCTCCGGGCTGGTTAATGTCTGCGTACACGCGCACAGTACTGATGAAGCCAGTGATACGGTGAAGATAAATAAAAGTCGAGGACGTAACATTAATACTCCTTGTCGGAAGAAACGTCTATAATCTGATAAATCATGCTGGCCACCTAACATGATTTATCTCACAGAGCTTCAGGAGAGGGAAAATACTGGCCATACCGGCCGGTTGTGAGCGGGCATTGCTGGAGGGTAAATTCTAACGCCGGTACTCTTGCCTATTGTGGCTTGAATCAGCGCGATACCTTACGCAAAACCGCATAGCCGCTTTCTTGAAACTGCCTTGCAAAATTTACTCGTTTGCACAAAACATCTATAAAAATAGGTGAAGTCACCCTTCAAACTTTACATCTTTTATGGTGAGAGAGATCAACCAATCAACATGTCATACCTGATATTTTTCAACTCCGCCAAGCCACGAAAGCATTCATCTTTACTTTGCATATGATTATCTCGATCGAGTTTCATTATTTTGATATAAATATAACATAGTAGCGACGCGACTAGGCCCTATGATACTTGCAATTTTGAGCTTTATTTTCTTGGCTATAAAATAATGATCAATCATCTACAAGTGGGTAGGTTAGCCGGTTATTGTACATCAGTAAGCGACACAGACAGGACGTCAGCTACAGGGTTCTTAGATTTCTACTCAACGTATTCTCCTCTACGATTTGTAAAAACAGGGGCGGTAGAGGGATGCTGATGGTCCAAGCTTAAGTTTGAAACGACCCGACAAGTCACCGTGACGTCCGATAAACAGTAACCGTTTTACATAAGTAGTATCCATGCAAAGGGTCAAACTAAAGGGTTAGCACGCAGTGATGATAATAGCATTAGTGGCATCATTCCTGCTTTCTACATCTCTTTACTTTGGGTAGTTTATCGATAAGATAAGCGTAACAGAGCATAATACGGCTTTTAATTGAAGCGAGTGCAAATCGCGCCCTACTGCGTATAGCAACTGTTTCCGATACCTTGGATATCCTACCTACCCTGACGCAGTTAAGCCCAGGACGCACTTGATAAATCGGGTATACCAACTGCACCTCAATACTGGCAAAAAAACGCATATTTAAGACCCAATAAGGCTATCTATACTTAAAAAGATCGCAACTTTATCAAGTCGATGAAAGTCGCCGCTTCGTTACACGGCACATTATCATCAATATATTAAAAAGCAATACGTCATTGCACAATATTGCTTGTGAAGGAATTGAGTTTAACGGCTTACCTGAAATAAAAATTTTGCACGCTTTACATGCAGGGACCATACCAACCCCGCGACGCTTTAGCAACCCATGACTATAAACAACGAACCTGTGCTTTCATTAAATCATGTTAAGAGGAAAAATAAGCAAAATGAAAATACCAAATGCAGAAAACACTTATTTGCCACCTGAAGGAAATAAACTGTGCCTTGAGTCATTACTAACAACTTCCACGCACTCGTTAGAAAAGACGAAGGCATTAGCAGTGCAAACCTACAGGGCATTTCCCATGAACATTGATGTCTCAACTAACTATTGTATTTATGTAGGCATAATATCATCTATGAGCGCGGCGCTACAAAAAGCCATGAAGCACAACAATTTGGCGAAAGAAGATTTTTTCAAGATAATTGAAGGCAGAGAGCTAGCTGAAACAGAGAGTCATAGAGATCGGGTAAAAGCGGAATCGAAAAAGGCTTTTATTATGTCTTCCATCGCATCGTTCATTCCATCATGCATACAGAATTTGGCCTTAAAAACGTCACATGGAAAGATCGCGCAAATGAATTTAGCAGAATATATCTCTGTTAGTGTCAAAGATGAGGTCATGATATTTATAAGAAAAATTGACCTTGAGAGTTACAACCAGGAGATAAAAAAAGCGGTACGCAGCATTAGAAGAATTGCCCGAGTTGCAATTCGATTAGCTGTAGCGCAAATCTACGATCGCTTGCAGGTGGAGAATAAACACGTTTCCACGCCCGAGGGGCCCAAGGTCACGTTTGAAGCTGCCGGTGATGTGGACGGTATGAATGATTCCGTTAATGGTAAACTTGGGAAATGGACCAGCAGAACCCCGTCGCTAACGGGCTGGCAGAATGCTGATATAAAAAGAAACGCCTATTTAGGTGAAGCACAGTTCTCTTTCGAGTATGGGGGCAGTCCGAGCGAAGCCTTACTGAGTTCTGACAGTCTACCCGGCTTGGGCCAGGTGATGACAAGAAACATAACCTCGTTAGACAATTCAGCGCTGATCTTAATTAATAAAGAAGTGGACGAAAATGATATTTATTTGCACATTATCCAAGAAATTTTATTAATGGTTGAGTCTGAAATAGGCAGTACTGACGACGAACTTTTTGATGAGGTCAATACCGTAGTCCAAAAAACTATCAATGAAAAAAGGAATTTGACGAGCATCCTTCGCCTTGAACTCGAGGAATGCTTGCATAAGGAATATCATTTAGCAACTTCAGCGCAATCTCTTATCGGTCGTGCCGTCGCCAATGCGCAAAACGCTGATGATGTTATTAAAGGACAAAACGCCTTTAAGCAGCTTATGCTACATCGATATGAAAAGAAAGTGCTCATGTGCAGAATTGCCCACAACGAGAAAATCCTTTTTTTGCTCGATAACGTCCATAAATTGTTGCAGTCGATGTAGGTTTCACCATTGACATCCCTATGCAGACGCGACCGGAAAGACGTCGATGACGCAACATTACAGTTCTGTGTCAATAACGCAATGCCGTTCAAACATCAAATTTACGCTGCCTGAGTTTAAGGCTAATTAAATCCCATCAGCTCATTTAAACGATGATATTTTCTATACAACAGGATTTAGCGCGGCCAAGTTTGGGATTACGGTAAGACCTGACTATGAATCAACTCCAGAGAGGCGTTATAGCCATGCTAGTCTTTCTGTTAACATAGTCAGGCGATTTAACTCACTGCCACTTGTACCCTAGAGGCAGTTCGCTATATAGAATAAAATCTGTTTATACTGTCTAGAACGTCAATGCATCACCCTGCCAGCCCGTATTAATCAGGTAATCCTCCCACGTCAGGCTTTGCGAATTGATTTTCCTACTCCAGAGCAGGTCTCGGTTTTTGGCGAAATAACCATAATTAACCGCATACTTCACCATTCCCGTGATTTCATCAACCATCCCGTCCTTCCCTACAAACGAGGGGAAATAATGCAACAATTCTTCGCGGGTCACGGCCGAACGGTAAACGGCTTTTCGTCCCGTCACTCGGCAGAATGTCTCAACGAGTTCCCGCGGAGAAATGAATTCGCCGATAACCGGGAGAGTACAACCTGTATACATCTCGCGGTTGTCAAACATTGCCAACACTGCCGGCCCGGTAGCGGTCAGAGGATCGACAAACGGGGCCTGAAAATCCTCTGGTAAATAAACGGGGAAAATCAAGGTGCCACCCTCGCTGCGCGGTTGATAATATTCAAGCAGATTGGTATAGAAAAAAGCCATTTGAATAAACGAGCAACCGACCGGCAACGTACGTATATACTCTTCAATCTTACCTTTATCGGTAAAATGCGGGACCCATAATTGGCCTTCAGAGATCTTATCGACATTTTCCAGGCTGCTGAAGACGATATGCTCTACCCCAGCCTCAACAGCTGCATCGGCGAGTCGGCATCCCAGGGTAGTTTCATGAGTTTTCGCTCCCCTGAATGCAGGAAGGATGCCCGGCGTCATTAAAAACGCGCCGGTAGAATCTGCAAAGGCCGCAACCAGTTTAGCGTGTTCATCAGATTTAATAGAAATTTCTATGAGTTCGGCACCCAGGGATGCCAACTCCTGCGCTATAGGAGAATGGATGTTACGGGTTAAAGCGCGGACGCGATAGCGCTGACTTTCCAATAAGGTTCGCGCCACGCTACGCCCCTGTTTACTCATTGCGCCCACCACCGTGATCCGCGGTCTTAAGGACGTTAACATATTTCACTTTCCTTTCCAGATTGACGTAGTTGCATTATCAGAACGAATGAGGGATAAGTGAAATCGATTATGTTGTAGCAAGGAATCCATGAAATGAATACCAGAAAAATGGATTTAAACCTTCTGCTGACGCTGGAAGCGCTACTCGCCGAGCAGAACGTGACGAAGGCGGCCAAGCGGCTCCATCTGAGCCAGCCCGCGGTAAGCGCACAGCTCAACCGATTGCGGGAAATTTTCAACGATCCGCTGTTCATTCCCGGGCGCAGGGGAATGACACCCTCAGCGAAAGCGCTTGAGTTGATGATTCCGTTTGGCCATGTTCTAGAAACAATACGCGATACGGTGCATTCCCATGAGGAGTTCAACCCGGCGAAGGCTAGGTTGACGGCGACGTTGGCCGGTACAGACTACATTCAGGTCGCGGTTATCATGCCGCTTGTCCTGACGTTGCAAAACATCGCGCCAGGCGTGCGTATCGCCGTCAGAAACTATGATCCCAATCATCTGGCACATCAACTGGCGGCGGGGCTGACCGATGTGGTTATCGCCACACCTGACAGGACGCAGACACACCTGCGAGTACAGCATTTATTTTACGAAACCTACGTGCTCATCGGGCGTTCAGATCATCCGGGGTTAAAAAACTCTCTAACAATGGCCGATTTTTCTAAACTGAAACACATTGTCGTTTCCCCTACCGGTGGGGGATTCACCACGCCTGTTGATAGTGTGCTGGCGGCGGCAGGTCTAAAACGCCATGTTGCTATGTCCGCAGCGTCATTCCTTTTCATTCCTGAAATAGTCGCTACGAGTGACTTGGTCGCGTTGGTACCGCGTCGATTGATAAGCAAGACCTTAAATCAGCTCACGGTTGTGGAGCTTTCCTGGCTAAAGGCGCGTTTTGACGTCAGTCTTTTTTGGCACGAACGTAACCACGGGCACGCAGGCCATCGTTGGCTAAGAAATTTAATAAGTCAGCAGAACGTTCTGACGGAGAGTAAACCGGCAATCACCCTGCGGTGACGGTATTGCCGTTGATCGCTTATTTGGCTAACGATTGGCGCAAGCAATGCATCGTATACGCTACTAAATCTGGGGTAATTGAGCCATCGTCTATGTATGGGCATTGCCTTTTTTGTGCGGTGCGCGGACGTTATAGAGTAAAAATTGCGGCGGCGTGACCTTTCGCTTTTCTACGCAACGCCCCTCCCTACGCTATGCGGCCTCGTGGATCTCATCCGTAAGCGCCGCGGTCGATATTCACCCGTTCGGCCAAAAAGTCCAGAAAGGCCCGCACGCGTAACGGTATATAGCCGCCTTGGCCGACGTAGACGGCGTGAATTTCTTCGACATCGCCTGGATTGCACTCTTCAAGCACGGGCAGCAGCCGTCCTGCGTCAATATCGTCGCGCACTTGAAAAACGGCCAATCGCGCCAGTCCGAGCCCCGCCAACGCCAGACGACGCAATGCTTCTCCGTCGCTGGCCTGGACGTTGCCCGTTACCGGAATCAGCAGGTTTTCCTGCGCATGGCGCAACGGCCATCCGGGTTGCGCCCGCACATAATTCGCGCCAAGGCGGTTGTGGGCAAGCAGTTGTTTTGGCGTAGTCGGCATGCCGTGGCGAGACAGGTAGCCTGGCGCCGCTACGATCACCATGTGCGTTCCCCCTAGCCTGCGCGCCACCAAATTCGAGCTTTTCAGCGGGCCGGCGCGAACGGCCACGTCGGTACGCTGCTCCAGAAGGTCGATCACCTCATCGGTCAACACCATGTCCAACGTCACCTCGGGATGGCGCGCTAGAAATTCGGGCACCAACGGCAACAGACAGTGAAGCCCGAACGGCACGTTGGCATTCACGCGTAACCGTCCGCGCGGCGCGGAGTGCTCGCTGGCGCAACGTTCCGCGTCCTCCAGATCCGCAAGGATACGCACGCCGCGCTCATAAAAGACGCAGCCTTCGGCGGTGAGCTGAAGCTGACGCGTGGAGCGGTTCACCAGACGCGTGCCCAGCCGTTGCTCCAATCGTCCAACCAACTTGCTGACGGCCGAGGGCGTCATGCCGCAGGCGCGGGCGGCGGCGGAAAATCCGCCAAGCTCGATCGCGCGCACGAATACTTCTAATTCGCCGGAGCGGTTGACTTCCAAACGGGCCATAGCACCTCTAATGAATTCAACTCACAAATGATGTTCCTTTTAATAGTCTAGTACAAGATGCTCAGCACTATCATAATTTCAGCACCGAAATTCGACTCAAGAGAGAACGCATGAAAATATTATCCAGGGCATTAGCGCCGGCTATGCTGGGCTTTGCCTTAACCGCGTCCGCCGCACCTGGGCTGGCAACCAAGCCCGACTGGGTGGCCACTTGGCAGGCCAGCCCGCAGCCAACCTGGGGTTCAGATTTCTTGTTTCCCACCAACGTTCCGGCGGTATTGCATGATCAGACCGTGCGCCTGGTGGCGCGCGTCAGCCTGGGTGGACAACGCCTGCGCATCGTGTTGTCAAATACCTACGGACGCGAACCTATCGTCATTGGTAAGACCACAATCGCACGCCCCACCGGAAACGGCGACGTTGCGGTTAACGGTATCCGTGCAGTGACGTTTGGCGGACAGGATACGTCAACCATTCTTCCTGGCGCATCGCTTATCAGCGACCCGGTGGCATTAGCGGTGCCGGCACTTACGCAACTGGCGATCAGCATTCATCTGCCCAAGACGACGCCGGTCAACACGTTTCATTGGGATGGCCGGCAAACCGCATGGATTGCTCACGGCAACCAAACGTCAAGCACGGCGTGGGCGCAAGCCGATAGTGCCCTCCAGAGTACCACTGCCCGCCTGCTGCTCACGGGCATCCAAGTCGAGACGCCACAGCGAGCGCGTGCGGTGGTCGTCCTCGGTGACTCCATCACCGACGGCGCAGCGGCCAGTCTGGACAACGACAGCCGCTGGCCGGATTTCTTGGCCGCTCGACTTGCGCCAAGGGGTGTGGCCGTCGTCAATGCCGGTATCTCCGGCGCACGGCTGTTGTCTGACGGTATGGGCGTCAATGCGTTGGCGCGGCTGGAGCGCGACGTGCTGACCCAGCCAGGCGTACAAAGCGTTATCGTGCTGTTGGGCATTAACGACATTGCCTGGCCGGGCACTGCGTTCGCAGAGAGTGCCCGGCGCCCTACGCTGGACGCAATGGCGGCAGGCTACCGGCAAGTGGTTGCCCAGGCGCATGCGCGCGGCGTACGCGTCATCGGCGCTACGCTGACGCCGTTCGAGAACGCGCTGCCCAACACCCCGTTGGACAATTATTACCAACCTGACAAAAACATCCTGCGCCAGCGGGTGAACGACTGGATTCGTCATAGCGGCGCGTTTGATGCGGTGATCGACTTTGATGCCACCCTCCGCGACCCAGCCCACCCCACCCGCATCGCCACGCGTTACGACTCCGGCGATCACCTGCATCCTGGCGATAAAGGCAACCGCGCGCTGGCTGATGCCGTCGATCTTGAAGCCTTGCTGCCAGAGGTCAGCCGGTTGCCGTACCACGCTTTGGCCAAATAGGCTTAAAAAATCATGCTGTTCATTCCTATCGCCCTGTGAGGGGGGTATTACTTAACCGCATCGTCATGCCGCCCCCTGACCCGTTCATGCGAGGGCGCAGGCCATGCGCTTTCTAGGTTAGCGGCTGACGATTAAGCCCAGCGCGCAACGGTCAATTACTCTCAGCGACGGTATGCAGGTTAGCCAACGGAGCAAGATCACATAGGGACGCCAGACCGCCATTGGACCATGTAAGTGGGCGCAGGGCACGGCGTCACCGACGCCGTGGGGGTTGCCATCGGAGGCATCCTCGCTCCGCTGTAACATGCCGGTCGGGTATCGCCCACGTCGCTGCAGCCCGACGGCGCGCCACCGATAGGGTCTTTACCGTGATGGCTGAAGGCGTCCAGGTTTTCATCGACCCTGAAGGGATGGGGTCGCGATCTGGCACAGTATGGAGGAAGAATGAACTATCTCGTGACAGTTCACAGTCCCACAAAGCATGAATCGTTTTAAGGTTTATATTACTCTGTATAAGCTAGGTGCCGGCCAATACGTTATGTTTGGTATGCAAAACCTAAATAGGCTCAATAACTATGCCAAACGCAAGTTTGAAAATATTAAGAAACCATAGATTCAATCAATATCGACAAGATGTATGTTTTACCAAAGATTTTATGAGATTTTGTTCCAAGAATAATTTATCGGCAAAGAACTTAACCAGGGGACATATTTCATGTATTTGCCCCTCTGATCTTGTGAGATGTTCAAGCATTAGCTTTGCAGGACGCTGCCAAGAAGCCTATGAAAAAAGCCGCAATAGTTTCTTGGGAGAAGAAACACCCTTAATTGCCGTCGAAGTAAGGTCGCGCGCTGCTAAAAAGCTGTATCGCTGCGCCTGTCCGCCCGATCCTTGTGCGACGAAAGACTTCTATAATCAGTGCCGAATGCATAAAGTAATGAATATGCATCCGGTTGACGCAGCCGAGGCAGAGATCAGGTTTCATCCCAAAGGATACCCTGAAAAATACCGACTTACTGAGTTGGTTACGCGCTTGACCGCTTTGACCTGTTTATGTCCTCCCTTAGCACCGGCGAATGCTATTATGGCGTTTCCGTCTTCATGATGATCGTGTTAACCAGCATCAACTGAGACAGTATACAGTTTGAACCCTGATGGCACGGGAAGGCAACGGCGATAGCGCGAAGGGGCGGGTTCGCGCCTGATATGAGGGTGACCTTGCCGCTATCGTTGTGCCATTTACCCGTGCTTATACAATCGCATTTGGCAGATTCTACCATCGCAAGCCGGCACCCTCTATTAGGCTATAGCGGCATCCGCTTTTGTGCAGTCGCGGCATTTCTGATAAACCGGTGCCACCGCCGCACTCTTCTGCACGTTAACGTTTACCCTGCCGCGGCCCAAGCAAGGTTCGCAAAGGGTCTATCGGGCCTGATGTAAAGGTGTTTTGCCGTTTTATGATTTTGATTTGTGGGAGCTGCACCTTATACATCGGCCATTCTGCGTTCATGCTCAATGAGCCATTTTTTCCGCCATAAACCGCCGCCGTAACCCGTTAAGCCGCCGTCAGCCCCGATAACGCGATGGCATGGAATAATAATGGCGATTTGATTAGCGCCATTTGCCCTGGCTACCGATCGCGTGGCTGAGGGGTTGTTGATTTGCCTGGCGATAGCCGAATAACTGCGGAGTTCTCCCAAAGGAATATTTCTCAGTTCATCCCAAACAAGATGATTGAAAGGGGTACCAAACTTTGCGAGTGGCGTGCTGAACTCTGTAAGCTTTCCTGAAAAATAGCGCTTTAGCTCTTCTTCGACCAAATTAATGGACTCTTCGCGGCCCATGACGATTTCCGCCGAGGTTAAAACTTTCAATTTCTCCATTTCAACCGGCAAGGCTTTTCGATCTATGAATTCAAGCAGATAAAGAGCAAACCTGTCCGCAATAGCAATCATTGTCCCTATCGGAGTCTCCAACCAGTCAGACTTTAGTAATGAGCGAGTCTGAATGTTCCTGGGAGAAACGCCCAGATGACGCGTGATGGCATTCCTGAATCCGCTGCCGGAATCATAGCTGGCGTGTAATTGCGCATCGATAACTGACGCGCCATCGTTGAGAGAGGCCACGCTCCTTCCAATTCTGCGTAAACGCGCAATTTCAAGGAAGGTGATACCAAACTGCCTACGAAAAGCGCGTTTAACGGTGGAAGGATCGTAACCGCGTATAGCGATCTCGCTTTCCGACCACCTTTTCTCCGGTTGCTCCTCTAACGCATTAAGGAGTGCGTCTATCAGGGGCTCGCGTGTCAGGCCCGCGTTCATCGGCCGGCACCGCTTGCAAGGCCGGAATCCCGCTTCCAGAGCGGCAGCGATGGAGGAATAAAAGCTCGTATTTTCACGCTTTGGTTTGCGTGCAGGGCAGGTTAATTTACAAAAGATCCCTGTACTCTTGACACCGACGTAGGCAAAGCCTTCGTAAGAAGGATCTCTTGCAATGAGTGCTTGGTATAGGATCGCATCGTCAGGTATATCGAAGAGCATCGTCAGTATCTCTTACTGGGAATTCGAGGTTAAATTTGATATTACTACACCGTTATAATGCCAACGACTAAAATCGGGCAGGTATTTTTCTTTACGCTTATTTGCGCTCAATGACTGTTTTTTTCGATAATGGACTATTTTAGCTCACCCAAGGCCATGTTTTCAGAATAATACACCGCCAGAACTGATAACATCTTCCCGCCTTGGGCAATGGAAATCGGGTTATGGCGCATGGTGCTTGCGGCGGTAGGTAGTTGGTTTAACAAACGCTCTTAAGGTTCAGCCTGAGAGCATGCGGTCGTGCTCCCGCACCTTGCCCTAAACTCGCTTTAATCTTGTTCTTGTCTCGCCTATCGACCAGCAAAGGGCGTTGCCAAACTGACTGTGGCCGACGGAGGTGCTCCGTCAGCAAAGGGTTATAGCACCCAGAAACCGTGCGTACCGTCTTTCGTCAATTGTGCAACCAATCCATACTCCCAATCCAGATAAGCCTGCATAACGGCCTCCGGTACCTCTGTACCCTCATAAGGCCGCCGGTAACGATCGATCCGCGGGGACAGTAGCCGGTTTTCCCCCTGCTCCAACGGCAAATTCTCCGCTTTCCAGGCGGCATTGCCACCATTCAATACATAAACCGGTTTACCGGTAAGCCGTTCAATTTCATTGACCCTGTAAGGGGCCAGCTGGCCGGTGCCACAGGTGACAACGTAACGGGCTGCGAGCGGAAGGGCGTGCGTCGCGCCCAACGGGCGAAGATCCGATCCTAACAGCCAATAGGCACCGGGAATATGGCCAGACACATAATTCGCGCTGGCGCTAACATCCAGCACCAGGGTGTCGCTTTCCCGTAGCCAGACGGCAAGGCGCGTAGCGTCTACCCGCTGCTGGGGCGGCAAAACGGGCAACGGGGGTTGCCAAGGACCCCGTTCGCCGAAATCACCGGCGGTGACATCATCTAGCACCCAGACCCGCCAGTTCATCTGGGACAGCCACGAGGCTGTCATATCGGCGCGCACTTTCTTGTCATCAATCAGAACAATACTGGCGCCGCGAACGCTGGCATACTGATCGGTTTCCTGTACCAACTGCCCCCCCGCAACCGGCCTGGCGCCGGGCAAATGCCCCGCTTGGTACTCTTCCTGCGAACGTACATCGAACAGATAAAGAGTGCGATCGGGATCGGATTGCCATTGCCGCAATAGCGGCAAGCCGATACGCTGAACGCCAGCGCGATCGGCGACCGCTCGTGCTGATTCGCCGGCAAGGCGGGCCGCAGCGTCGCCCGTTTCCCCGTAGCGCCGCACTTGGCCACGCTCGAGGGGTTGTCCCGCCAACGTCCAGCCGATCGTTCCGTTGCGTAAAGCGAAAACCGGATTATTGATGCCGGCATTCACTAAAGACTGCGTGCCGATAATACTGCGGGTGCGGCCGGCGCAGTTGACAATCACCCGCGTCGCAGGGGACGGCACCAAATCCCGCACCCGCAACACCAGCTCAGCACCAGGCACGCTGATGCTGCCGGGAATACTCATCGTATGGTATTCATCGAAACGGCGAACATCCAGTACTACCACGTCCGACTGGCTAGCCAACAGCGTCTGGACCTCTTGTGCGGTCAAAGACGGCGTATGCCGTTGATGCTCTACCCATTCACCAAACGCCTTACTGGGCGAATTGACGTCGCTGAACAGTTCTTCTCCCGCCGCCTTCCAGCCGGCAAGCCCGTCCTTGAGCAAAGCCACATCGGTATAGCCCAGCGCCACCAGGCGATGGGCCGCCGCCAAGGCGAGCCCTTCGCTATTATCATAAAGCGTTATCGGCGTGGTAAGGCGCGGAATGCGCGCGCCGACTTCAATCTCGAGCCGGGAGAGAGGGATATTAACGGCGAAGAGCGGATGGGCTGTGGCAAACGGCGCCTCTTCCCGAACATCCACTAACGCCAGCTCCTGCCGTGCCAACAATGCCTGCCGAATGGCTTCGGAGTCTCTCACTGCAAATGAAAATGGATTATTCATGTTTCGATAAGTCCCAAATATTTGGCAAGACGGTATTGGAATAGCCGGAGATAAAACGTTTTTCACTGCCGTCCGGTTTCCAGGTGGCCCGCTGAACTGCGCCGATATTGGCGCCGTAAACATGGATGCTGATGGATACCTGGTCCTCGAATACATTGCTGACCTGATGAATATCACCTATTTGCGGCGATACCGCTTCCACATCCCCTGGCCGTAGTCGAATCGGCACGCCCGTTGGGCGCAATCCCTGAGCGTCGAGGGAAAAGGACTGCGACTGCTCGGCGCCGCGTAACATGCCGATCAAGCCCCAGACGCGATGATCATGAACCGGCGTTTTCTGACCGGGGCCCCAAACAAAGCTAACCACGGAAAAGCGCTGGCGCGAATCGATATGCAGTAAATATTGCTGATAATACTGCGGATCTGGCCGGGCAAAAGCTTCATCCAGCCAGTCATCGTGCCTGACCAATTCTGCCAGCAGGGGCTTCGCCCGTTGCAAAATCGCGGATTCGTCATGGTATTCATCCAGCACCGTCGCCAATTGCCCAATAAAATCACGCAGGCGGTCGTAGCGTAATGTTTCGGTCATTCTCTTCTTCTCCCGTTACAAGTGTGACGTCTGTCGCCTGGGCGGGGTTCCGCTTTCCAGCACAAACCGGTGACGGTCGCGGCCCGGTCAATGGGCCAAGGGCGCCGTCAGACCCAGCCTTGCGGCCACGGTCGAGCCGAAACTGGCTGCCGCTTCGGCCAAGGGGCGCGGTAAAACTGGATGCACCAGCCAGAGCCGGTTGTCCGGTTGAAAATCCTGTAGCGGTAAAATACGTAACCGGCCGGCGTAAACGCTATTTTCCAGCAGGTAGCGCGGCACCAAGCCCAGCCCGCCACCGTCCGCTATCAAGGCCAATTGCAGATCGTTGCCGGTAACTTCCATATTGATGCGCATCGGCAATCCCCTATCTTTCAACGCGCGCTCCAGGCCGCCCCTGAAGCCGCACCCCGTCGGGTTGAGTACCCAGCCTTGCTGATGGCAGGCGGCAAGCGTCGTGGGCAGAGGGCCGCCGCCGGCCGCCGTTGCAACGACCAGCGGCACAGCCCCCAGATCCTTGGACTGCAATCCCTCCGGGAAAATGTTGCCGGCGGGATAAAGCAGCAAGGCCGCATCCACTATCCCCTTCTGTATTCCCTGCAATAAATTGACGCCCCAGTTGCTGCTCAGGCGTGGTTCAATATGAGGGTAGCGGTGGGTCAGCGACATTAGGGCCGGCGCTACCCCGATATCCGTTATGCTCTGCGGCAGCCCCAAGCGCAGAACGCCGCTGGGGGGCGCATCTTGTTCCACCAATTGCCGTAAAAGCGCGAGTTCATTACTGATGCGCTCGCATTGCCGATAAACCCGCCGTCCCATGGCCGTCGGCTTGAGCGGTTTGGTTTGACGGTCAAGGAGGACAACCCCCAGCGACGCCTCCAGGCTTTGTACCCGCCGGGTGATAGCCGGCTGCGTTAAACCCAGCAATTCCGCCGTTTCTCGCGTAGATTGCAGCTGTACCAGCGCCATAAAAGCGTTCATCTCATCCAAAGTCATCGCGCGCTTGCCCCTTAGTCGATCGTGTTGGCGGCGGCGTGCCGCCGGCGGGCGCGCCAGAACGGTAGCGTCAGACTCAATGCGAGAGACAGTAACGTCAGGGTCAAGAACCCTAGCGCGACGGGGCTTGCGATGAAGATATGCATATCGCCGGCGGAAATGGTCAGCGCCTGGCGAAACGACTGCTCAAGGTTACTGCCCAGCACCAGGGCCAGGATCATCGGCGCCAACGGCACATCAATCTTGCGCAGCACATAACCCAACAGGCCGAAACCCAGGATCAGGTAAAGATCAAAAATGCTGGATTTGATGGAATAGACGCCAATGCTGGCCACCGTGACAATCCCCGGCAACAGCATACCCGTTGGGATGTATAACAACCGGACAAACAGGAACACCAGCGGTAGATTGAGTATCAGCAACAGCAGGTTGCCGAGATACATACTGTCCACCAGTCCCCAGACCAGTTGTGGATGATTTTGCATCAGCAAGGGACCCGGCTGGATACCAAACATGATAAACGCGCCCAGTAACAGCGCAGAAGAGCTGCTGCTCGGCACCCCCAGGGTAAGCAACGGGACCAGATGACCGCCAACCGCGGCGTTATTGGCGGCTTCCGGTCCGGCGACACCTTCTATCATCCCTTGGCCGAACCGCTCTGGCGTTTTGCTCAGCGCGCGCTCGAGGCCGTAGGATAATACCGTGGCGATGGTGGCGCCGCCGCCCGGTAGCAGTCCTTTTGCGAAGCCCAGCAGCGTGCCGCGCAATATCGGCATGCGGGAACGACGCCATTCCTCTCGGGTCAGCCACAGGCTGCCGCGGACGGGTTGAATTTTCTCCTCCCCCTGCAAATGACGCTCAAAGTTGATCAGCACTTCCGACAGAGCAAAGAGTCCGACCGACGCCACCAGAAAGGGGATCCCTTCCTGCAGCTCCATGATGCCGCCGGTAAAACGCGGCATACCGCTTTGCAGATCGATACCGATCGTGGCGATAATCAGCCCCAGCACCAGCGAAAGCAGCCCGCGCGCCAAGGATTTGCCGCTCAGCGATGCCACGGCGCTCAATGAAAACAGCATTAGCGTAAAAAATTCGGCGGGCCCGACCCGCAAAGCAAAGACGGAAAACGGCACGGCGAAGAAACTCAGCAAGACCACGGCAATCGTCCCGGCGATAAACGAGCCGATGGCCGATACGGCGAGCGCGGCGCCGGCGCGCCCCTGCCGCGCCATCTGATGGCCGTCCAGCGCGGTCATGACCGATGACGATTCACCGGGGGTATTAATCAGGATCGACGCGGTCGACCCGCCATACATGGTGCCGTAATAAAGGCCACAGAGCATGATCAACGCTCCGGTGGGCTCCAGACCAAAGGTCACGGGAAGCATAACTGCGATACCCGCCGTCGGGCCCAACCCCGGCAACACGCCCACAGCGGTGCCGAGCAGGCAGCCTATGAGAATATAAAGCAGATTATCGGGCTGAAAGGCGACGCTGAAGCCGTGAAAGATTTGCAGGTAAGTTTCCATCTCCGCCTCTTAGGAAAACAGCCGGCCGGCGGGCAACGGCACGCTCAGGGCATATTTGAATACATACCAGCTCGCCAGTGGGAAAAGTAGCGCCACCAACGCCGCCTGGCGAGGTTTCGGATGGCAACACATCATGGTTACCAATAGAAACAGCGTGGTATCTAAGGTATAGCCAAGTTCTTCAAACGCCATAAAGTAAAGGCCGATCACCGCCAAGGCGGCCAGCACCGGTTTCAGCGTGCTGGCGTGAAACGTGCGCGGGGCACTTTTATGACGCCCTTCCAGCAACAGCAGCAGCACGCAAAATAGCAGGGCGATGCATAATAAGCCGGGAAAAAAACGCGGCCCTACGGGGTCGCCCATACCCAGCAGCGGGATTTGTCTGATACCCCAGTAATACACGGCGGCCAGGAGGGTGCTCGCCGCCGCAAGCAGATAGCTAATCATCGCGATACGGCCTTAAGCCCCGCCTCCCGCTTGCCGGTTTGTCAGGCCAAGCGACGTGTATAACTCACTCAAACGCCGCGCCTCTAGCGTCAGAAGCCGGCCCGCCGCTGCACTATCGCCATATCCCCCCTCGATATATTCCTGCTGCAGCTGGCTTTTCCACTCAGGAGTGGCGGTAATTTGCCGCAGCGCATTGCTCCAGAAGCGGACTTGCGCCGGCGTCAGGCCCGGCGGGCCGATGACAATACGCCAACCGCTTACCACCACATCCACCCCCTGCTCACGCCAGGTAGGGACAGTTGCCAAGACCCCGCCTAATCTCGTCTCGGTTGCTGACGCCAGCGCCCGCAGGCGCCCCGCTTGAACATAAGGGACAAGACTGGAGGGCGTTGTGATAACCACATCGATATGCCCCCCCAGCGTGGCGGTCACCCCCTCCGCCGCCGAGCCAAAACTCACCGCTTTAATTTTATGAATATCGGCGCCGATAGCCTTTGCCAGCTCCATCGCGGCGGCGTAGTTTACGGTCCCTACGCCGCTGGACACCGAAAACGAAACGCTGGCGGGATCCTGCCGAAGTTTGGCGATAAGATCCTTACCCTCCTTAATAGGGGAATCGCTACGCACCGCAAAGAGGAAACGCTCGCTGAACAGCAGCGCCAGCGGTGTAAATTGCCGGTAATCGATAGGGCTGCGCCCCAGTAATTTGTTGGTAATGAAGGGAGTATTTACCACTTGGATGCGCTCGGCGTCGCCGGGCTGATTCAACAAAGCGTTCAACGCCAGAGAGTGGCCGCCGCCGGGGCGATTGACCACCTCGCTGCCGCCTGGAATTAATCCCGCGTGTTGTAGACCATCGTTCACCATTCTGGCGGTACGGTCCATCGACCCACCCGGGCCAACGCCCACCAGCACCTGTACGGGCTGTTGCGGCCGCCATTCATCGTTTTGCCCGGCATGCGCCGCCAGAAGAGGAATCGATAAGAAGAGTAACGGTAAACATCTACGCCACGCGATGCGCCGCCCCAATAAATCACTCGCCGTCATTATTTATTCCTTTCAATCCATTCATTAAGAAGCGCAGCTGGGTTAGCGGCAGCATGACTCTTCGCCGCCCTCATTTTGCCGACAGTAACATTCGATAAAAAATAAAAGAAATTCATTTTCTGGATAAGTTAATATGCAAAAAGCAAATAATTGCCTGACGCGTAAAAATGATGGCGCCGCGGTTGATTACGTCTCCTACAACAACCGCGGCAAAAAGGAATCACGTTGTAATAGCCTTTAAATACAGCTTATTAGCGTCATGTATTCCTCGTGCACGTGCTTTCAGCGGGACTGTCACAGTAACTGAAGCCACCTTTAGTACTTTAATCACTTATCTTATCTTCAAATATCATGATTAATTTTCATAATTTTAAGGTTCAATATCAGCCTATTTTATATTGAATACAGCTTGTATTCTGCCTTCGCAACATGGCGTATTCCAACGGTTGCAGCATAAAAGGAAAAACTATGGCCGATAGGCAAACCCTATCTGAAATATACCCGCGCACGGGGCAATTGGTCCGTTTTATACAACGGGCCCGCACCCTGGCATTCCCCCATCACGTTGTGCTGGAAGCAAAACGCGCCCTAATTGACTATTTGGGGGTGGCTATCGGGGCGGTAACCGACCCCGCCGTCAGCGCGGTGCGCCAGGTCGCGCTCGGTTGGCAAGCGGCCGGCCGCGCGCAGATTATCCTGGGCGGCCAAACTACGCCTGCGCTGGCGGCGCTGATCAATGGCACCATGGCCCATGCGGCAGATTTTGATGATACCCACCCTGGCGGCGCAGGACATCCCAGCGGCCCGTGCTGGTCGACGGCCTTGGCGCTGGGCCAGGCGCAAAATCTGACTGAGCAACAGGTGCTGGCCGCGTTTATCACCGGTTATGAAATCATGGCGCGCCTGGGCGGCGGCGGGACGCAGGGGATCGGCAGAAACCTGCAGCGCAGGGGATTTCACCCGACCGCCATCGCCGGCCGGGCGGGCGCGACCGCGGTGGCCGCCTCACTAAGCGGTCTGGACGAGACAGCGTCGGCGAATGCCCTCGGCGCAGCGGCGACGATGATGGGAGGATTAATGAAGTCCTCGGGGACGCACGGCAAACCCTTCCACGCCGGCAAAGCGGCTATGGACGGAATTATGGCGGCCGAGTTGGCGCAGTCGGGATTTATTGCCGCCCACCATTTTTATGAACCCGAGGGCTGGCTGAAATCCTTTATCCAGTCCGGTGATGTTGATGTGCCGCTTCTGGACCTTGGCGAAACCTGGGAATTGTCCTCCAACGGCTATAAGCGTTATGCCAGTTGCCGCGGCACCCATGCTGCCATCGAAACTGCCCAGGGATTATTTCCCGAGCTTAACGGCCGCCACATCGCCCATGTCCAAGCCTACGTTCACCCCATGTGTATGATCAACGCCGGTAACCCACGCCCCCGTACGCCGTTGGAAACCAAATTCAGCGTCCAGCACTGCATCGCCCTGGCGCTCTGCGGTTTCCCGCTGGGGGAACAAGACTTCACGGGCGGTAAAACCGCGGATCCTCAGGCCCGAGCATTGCTTAAAAAAGTGGTGGCGCAGGCGGTGGAAGGGCAAGCGCCTCATGAGTCGGTCATCGAAATAAGCTTTACCAACGGCGAGCAATTACGAGGGGAAACCAAAGTGGTCCGAGGCCATGCGCTCAATCCCCTCTCCCTTGATGAGTTACATGATAAGTTCTCTCGCCTGACGGTGCCGGCCCTGGGATCTGCGAACAGCGAACGGCTATTCCACACGGCAGCCAATTTTGAGCAACCCGGCGCGCTGCGTACCTTAACCGCGCTGCTGGTCGGGCGCCACTGATCCGGACCCGAGGAGATAAGGAAGCCTATGACTATCGCTTTGCAATTCGCCCGCAATATTCATCAATTTCATCAAAGAAGTTTACCCAAAGAGGCCTTTGAGCGGGCGCGTTACGCCATTATCGATACCCTTGGCGTTATGCTGGCCGGTAGCGTCCAGCCCGGGGCGCTAAAATTACGCGCGGTGATAGAACCCGCCGCTCCAGGGCAAAGCCGGGTTTTTGGTACGTCGCTACGCGTCAACGCTCTGGACGCCGCGTTGTTCAACGGTATTGCCGCACATATCCTGGATTTTGACGACTCGAACTCTCGTCTGCATGGCCATACCTCGGTCGCCATCCTGCCCGCGTTGTTGGCGTTGGGTGATGAACGCCAGGCGTCGCCGGCCGCCGTGGTGCGGGCCTACATTACCGGTTTCGAGGCCGCATCGCGCCTGGGCGATGCGGTCGGGCGTTACCAATATACCCATGGATGGCACCCGACTACCACCCTCGGCATATTCGCCGCGGTGGCAGCCTGTGCGGCGCTGCTGGAATTGAGCGAACATCAAACGGCCGTCGCACTGTCCATCGCCACGGCGCTGGCGTCAGGCATCAAGGCCAATTTCGGCAGCGAAACCAAACCGTTAGGGGTAGGCCAGGCCAATCGCAACGCCTTACTGGCGATCAAGCTCGCCCAGCAGGATTTCAGCGCGGGGAAATCGGCGTTCGAGCATCATCACGGCTATCTCTCTGTCTTTAACGCCGGAGCAGCACATTTTGATACCTCATTACTGGTGGCGCCCTGGACCGGCGAGCCTGTATTGTTGGCGCCGGTGATGGGTATCAAGCAAAAACGGTTTCCCTGCTGTTACGCCATTTTACCGCCGCTGGACGGCATTCTTGCCCTGCGCCATGAACATCGCCTGACGCCTGAGGAAATTGTGCGCGTGGCGGTCGGGGTGCACCCCATCAGGTTTCCGCATATCAACGTCCCGGCGCCAAAGGATCCCTTGGCCGCCAAATTCAGCCTGCATTACTGCACGGCGCGCGCGCTAGAAGAAGGCCGGTTGACGCTGGATGATTTCATTGATGAGACCCGCTTCAACCGGCCGGAGACGCATTGCCTCATGCGGCAGGTCTCATTGCACCCCTACCTTCACGATAATATCGGCGGCGCGGAGGTGATGATTGAGACCAAAGACGGTCGGCGTTTAACGACCTACATCGACAGTGCCCAGGGTTCCTCATACGAAAATCCGCTGCCGCCCGCGCTGAATAGAGATAAATTCTTACAGTGTGCATCGCTGGCGCTCGGCGACAGCGATGCTTTGGCCTTTTATCAACGGCTGAATCTGGGGGAACTGGCGTGATCCTGTAGGCTGAAGCACGGCGAGGGCATGCCACCCCGAAACAAAGCACAGCTAAGGATAAGCTCAACCCGTGCTAGCCTTGCGTTGCCGGCTTACCGCCCGCGCTGCCCACAGAGAACGAGGTTAACGCGTTAACGCATTCCATTCTTCATCATTCAGGCCAGTGGAATTTTGCACCACCGCACGTTCAACGCCACTGGCGATGAGCTGCCGTGCAATTTTGATTGAGGCATTCTTTTCACCTTTTTGAATGCCCTTTTGCAGGCCCTTTTGTAACCCCTTCGCTTCAAGCTGTTGTGCAATCGTCATGATGTCCTCCTGATAATCCGTTGCTTTCTCGGCCATCGCCCGCAGAAACTCTTCCGCGGCCGACGTCTCTCCCTGCATGACAATATAATAGACCAGACTGCGAAACTGGGCCGCCGATAGCGGCCAACGTTTAGACAACCTGGCGATGTCATTTACCATCTCCAGCACATCCCGCGTTCGGATATGCTTTTGCACCAACTCCAGCAGCGCCACGCGTCGGTGGGTCAGGATCTCATCATCCGGCATCGCCGTGATATCCACC
Organism: Sodalis praecaptivus; assembly: GCF_000517425.1. Lineage (NCBI taxonomy): Bacteria > Pseudomonadati > Pseudomonadota > Gammaproteobacteria > Enterobacterales > Bruguierivoracaceae > Sodalis > Sodalis praecaptivus. Next base: position 346,048 of record NZ_CP006570.1, read on the forward strand.
AGCGGGAACGCCTGCATATACACCGATTCTGCCAGCTCAGGGTCGGCAAAGCAATCCAGCCAGCGCGTGGTGTACGGATAGGGCGACGTCCGCCCGTGGTAAAACAGCAGCGGCACCACCACCGGCAATTGTTCGTGCCCCTGATCAAGGTGCTGCTGCATCGCCGCCAGGCTGTAGCGAAGCATACGCTGCGGCATCAGCTTCTCAGGGCGCGACTGATGCTCTATCAGGCAGTAAATATACCCTTCCCCGCTCGCGGTTTTTACCGAGTACAGCATATCGGAAAGCTGGCTGCGTAAGTTCTCCTCGACAAAGCTGGCCGGCGCCATCGCCAGCGTCCGCAGATCGCATTGACGGCAAATTGTCGCCGGCAAGTGGACAGCCAAAAAATCTCGCGCCACGGTGATATCCCCGAGGAACCGTTTAAACAACGCGTCGTGCTGGCAAATAACCTGTGACATAGCGCCTCCCTGGCATAAGTCCGCCGCATCATCGCGTCAGTATTGCGAGCATCATGCTGTTTACATAAACCCCTGTTTGTAGTGTCCCTGATTTGCCCGCCATGAGGCAGGCATTCGCGGCGATGCTGCTCGCTTGTCAGTGTTTTCACCGCTGCGGTGACCAAAATCTTATTTTTTACGTGATGCCAAAGAGTAATCATTTCACTGCTCTCTTTTTAGGGGGCACCGGTTAGTGATAAGGTGATTTTCTTATGGCGCGACAAAGTCTCCTGGTTAACGGAATAGTTCACGCTATAACGGGGAGTATCAACGCTAAAGAAGTTGCCACCATAAAGTGTAATGAAAAAAGCACGGGCTCTTCACGGCGCTCAAAACGGCTTCAACGGCATTTCCCCCTTCGCTAAAGAATATCCTTATCCATTATCCCCTTATCTTATCAATTCTAAGTCTTATTATAAAAGTCTTTTTTCCAGCCAAAATTGATATTATCCCAATTAATTCATTGATAAATAATTCTCAGATAAAAAGTCTTGATGATACCGCCCCGGGCGGAGAAATACCTCTCGCAATAATATGTCATTAACGGCGCCCTACCATCATACGATAATATTCACTTTTCACTCTATCATCCCGCTATGCCGTGATGATGAGCAGGGACAAACCGCAGGGTAACGGTAATTTATTAAAGGGCAGATAGCTTACGTGATTACTAATAGATAAGACATTGGTTAGCCCTTTCACAACGGTGATTGCGTTCTGTCTTGCCCTCAAGCAGGAAGATTCTTTAATTGTCAACATCAAGGGCAAAGCAAGCCATGAAATGACTGATGAGTGCGATGTGTTAGTGAATATTCACTAAACACAAGGATCGTTATTTCAGTAGTATCTGCTTCTGTGGATTTGGCAGGATAGCAAAGCTAGAGGCAGGCCATCGGCCCTACACACGGCAAACGCCACCTAAAAAGAGTGACATTACGCATTCTCTGGGCAGCCCTCTAGCCTCTTTAGCGCGAATTCAAGGTCAAAATTTTGCGGATCGGTGCGAGGATTATCGTGCCCGTATGCGCAACGCATCCCGCTCAGTTTTGCCTGTACATCCACGTGCCGCCTGTACAATTCTTCAAATCGGCTCAGTGTGGTTATTTCACGTCCGCCATTGCTAATTTTTACAATTGAAATAACATTGCTAAAGTGCACGCCCCTGTTGTTATGCACTGGCTGGCGGGTCGAGGCTGACACGTTTTTTCTGCTGCCTGCATAGGGTTGCAATAATGCTGTAGACGCACAGTGGGTAGAAGTGTTGACGTTCATTTTTTCTCCGCTACAGTTTATCCTATTCGCTCGAGCAGATTATTTTCAGCACCCTAAACCTCTACGAGGCTCAGCCATAGGAAAGGTTATTTAATTTATTTACTTTCTGATAACGTCTGTTGCTGTTGCGCAATCATGCTTCTTAGCACATCGAGAACCATTGCGTTCATAAGACAATGAAATAACCTCCCTTTTTATCAAACAATGACCGTTTAGACGTTTTCCTCGCGTGTGCCCTCAAGCCAGGGCATGAAAATGCTATATCAGACGGCACCTATTTTAACTACTCTACTTATGGTTGCCGATATTTTTTCATTCACATGATAAAGAGAGTCCTGACGATCCGTTATTTTTCGTGAAATAAATTTTGCGTGTTTGCGAAGAGGATTGACATTAAACCATCATGATCTCGCCTGCCAGCCAATTAATGAATACTTGCCTACTGAATCGCTTAAACCTCGTAGTTATACCGTGATAAAAACAGCGTTTATTAGGCCGCCTGACCTTTTCCGCTGATTTACCCTACTTCTACCGGCCATCAGCATTTCCGGTCCCGCGCTAAGACAACGGCATCGATAACCTATTCGATGCGGAACAAATTTCATCCCGCGCGGTAACCCTACCGCGCGCTGACGCTGATGATTTGCAATCCCGCAGCGTAAACGCAACAGGGCCCATGCTGGCGCTAGCGGATACGGCGTATCCTTTCCTCACCACTGGGCGCTTTCGATTATGCCTGACACAACACGCCATCCTTTGCTAACGCCATCCCAAAGGATAGCCTTATGAACAGATCAACAATCAAGCCGATGGAGAGTGCTGACGCATTGTTAGCCTCCTCCTGCCGTCAATATGTTTCTCCACAACAGGGATAACATCACTCTCTGGCGAAAGGTGCCTCGCGTTGAAAATACTAAAATCGAACAGCGGTAAGATCAATAATCGGGAGAAGGCAGGGCCAAGCAGAGACGCTTTTCCCACCCAAGTCGCCCTTATCAGCGATATACACCCGACGAGTGATGACGATTATCACCTATTGTCTCGGTGCCTGGAGAATATCTGCCTGCATAAGCTTATTCGGCAGGTCGTCATCGTCGGCGGGTTGGCCGGCAAGCCGGCGCAAACACGACGGACGCGGCAGATTATCGATTCTGCTTTGGCGTCAAACCCGCGTTGTCATGCTGTGGTAATGCAGGGCAATCAGAGCGTCCGCGGGGGTAAAAATGCGCTTATCGAGCCCGATTTATTGCCTCCTTATGGCCGCTGCTCTCATACGGCGAAACCGCCCGTCTACCCCGAAACCCAGTGCGGAGACTATTGGCTTAACGGTTACCATTTTATTGTGCTCAATTCGGATCCTGGAGGGAGTGAACCTATGTCACTCTCAGCACAATCCCTGGACTGGCTGCAAAGGTGCCTGGCTTGGGATGCCCGTCTTGATAGGCCTATCTTTGTCATAATCCCTCAGGCGCTGAGTTTTACGCATCGGCAAACGGCATTCTGCGACATCTCGCGTTATCATCATGAGAGACTGAAAGATATTTTTGAACATTACCCGCAGTTAGTCGTGATAAGCGGGCATACGCACAACGGTTTTGGCACCATTGAAATAATGCAACGTTCCTTTGGCACGCTGGTGGAAGTCCCCTCACTGACCGCGACAGAGCAAGGGGAAGAACGGAAGGGCACAGGTTGGCTACTGAAGATAAACAGCGACAGTCTGATTTTTGAAGCTTGGGATTTTTATCGACATCAGCCGCTGGCGGCGTTTCACCACAAGGTGTCCTTACCCCAACTGCCGGCGTTAGTGAAGAAGATCGCCAACTGGCCGGATAACATCGCGCAATCGTGGCGCACACGAGCGGATCGTTTGCTGTATCGCGTATACCAAAATAACCTGCCGTTGCCAGGCCGCTCCGTTACCGCACAGAAAGGGTATCCCGGTGACAAACTCTATGATGCGGCTGTCTGGAAGACGATCGACGCGTTGCGCAAAGATATACTTAAGGGGGTAAATGGCGGCGAAAAGGTTGCTGTGCCAACTTGCGGACCCGGCATCACAGCATGCTTTAACCAAGACCAAGCCGAACTTATTTATGTGGAGCACGATGCCCCAAATTGGGACGATGAGGCACACCATGATTACAGCGGATATTATTTCAATCTTGGCGAAAGAGGCGGTTTTGCCGGCATCCAGCGTCAGAAGGACCCAATAATCGGCAATTTTTCTTCTCCCTGTCACGCGCTATGCATCATCGGCGAAGGAGCAACCGCTAGGTCCGTGACGGAAAACGCCGTTCAATTGGAATGGTCGGCGGAGAATACGCTTGCCACCCCCTTAGGCGGAAATGACACGGGGCGGCGAATCGCGCATCCGATGCCATGGCATGCCGATATTCGTTACGCTACCGTGATAAGGCGCTGGTACGTCGCCGGTGAACGGAGAACCCATCTGGCCATGTTCAGCTATGCCTTTGCAAATGGGACATGGACCCACTACTTCAGCGCCAGCGTCCCCGGCGCGGATATCTCTTTCAGCGGCTATCATGTTGTCGGCCTTTCGGACCGCTTTTCCGGTGACGAAGTCAACCACAGCGGACATGCCGTGCTGCATTTGCGTATGGATGCAAATGGCCAGTGGGAGCAGCCGGCCTATCATCGCCACAATGCCGCCGTGGCTCATCCCCCTTATCGCGCTGCGGCGCTCACGCCCCCTGAAGCCCATATTCAGCGCGCTGCCGGCGACGAATTGAATAATACGCACCCCTCTCAGGCGGTCTATCCTCGCCAATCCGCCGCCAAACCCACATCCATCGTCAAGCCCAAAATCATGGCGCTGGCGGCAAAATATGAAGATGGCATCTTAACGATAGAATGGCGCAATGATGAGAGCACATCACCACAGCTGCACTATCACGTAGAGGTTCGCCGCCAAGACCTGGAGGGAGAATTAATAGCGCGACAGAGCGCCATTATTCCGCAACAGCGTAAAGTGATATTTGACACATTGGCTCCTCTTCCAGCAGGAGAGTATTACTTCACACTTGTGATCACAAGCATCTTTAATACGCGTTCAGCGTTACATTACGATCATTTTACCTGCGACGGCCAGTATGGGTACGACATTGCAGCCCGCGGTGCCTTGTTGATGGGCACAGCGATGTAGCGTCATGGCTACGGTGAGCCAGGCCTGGCCAGGCCTTGCCTGGCGGGAGTGTTTTACCGCCTGTCTGTTAGTGGCAAAATCGTCACTTTCCGAGCGGAGTCACGGTGAACATAGGGGTAATATCCTTGACGGGTGTCGCCCTGCGCGTCGCAGCCGGCATCCATCCCCTTTACGTTGGCGGCGACAGCATAAAGTGGGTTGAGTCGGCGATGAGGTTCAGGTCGTGCTGTTCAGTGCAAGATCACACGACCTGGCTTACTCCCGCCGAGGCGGTTAGAGCGACGTTTCTTCTTGCGCCGCTTCCACTACCGCCTCAATCGCCGCGCCCGCGGCTTCTACGGCGGCCCCCGCCGCAACCGCAGCGACCGTCGCGGCAGCTTCAGCCGCGAGCACCGCGGCCGAGGCCACCTCCACCGCTCTCATCGTAGTGTGATCATTTTCCATCGATTCGATTGGCGTTAACGCTGGCGCCTTTTTTTCAGCCGGCTTTGTGCGCAGTTTTTCACAATTTAGTATTAAGAAGCCGGGAAACATGCCCAATAGACTTTTGGTGAAACACCAGGGATTAGTCATAACCGACCCGTCCGGCAGCACTATTTCAGCAAGGGGATTGTCAACCGCCGTTTGCTCGGGGATAGGGATCGATCTAGCCCTTTTCGTCGCTCTTACCCGAGCGGCGGTAGTGCGTCGATGGCGCGTTTTTTTCCTCACAGCCTCTTTTTCGGTCATGGCGCCGACGTTTTCAGAAGGTGTGTCCGTGGTGTGCCGCTGCGATTGATGAGGATGGTGACGCCTTGTTGCCATGTGTTTACCTCTCTGCAAGAAAGACATATAACGGCGGTAACACGTTCATTGCGCTATAAACCGTACTTCTCATTATGAACGTTAGCCTACCGCTGAAGAGTGAGGGGATAGTGAAAGCAAAGATTAGATATTTGCTTGTATAGCGAATGCTCGGCCAGGGCATTATTCCCGGCGTATAAAATGTGACGCGCGCGCATCAAGATTAATTTCTGCTGGAAATAGACACCGCCGGCGTAGGTCATTACGGCCAAAAGGGTCGCGGCGCCCGGCATTATTGCTTTCGCCAACGTCTTTTCAAGCATCGGTCACGCCGCTAATTTATTATCCATTGACGTTTTCCCCGCCAAGGGTCATAACGACAGGCCGCTTTTAATTCTCTTATTAGCGGCACGGCCAGCCAATCTGATGACCGAAAGAAACAAAACGCCTGGCCTGCGCCCTTGCAAGGAAAATAGCATAGCCCCACCCTGCTTTTGCAACAACCATTGGCTGGTTCGTTCTCGATTATATTGTTAAGCCTTTTTGAATAGCCAAGGTATGCTAATTTTACCTCATTATGTTTCGCCATCAGGGAATATAAATGCTCGGACAGAGCATGTTTGCGCAGACTTCCCCCCTTCGCGGTAGGGCCTGCACGCGGCGACTAGCGTTACGTCAACTCGTCACGCTACGGAGTGACAGGCAAGTGCCGCCAAAAAACATTGCTTTATTGCATTTATCTGACTAAAGTCAGGCAATGAACTATGAACATATTCAACTGATGCGCCGTTTCAACCGGATGCTCACCCTCCGGCTCGGCGTGCTTAACGACAATTACCTCAGCAGCGGCCGTCCGCTTGGTGAAGCGCGGCTGCTCTTCGAGATCGGCCCTGCCGGCGCCACGGTACGCGAATTGCGGCTGCGCATGGCGCTCGATTCCGGCTATCTCAGCCGCATGCTGCGTATACTTGAAACCGAAAAGCTCTTGATCCGTCGGCGGGACAGCCGGGATGGACGCGTACAGCGTGTCGAGTTAACCCCGTCGGGGTTGCAGGTATGGCAAGAACTTGACCAACGCTCAAACGAACGGATCGATTCGCTCCTAACGCCGCTCAGCGATCGCCAGCGTGGCCGGCTACTTATGGCGGTGGGAGAAGTGGAGCGCTACTTACGCGCGGCCGCGGTAACGATTGCCCCAGCCGATCCCGCTTCCCCCGAGGCGCAGGCCTGTATTCACGCTTATTTTCAGGAGCTTGCACAGCGCTTTACAGAAGGATTTGATCCCGCTCGCTCCGTCTCCGCCGAGCCGGAGGAACTCACGCCGCCGTCGGGTTATTTCCATATTGCCACTCTGGACAGCACACCGGTCGGCTGCGGGGGGGTGAAAATCGTCGACGGCGGCTATGGTGAAATCAAACGCATGTGGGTTGACCCCGCGGCGCGCGGTCTTGGCATTGCGCAGCGGCTGCTGGCGACGCTGGAAACGCAGGCCGCAGCGGCAGGGGTGCCGACCCTGCGGCTAGACACACATCGCAGCTTGACGGAAGCCTGCGCGCTCTATGCGCGCAATGGCTTCCGGGAAATCGCACCCTATAATACCAATCCTTATGCCCATCACTGGTTCGAGAAACAGCTGCCGCGGGACAGCCTCAGGTGCGCGCCCCGCCGGCAAACCGAAAACGACCCAGCGCGACCGCTACGATAATAACACGACGCTAATCAGCCTTTGATGGGGTATTGCCGCACATCGGGTACGGCGGTCGAACGAAGGCCGTACGATAGCAGGACGAGAATACGCAGCAATAACTATACCTCAGGCCGAGTAATGATCGTGGATTAAGGCCGTTCTCATCAATATTATGCCGCCACGGCGTCCGACCCATCGCGGTGTGTTTGCTGAAAAGCGGCGCTGACCACGTGGGTCAGCCTCCTTGTCCTCGGCGCCTGCGTGCGGCGCTCGGCGTGTCGTCCGCGTCGGGCGGAACGACAACCGACGAGGTAGCCGGCATCGCGGGCAATACGCTTGGCGCTCTGGCCGCCTGTGGCCATTCGGCCAGATAGTGATAAACGGCCAACTGGCCGCGGGTTTTGCGGCGGCGCCCGCGCGTCACGTAGCGATTGCTCATCGCCTGATCCACGACCCGCGCTTTCACCGTGTCGCTGAATAACAGGTCGAGCACCGCAATAACCTGCTGGCGGATATCGTTGTCCAGCAGTTCCACGCTGACCTCAATACGGTGATCGACATTACGCGTCATCCAGTCCGCCGACGAGATGAACACCCGCGGGTGCCCCTGGTTACCGAATAAATACACCCGATCATGTTCCAGAAAACGATCCAGGATACTTATTACCTTGATGTTTTCACTTACGCCAGGCACGCCAGGCACCAATGAGCACATCCCTCTGACCAGCAGGCAGACCGATACCCCAACGGCGGAAGCGGCATACAATTCCTCAATCAGCCCTTGATCGACCAAATTGTTCAATTTCAGCTTGATGTGACCCGCCGCGCCGGTTTTCGCCGCGGCCATTTCCGCATCGATCAGACGATATAGCCCCTTACGCATGTTCAGGGGCGCTACCAACAACCAGTGAAACGACACCGGCCTATAGGGATTTTCGATGAAATTAAATACCTGGCGAATTTCCCCGGTGATACGAGGATCTTTGGTCAGCAACGCATAATCGGTATATAACTTCGCGGTACTTTCATTAAAATTACCGGTGCCAATATGAGCGTAACGTACCAGTTTGCCCTCCTCCAGGCGGCTGATTAGGAACAGTTTGGAATGGATTTTAAGCCCTGGAATCGAAAAAATAACGTGTACGCCCGCATTCTTCAGCCGCCGCGACCACTCAATATTGGCCTCTTCATCAAATCGGGCCTGCAGTTCCACCACGACGGTGACTTTTTTGCCATTACAGGCGGCATGAATCATCGATTCGATGACCCGAGATTGTTTTGCCACCCGATAGATATTGATCCGGATGGCCAGCACATGCGGGTCAAATGACGCCTGGCGCAAGATCTCCAAGGTATGTTTGAACGTATGGTAAGGATAATACAATAGAATATCCCGGGCGCTGATGGCGTCAAACACATTGCGGTAACCAGCGAAATGCGGGTGAGCCAGCGCCGGCAGCGGTTTATTAATAAGCCGGCTCTTACCCATATGGGGAAACTTCAGAAAATCGCGAAAGTTATGATAACGCGCCCCGGCAATCACTGAATCGTGATCTTCTATGCCCAGTTTATCGAGCAACATAGCGAGCATGTCCGCCGGCATGTCGCGTTGATAACTCAGACGCACGGGTTCCGCCTTTAACCGTTGTTTTAGCCCAGAGGACATCAAATCTGGCAGGCTAGTATCCATTTCAAACGAAAGATCGAATTCCGCATCCCGAGTCATTTTCATCGACCAGGCATGAATATCGTCATAATCAAAAAACGGGTCAAAAATATCGTTAAGGCACAGTCTTATCACATTATCCAAAATGATAAGGGGCTTTCGCCGGCGTGAACCGCTGTCGGCGGGCAAGGTGATAAAACGCGGAGTCCTGTCTGATGGGATTTCCAGTAGGGCGTAATTTACCGCCTCGTCCCGCGTCATTTTCACCACCAGGTAGGTTGAATCGTCACGCAAGAAAGTGACCAAGTTGGTGTCCTGGTCGATAAGGATAGGCCTTACGAGCGGGCGCAGGGTTTGTTGAAAATAGTCCCGCAGCCAATGCTGCTGCGGTTCAGATAATTGGCGCTCATTGAGCAAAAAAATCTGGTTTCTAGCCAGTTCTCGCAGCAAATCATGGTAAAGACTATCGAATTTCTCGTTATTTTTCGCAATCTTATGTTTCACTTCAGCCAATAATCGTCGATAGCCTTCGTCTTTGCCCTGAGCAGCGCTGATAAGAAGATTTCGCCTCAGATCGGCAAAGCGGATCTTATAAAATTCATCACGGTTGCTGGAATAAATGCCGAGAAAACGAATTCGCTCGACCAAGGGATTAGTGACATCTTCAGCCTCTTGCAGGACGCGCTCATTAAAAGCGAGCCAGCTGAGTTCTTTATCCACATAACGCTCTGAATGCACAACGACCTCATAACACAGTAGGGCTAGAGGCAGTAATTATTGAGTTTTTATATGACGGTTGTGTGTCGGTTGTAGGGAAAAAAAGCGCGGGCGCGACATTTCTGTCATCTTAATGAAATGAAACGGACATATCGTTTAGACGGTATCAGCAAACAAAATGGTAAAAGAAACAATGACGCCTGTCCTGGTCTCATCCCTGGAAGAAGCAGAGCGGCTGTTGGCCGCAGGCTTGGTTAAACATGTTGAGCTGGGATTTGAACTCACCAGCGATGAATTTTTTCATTTCGCCTCATATTGGTGTGAACGAGGCGCCAAAATTAAAAAAAATCATCGGCATTTTGTCATCTCGCTTAAGAAATATACCCTCCCGCCGAATCAGACCTAATGACGCCCGCCTCGTCAGCCTTTATCGAGACAGCGGCTACCGAACCGGAAAAAATAAAGTGGACACAAATTGCGTCCACTTGCCAGAGCGAAACGTTAGCTTAACGGCCGCCACAGGGTCAGATAATCTTCTCCCCCCGGAGACCAGGAATCCGTGTAAGCGACATGACTTTGCAGACATTCCCAATCTTTGCCGCGATAGCTGACCTTATCGCCGCGAGTATAAGAGGTCATCAGTTTCCATTCCGGGTAATTCCCCGGCTGTCCCTCATCGTTGTCGTCGGTGGTCACCGTCAGCGTATTGCTCGGCGCAGAGACCTGGCCGGATACATCCCTAGCGATGACGTAGTAGCGATACGTGGTGCCGGCGGCAAGGCCGGTATCGTTATAGCTTAGCTGTGAAACCGGCAGGGTTATCAATGCCACGCCATCGCGATAGACAATGTAATTGCCCATCCGGTTAGCGTCGGCTGACGCCCCCCACATCAAGCTCACGCCGTCGGCGCTTACCCCCATACTGTGCAGATTTTTCGGCGCCGCCGGCGGAGAATCGGGCAAGGTTTGGCTCGACGTTGTCACCAGCAATGCCTGGCTCTGCGCGGATTCAACGCCCTGCGCATTCACCGCGCTTACGGCATAACTGTAGGGCGTATTTTCCGCCAGTCCGGTGTCAATAAAGCCCGGCTGAGTACCCGCATAAATACGGCTGCCGTCGCGATAAAGTCGATATTCACCGGCAGCCGGGGTGGTGCTATTCCACGCAAGGGTAATGGCATTACTGGTGATCTCCGTGGCGCGCAGTCCGTTAGGCGCAACGGGCGTAGTCTCGCCGTTATCGTCGCCGTTATCGTCGCCGTTATCATCACCGTCGACGAAATCCACATCGATGACCTGGTAGAACGCATTACCAGTATCCGCCACTTCCCATACGGCTAAAATGACGTGGTAGCCTGAACGCTGCGGCAGCATCACCTCATGTACCGTCGGTTCAGGCGGGGTAAGCGCCGTGCCATTGCTCCAGAACGGCTGCTCGGTCAGCTCGACTTTAAAAAAAGGCTGGGTGTCAAATTGGGCACGGCTTAACGGCGCGTTGGGATCCCAGTCCTGGCGGGTGATGAAATAATTCCAGCGCCGGGTGAGGTGCTTTGCACTGTAAGACCAGGAAAAGGTCAGCAGCTCACCGGCCACGACTTGATGTTTTTCCCAATGGGTGCCGGGCTCATCCAGGAATTCGCCATTACCCTGGTTGGCGCTGGCAATTTTGCCGTCCGGCGGCGGTACCATATTATTGACGTCCGTTGGCGCGACGGGATCGGAAAGACCCGCGGCAACGGCGGGAAAAAATTTACCCGCTTCGCGCTGGTTTAATTGCCCCGAATCCAGTTTTCCCTGTTGCCAGGCGAAATAAGCACGCGAGGCAGGGGTAGGAACATGCCCATGGCGTACCGCCGGCTGAGCGGCATATTTACTCACGCTGAGTTTTTTTGACATTATTAAATCCGCCTCCTTGGCGTGGTTGTTTTAAACGACTGACGGTAAGGTGGAATAGCATTCACCCTTGCCGCGCTTGCGCATAACGCCCTTGTTTTTCGTCAACAAAAAAAGAAGTTATGTGCAATTGAATAAAGCAATGACAATTTATTTCATAATTAATGATGAACGCCATGAAAGACGTTTGTGCCGTAAGTTGACAAACAATTGGGCGGATGATGACGTCTGGCGGCAGATAATAGCGGGCCTATAAATATGCCGCATGGTTGTCAAGGGTTCATGGCTCATGGCTCATGGCTCATGGCTCATGAAGCAGCGTGGCATGGGCGCGGGAAGCAAAAGCCTGGCGGCTAAAGAAAAGTTAAACGGAACCACAACGAAACATACATGCTAATGATAATCGTTATCATTAGCATTTACATAATGTCGACCACCCCTTATGCTAGCGCCTGTTTGCAATCTGCCCCGTTAAACGCCTTCAAGGAAATCGCTACTTTATGAAAAACAAAGCAAAAATAATGGTCTCCGCCGTAACGTTATCGCTGCTGCTGACCTCGTTATCGTCCGCCGCTGCGGATAAATTCAAAGTCGTCACTACCTTTACCGTCATTGCGGATATGGCAAGAAACGTCGCCGGTGATGCGGCTGACATCGAATCCATCACCAAGCCCGGGGCGGAAATACATGAATACCAACCCACGCCGGGCGATATTCAGCGTACCCAGGGAGCTCAATTATTGCTATCGAATGGACTCGATCTGGAACGTTGGTTCGAGAAATTTTATCAGCAGCTGCATGATGTGCCCGACGTTGTCGTCTCGCAGGGGGTAGTTCCCATCGGGATCGTCGAGGGCCCCTATAGCGGTTTACCCAATCCGCACGCCTGGATGTCTCCCGATAATGCCATTATCTACGTCAATAACATTCGTGATGCGCTAGTGAAATACGATCCCGCTCACAGCCAAACTTATCAGCAAAATGCGGAACTCTATAAGCATAAAATCACCGCCGAAATCGCCCCGGTCAAAGAAAAGCTGGCGCAAATTCCTGACTCGCAACGCTGGCTGGTGACCAGTGAAGGCGCGTTTTCCTACCTCGCCCGCGACTTTGGCTTGAAAGAGCTGTATCTCTGGCCGGTCAATTCCGATCAAGAAGGCACCCCGCAGCAAATTCGCAAAGTCGTCGATACCGTCAAAAAGTACCAGATCCCCGCGGTGTTCAGCGAGAGCACCGTTTCCGATAAACCGGCGCGTGAAGTGGCCCGCGAAACCGGCGCACATTATGGCGGCGTATTGTATGTGGATTCATTAAGCGAGCCCACAGGTCCGACCCCCACTTATCTTGACCTGCTGCGCGTCACGGCAGATACCGTGGCGGAAGGCATGACCGCCGGGGTTAAGCATGACTAACCGCATCGATGCCGCACTCACCGTTTCGCCCGCCGGCGAAACGGCACTTGACGTCCGCCGAGCGACCGTGATTTACCGTAACGGCCATCTGGCATTGAAACAGGCGACATTTGCCATCCCACGCGGGGTCATCGCCGGGCTGGTGGGCGTTAACGGCTCCGGCAAGTCGACTTTATTCAAATCGATCATGGGATTTATCACCTTGGCCAGCGGCGAAATTACCGTCATGGGGCATCCCCCCGCTAAGGCGTTGAAACGTCATCTCGTCTCCTACGTTCCCCAATCGGAAGAAGTGGATTGGAACTTCCCCGTTCTGGCGGAGGACGTGGTGATGATGGGACGCTACGGCCATATGGGGATGATGCGCATCCCGCGTCAGGCGGACAAAGATGCCGTGGAATGCGCCCTGGAGCGTGTCGCTATGGGCGGGCTGCGAAAGCGGCAGATCGGCGAGCTCTCCGGCGGCCAGCGGAAACGGGTATTTCTGGCGCGCGCCATCGCCCAGGATGGTCAATTGATCTTATTGGATGAACCCTTTACAGGCGTGGACCTGAAGACCGAAAAACAGATCGTCACCCTATTGCGCGGACTGCGCGATGAGGGCCGGACCATCTTGGTCTCGACTCATAATCTCGGCTCGGTACCGACGTTTTGCGACATGACCGTCCTGGTGAAAGGAACCGTGATGGCCTGCGGACCGACGCAGGAGATCTTTACCCGGACCAATATCGAGCGCGCCTTTGATGGCGCGCTTCATCAGCTCTCCTGGGACGATAATGTGTTGGCGCCAGAGGCCGGCTGAGGACAGTTATGCTTGACGTACTACTTGAGCCCTTTACCTATGACTATATGTGCAATGCGATGTGGGTTTCCGCATTGGTGGGGGGCGTTTGCGCCTTTCTTTCTTGTTATCTGATGCTGAAGGGTTGGTCCCTGATGGGGGATGCGCTATCGCATTCAATTGTTCCAGGCGTCGCCGGCGCCAAGATGTTGGGGTTGCCGTTATCGGCCGGCGCCTTTTTATCGGGGGGTCTGGCCGCCTCGGCCATGCTATTCATCAATCAACGCACCAAGCTGAAAGAGGATGTCATTATCGGGTTGACGTTCTCATCTTTCTTCGCCTTCGGGCTATTTATGCTGTCGCTGCGGCCCGCCGCGATGAATATCGAGACGATCATGCTGGGCAATTTGTTGGTGATTGCGCCGTCCGATATTATGCAATTGGCGCTCATCGGCTGTATCTCGCTGGCCATTTTGCTGGTGAAGTGGAAAGATCTGATGGTGGTATTCTTTGATGAAAACCATGCGCGTTCCGTCGGGATTAATCCGGTGGGGCTGAAGTGTTTGTTCTTCACTCTGCTGGCCGCTTCGACGGTCGCCGCGCTCCAGACGGTCGGCGCCTTTCTGGTAATTTGCATGATAGTGACGCCCGGCGCCACCGCCTGGCTGCTGACCGATCGTTTCCCTCGTTTGCTGATGGTGTCGGTGCCTATGGGCGCGCTAACCAGTTTCGTGGGCGCATACAGCAGTTACTTTCTTGACGGCGCTACCGGCGGGTTGATCGTTTCGCTGCAAACCCTCCTCTTTTTGCTGGCATTCGTTTTGGCGCCGCGGCACGGCTTATTAGCCTCCCGTAAACGCGCTCGCACCGAGTTAAGGAAAAAAGGATGAGCCTGACAGACACTTTGCTGATGCCCTTTCATTTTGCTTTCATGAATAATGCGTTCTTGATTGTGCTTCTTATCGCCGTTCCCGCCTCACTGCTGTCGTGCCTGATGGTATTAAAAGGGTGGGCGCTGATGGGGGACGCCATGAGTCATGCGGTATTTCCGGGCGTCATCATCGCCTATATGATCGGGCTTCCACTGGCGGTTGGCGCTTTCGTGGCCGGTCTGGTTTGCGCCATGACGACCGGCTTTTTGAAAAACAATAGTCGCATTAAGCACGACACGCTGATGGGGATCGTGTTTTCCGGTATGTTTGGCGTCGGGCTGGTGATGTATGTCAAAGTGCAGTCCACGCTCCATTTGCAGCATATTTTGTTTGGCGACATGCTGGGAATTGGCGCGGATGATCTCATCGAGGCGGCGGTCATTTCCGCCGCTACGGTGCTGTTCATCGCCGTAAAATGGAAAGATCTGCTGCTGCAAACCTTTGACGCGGTGCAAGCCAAAGCCTCCAGCCTTAATGTGCGCCTATTGCACTACGGCCTGCTCTGCTTCCTTGCCTTGACAATCGTAGCAGCGCTTAAAGCGGTCGGGATCATTTTGTCCGTCTCGTTATTGATTGCTCCAGGGGCCATAGCTTTCCTTATCACCAAAAAATTCTGGTCGATGATGCTGGCTTCCGTGGCCATCGCCGTCGCCGGCGGCTTTTTGGGGGTGTACGTTTCTTTCTTCCTGGATAGCTCGCCGGGGGCGACCATCGTATTGTTCTTCACCCTGATGTTTGCCGCGGTCTTCCTTATCAAGGGGGTGCATAGTTACCGTGTCCGCTATGCGGCCTAACACCCACCGGGCACGGCCCTGCCGAAAACGGCGCGGCCGTACCCACCAGTGACCCTGCCGGCAACGTCGGGGTCATGCCCTTTAATGGCCCTGCCGGCAACGGCGGGGTCATGCCCTTTAATGGCCCCGCCGGCAACGGCGGGGTCACGCCCCTCAATGGCCCTGCCGGCAACGGCGGGGCAATATGCGTTACAATGACCCTGCTGGTAACGGTAGGGCGATGTGGATTTCAGTTACTTCCTATTCAGGCCGCCACCGGCTTTGCAGATAGTCCACCGCGGCGGCGGTCTGCGGCCGGCTAAGATAGGCTTCGCTGAACAGAATAGTTCCGTTGACCTCGGGTAAGGCGTCGTTAATATCCAGCTGTTTTTTTAACTCCGCTACCCCGCCCTCCACGCCCCAATCCGGTTCGACTTTCGTGGGACTGCCTATTTTATAAAGCGCGACGCCTATATACAGCTTGGTGTGGGTAGGGCGTACGACCTCCGACCACCAGTTTGCCAACACATCATACCGGACTATCTGCCGCGCCACCGGCCAATACAGCTGTGGAGCGATGTAGTCCAGCAGGCCCAGCCGTACCCACTGCCGGGTATCCGCGTAAGCAGTATCATAGGCAGGCCCCCCGGCTTGGGTAGCCGAACCGCGGGGATCATCCGCCGCATTGCGCCAGACGCCGGCAGGGCTGATGCCAAAGGCAACGTGCGCGTTAAGGGATTTTACTGCCTGGGAGACCTGCTGAATCATCAGTAAGGTATTGTGGCGCCGCCAATCGGCTTTATCGCTAAAATCCTGTCCATACAGCCGGTAAGTGGCATCATCATCCAGGCGGGAATCGGGGGTTTCGTAGTAAAAATAATCGTCGAACTGCACCCCATCCACCGGGTAATTTTTGACCAATTCAGTGACAACGCTGACGACCCAATTGCGCACCTCGGGCAGGCCGGGGTCCAGAACGTAGCGGCCGCTGGCGATACGTATCCAGTCAGGATGGAGCGCATAAACGCTGGCGGGTGATGTTCTTAGCGTGGCATTCAGCGCGGCGGCGGTTTCTGGCCGGGTATTCAGGGTAACCCGGTAAGGATTGAGCCAGGCGTGCACTTTCAGACCTCTTTTATGCGCTTGTGCAAGCATAAACGCCAGCGGATCATAGCCCGGATCCCGGCCAACCGTTCCCGTGAGGACTTCCGACCAGGGTAATAGTTCGGAACGATAAAGCGCGTTACCATCAGGCTTGACCTGAAAAAAAACCGTGTTAACCCCGATCTTGACCAGATTGTCCAACTTGGCCGTCAGCGCGTTTTGCTGCTGTCGAATGCGCTCTGCGTCATTGGGCGCATCAAGCGTCGAGGGCCCGGGCCAATCAAGCCCGTACAGGGTCGTCCACCAGACGCCGCGCATTTCCGACGCCTGAGGTTTGCTGGTTAACGGCGGCAGGCGCTCCGCCGCACGTTTATTGCTACAGCCGACCAGTAACCCCAGCCATACGAGGATTATCAGCCAACGTACCATTCCTTTGTCACTCCGCACTATTGTCTCCCTGATTCAAAGCATGAATGTCATTCATCATGAGATTGGCCGCGATAAACGCGGCGGCAGCCATTCCGTTATTGTTACCAGCTAAGCCCAAACCCGCGGGGGTAAGCCAGGGTACCGCTATTGGTCTTTACATCATAATGATGCCAAGTATTGACCGGCAGTTTCCCTTGCGGCGAACGCTGACCGATGAGCACTTCAGCCAGCGAGATCATGGCATGGCTGCCCCAAACGCCGTTGTCATAGCCATAATAGGAGTAAGAGGCAACGGCTGCGTCCACCTCCTCGGCGAAGTTCACAATGTCGTAAGGCGCCCGCAGGGATAAATGGAGACGTATTTTCCCCTGCGCCGCCGCGAAGCGCAGCCAGGCAAGGTAGCGATCGCTGGTCTCATCGGGTTGGGGTTTATACGGCGACGCCGCACTCTCCACCGGCGAAAAGGCGGTAGAGAGCGTACCGAGCATAAAAACGTCGCAGCGCGCGATGCGCGCTTTGATCTCCGCCTCCGTCAGGTTTGTCTCCTTCGCCGCCTCCACCGTACGATACCCTTCTTGTGCCATTACCGCCGCAATGCCCTGGGCCTGCTCAGCCCACGGCGTCAGCACAAAAAAGCGTTGGGTTTTGTCCTTTAAAGGCAGCGTCGATTGCTGATTGATGACGACGGTAATCGCCCGATCGCTGATGCGCTTTTCCAGCGCCTGTCCATCGGCGGCAGGCTGCGGCGCCCTTTTCTTTCCCTTTTCCAGCAGGTGATAGCGCCGCTTTAGCGTTAAGATCCTCGCAACGGAGGCATCAATGTCTTCCTCTTTGATAACCCCTTGTTTTACCTTTTGCGCCATCAGCGCAATCAGTTGCGACAGGCGTTGAGCCTCGGCAGGCGCAGCGACGCTGACCGGCATGAGGGCGATATCAACACCGGCGGTAAACACACGTTCAAGGGCGTCATCCGGGTTAAAATGATCGGTTATGGCGCCCATATCCAGCGCATCCGACAATGTCACGCCGGTGAAACCCAATTGGTTACGCAGGATGTCGGTCTGGATGCAACGTGACATCGTGGCGGGCACGGTAATATCCACGCCGTTACGGTTACGCACCCGGGTGTCGTCCAATGCAGGGTATTGGATATGCGCCGTCATGATCATCTCCGGCGGCGTATCACTGGCGATGGCGTGCTGATAAGGTGCAATATCGATTGCGAACGCCTCCTGGCGGTCACGGTCAACCCGCGGCAGGGCGGTATGCGAATCGGTCGACGTAGCGCCATGGCCCGGAAAGTGCTTGTAAACGGTAATCATTTGCTGCTGGTGCATGCCCGCGCGAATGCTTTCCGCCAGCGAGATAACGGTTGTAACGTCATCGCTGAAACTACGGACATTGATAACAGGGTTAAACGGATTAGTATTGACATCAACCACCGTCGCAAAATTGACATTGATCGATAACGCCCGCAGATCGTTTGCCATATGTTGCGCCTGTTCGCGGGCAAGTTCCTTATCGGCGCCGCCCAGCCAGGCTGCCGCCAAGGCCATATTACCGGGAAAGGCAACGTATTCACTGCGGGGAAGGCGAAATACGTTTCCACCTTCATTATCCGTACCGATAAATAAATGAATATCGCCGCCGGTATGAATTCCCGCATACCAGTCCGTCAGCGTCTGTATTTGTGCTTTATTTTGTAAATTGTTGGCAAAGAGGATTACGCCGCCGATACCGTTATCGCGAATTATCTTTGCTATGGCTTCGTCTGGAGCAATCATGTCCCGCTTACCGTTGCCGTTGGCATCCCAATAACGGAAATCAAGCATGATTTTTTGACCGATTTTTTCCTCCAGGGTCATTGCGCCGATTTTCTGTTTAATGTCCATTTATGCGCTCCTCATTAAGTTACACGGCATGCTAAGCAAAAAGAGAATGTCGTTTAAAATACACCCCCGCAGGGTCATTACGTAAGTGTATTGCTTTCGGATGCATAAGGTTTATTTTAAATTAAACAGCCAATCAACGATTTCTGAAAATATAGCTGAATAAGTGAATTAATTGCATGATTGATTCATCCTCCTGGCGCCAATTAGCTGTGGTTATATCGCCGGCATAACGGTATGGCGCTTCGACTTGGCAACACCGCAAAGGAGCGCTAGATGCCGCTGACGGCCGCGGCGCGACAGGTGGGTAAACGCGCGTTTACAGGCCCCAGCGAGCCGGAAAATGAGTGGAGTCGTAATGGCGCCAGCGCGATATAAGCGCTTGCTGTCGCCGCGAGCAGGCGATGTGTGCGATGTGTGCGATGTGTGCGATGTGTGCGATGTGTGCGATGTGTGCGATGTGTGCGATGTGTGCGATGTGTGCGATGGAGGCGATGGAGGCGATGGAGGCGATGGAGGCGCCCAGACTGGCGCGCCGGGGGGGATTCAACTCGAGGGGGAAGAGCTCCCCTCAGCAGCAGAGAACCGTTGCAGGAAGGCGATAAGCGGCGAAAGGTCATCATTATCGCCACGCCAGGCAATGACGCCGTCCGGGCGGATCAGCAGTACGGCCTGCGCCGTGTCGTTGACTAAGCCGTAGCGGACAAAAACATCCTTGCCCGTGACCGTTTCCACTCCCGGGTGGATACCGACCGTCAAACGGGCCACCAGCGCGGTTTTAACGGTTTCACTCGCCAAGCTCGCCAGAGATTTCAGAACAGCGGCCGCCTGCGGGGGCGACAGCCGTCTGCGGGATAAAACCAGTACATGGAAACAATAGCCGGCCAACACATCGAACAGATCCTGATGCCGGCTGAGCTGAGCATTTGGAGCCCGTATTCCCGGCCTGGCGGGGGCATCAGAGGAGCCTGGTGGGGCAAGAAAAGGATTTTCGCCGTAGCGAATATCAAGCTGAGCAAACTTGCGAAACGCTTTTGCCTGCACAAACCCAAGACGAGAGGCCGGCCCCACCACGACCGGCGCTAGCGCATCCCTCAGCCGGGCGCGCCAGCCGCTCTGCCCCGCGGCCAGGCTGAAGAGTTTGTCGGTGAATGCGATGGTATCGCGCGCCACGGGCAGGCGTTCGCTTTCATAAGTCTCAAGCAGGCTCTCCGGCGCGTCATGTTGCAAGACCGCCGCCAGTTTCCAGGCCAGGTTGGCGGCATCCTGTAGCCCGGTATTCATTCCTTGCCCCCCCGCCGGGGAGTGGATATGGGCGGCGTCTCCCGCCACAAAAATGCGCCCGATGCGGTAATGATCCACGCAGCGATGGTGGGTGCGAAACTTTGTGAGCCATTGCGCATTGCCCAGCGTGACCGGCACTTGCGCCGCGGAGGAAAACGCGCGCTGTAGTTCCTCCAGTTCAAGCGCTGCCGGTTCGCCGTCGTCCCGTTCTTTAGCGCTTACGTTATGGTTATCGTGGCCAGCGTAACGCGTGTCGTTATCGCCGTCGCCGTTAAGATTGTTATCTGCGGCGCCAATGTCGGTCGTCATGACGCGTGAAAGACCACTGCCCGCCAGCGGCAGAAAAAGGCCGATGCGCTCGCCATGCATAAAGATACGGAAATGATCATGGCCGTTTTCCCAGTTCACCTGAACATCGCCGAGCAGAAAATTTTGCGGGTAAGGCGCACCGGTAAACGGCAGAGCCAGGTGATGGCGCACTTTGCTATGGCCACCATCCGCTCCCAGTACATAGGCCGCGCGTAAGCGTGATAATTCGCCATTCTGGCTTATTTCGATGTCCACCCCTTCTTGGGAGGGGGTGAGCCCCACTAATTCGACGCCGCGTTCAACCTCTGCCCCGCCGGCGGCAAGGGCGTCCAACAACGTCTGTTCCGTTGCAGACTGCGGGATCATCAAAATAAAGGGAAAAGGGGTGTCATTTATCTCGCACAAATCGTAATTCAGTCCACCCTTGCGACGGCCCGAGAGGTGGAAATCGATTTGTTGCGTCATGATGCCTTTGGTTAATAACGTCTCACTGAGGCCGAGCGAGGCAAAAAGCTCCAGCGAGCGGGCCGACATCACGGCGGCGCGGGATTCTCGGTTGGGGGCCAGGGCTTTGTCGATAATGCGGAAGCGGACGCCACAGCGCTGAAGCAGGTAGGCGGCCATTAACCCCGTCGGGCCCGCCCCCACGATCACGACATCACAATCGGTGTGTTGCATTATCACGCTCCTTTGACGTCAATTCTGCGCAGGTCGGCAGGCGCTAGCTGCGGCTCGCCTTTGTCGCCGCGCGTTAGCGGGCACGGGATCACTTCATGATAATGATTGTCGCCATAATTTTCTGGATCATTATTAATATAACTATAGTTATAGCCTATCCCTGTGGAGGAAGCCTGTCGCTGCGGTATTATTGAGCCAATGTCGGGTTTCGCTCCCGGGACTCTCGCGACGAATAATAATTAACCCCCCGTCAACCGCGGATGCCCTGAGACAGGCTCCGCTGGTCGCTTAGGCGACTACATTCTTCTTTGCCTCCGGCGGGCAGACCTATTTTAAGCGTTTCCTGTCGAACGGCGATTAGGCGTCTGACCTTGTCAACCCGGATGGTCCTCGATCCAAAAAACAGGTCTAACCGGCCTAAACCGAACCGTGGATTGATAAGAAAATTTTAGATTTGAGAGAATAAAAGAGAGTTTCTAAGATGACGAACTGGCCATGAATGCTATGCTGGCGCTAAGGGAATGCACATCAATAATGCGTTACGACACAGGCTTTCGAGTAAAGAATACAGGAGGGAGCAGCGCAATGAAGCCAGCATTTTTTGCTCTTATATTATTATTCTGCCACTTTGCGGCATGGGCAAATAATGAGGAACACGCATTACCGCTCATTAAATTAGCCATCAATGCCATGGATGCAGGCTATTTTTTCGAACCGGGGAATCTACGCATCACGCAGACGGCGCTGGGTGAAAATCCCACCGCAGCGACGATTGAAATTGAGAAAGACCTGGCGGATGACGCCATCGCCATAGAGAAGACCGTATTCACGTTACATCGCAAAAATAACGTATGGGTAATAGACACCCAAGCCACGACGTTTAAATGCCGGGAAGGACGCGGTCACCAAACCTTCTCCCCGGCATGCTGCCAGTAAATATGGCTGACGCAGGCCGGTAATGCCTACGCTTCCGGCGTGCCGCGGTTTAAGCTGGACCAGAGAAATTCGCTGACCAGCGCACTGTGGAACGCGGCTTGTCTCTTGTCCGCCGCGGCGCTGTGCCCTCCTTCGGTGTTTTCATAGAAATACGCCTGCTGGTGGCCCATTTGCCGCATACGCGCCGCCATTTTACGCGCGTGAGCCGGGTTGACCCGGTCGTCGCTGGTAGCGGTATAAAACAGCACCGGCGGATAAGCAGTTTGCGCCTTGATATTATGGTACGGCGAAAAGGCTTTGATATAGTGCCATTGCGCCGGGTCGTCCGGATCGCCATATTCGGCAATCCACGATGCGCCAGCGGAAAGCGACGTATAGCGCTGCATATCCAAAAGCGGCACCTCGCAGACGATGCAGCCGAACAGCTGCGGATACTGCGTCAGCATATTACCCACCAGCAGGCCGCCGTTGCTACCGCCGCGCGCGCCGAGATGCGGTGATGACGTGACCTTGCGCGCAATGAGATCTTTCGCAACCGCGACAAAATCCTCAAAGGCGCGGTGGCGGTCTTGCTTGAGCGCCGCCTGATGCCAGGCGGGACCATACTCGCCGCCGCCGCGAATATTGGCGACCACATACACCCCGCCACGCTCCAGCCAGCAAGGCGCGTCGCTGCCCAAGTAGTGCGGCAACAGCGATACATCAAAGCCGCCATAACCGTACAGCAGCGTGGGATTGCTGCCGTTCAGCTGGAGATCCTTGGCCGCTATTTGAAAGTAGGGTATTGAGGTCCCGTCCTTGGAACGGACAAAGTGCTGGCTGACCCGGTAACGGTCGGGATCAAAGTCGTGGGGGCCCTGCTTTAACCGTTCCACGCCGTCACCGTCGAGATTGCCCAGATGCAGCGAGGTGGGCTGAAGGAAGCCTTCGACGGTCATAAAGTAATTATTGCTTTCCTCATCAATGCCCTCGGCGGAAAGCGTACTGAGCATTGACCGATTGCCCAGCGATTGTCGCTGCCAGCTATCGCACCGCGGCGTCAACACTTCAAGGTGGCTTACCACGTTTTCCATGATAATAAGGATAAGATGGTCGCGTGTCCTTTCGTAATCGCTTAACGCCCTTTGCCCGTGGGGTGTGAATAACACCTGCAATCGCCGGTCTCCCGCCAGGAAATCATCGAAGTTCGCCGCCAATAACGCGCCGGCAGGATAGCGTTTCCCGTTCACCACCCACGCTCTGCTCAGCTTTATCAGCAACCATTCGCGGTGGGTGCTGAACTCGGCGTCCGACGGAATGGCAATGTTGATTTGCTGGTTGTGTGCAGTCAGCAGGTAATTGTCGCGGCGATAAAAATCCAGACTGCGGCCGACATAATCGCGCTCAAAACCCGGCGTGCGATCGTGGTAGGCAAAGACCCCCAGATCCTTCGGCCGCGCCTCGAACACCGTTTCGGCCGCGCTCAGCGGCGTGCCGCGCCGCCAGCGTTTGGCGATGCGCGGATAACCCGACTGGGTCATTGAGCCGGGTCCCCAATCCGTGGCGATGAACACGGTGTCTTTATCGATCCACGACACGTCGCTTTTAGCCAAAGGCACGTTAAAACCCTCTTTCACGAAGCGCTTGGCGATCAGGTCAAATTCGCGGAATTCGACGGCGTCACCGCCGTCCGGCGACAGCGCAATAAGGCTATATCGGTATGCCGGCGCCAACGACTGCGAACCGCGATACACCCATTCCCTGCCTTCCTCTTTGCCCAATGCATCGATATCCAACACCGTTTCCCATACCGGTTCGGCTTTGCGGTACTCCTGGAGCGTCGTGCGCCGCAGTAGCCCGCGCGGATTGGCCTGGTCCTGCCAGAAATTATAATAGTCACCCCCGAGCTTGCTGACCCAGGGGATCCGGGTGTCCTTATTCAGGATATCCATTACCTGCCGTTCCAGCCCGGGGAAATGCGGCCCTTGCGCATAACGCGCAAGGGTGCGCTGATTCTCCTGCGCTACCCACCGTAGCGCGGCCTCGCCACGAAGATCTTCCAGCCACAGGAATTCATCACCGGCAGCGGCGTTGGGCGCGGGGGTGAAGTTGGATAGTGACGTCATGGTGAATACGGCTCCTGAGGTTGATACACTAAAGTGAATACATTGGCGTCAAGGGATAACCGGCAGATCCAAGCGCCTGGCTAATACCTCACTTCGGGATAACCTCGGACATAGCTAATTCAATAGGTGAGGTCGATCCTGACCTGCGGCGTCGCGGGAAACGTGCTTAAGGGCAGTAGCGACAACCGCCGGCGCTGCCATCCCAGACGGCATTTTCCGACAAGCGCTAAGAAAGGCGTCTTGGGTGGCATTATCCCTTATCCCGCATTGAGCACGGCGGTGGTGTGAAAAGGGACTTTGCCACGAAAATAGCACCGCCGGGTAAAATCTTTCGACAACGCGATATTTGTCTTTCGCCCGCGCTAGAGAGTATGCGTGATGCTTCGTCCTGCTGGCAATCTTTCTCGCAGGGTCGCTATCGCCTGGGCAATAGCCGCCAATTTATTATCTGTTTGGCTGAGTAGGATGAGGTCATTATTCATTGTGGCTGCTTCATCATCATGATCTGCTGATCTGCCCCTTTCGCCGACACGGAGGCGAATTCAATTTTGCTCTTTGAGGCAGGGGCAAAGGTAACATCCCACTGCCTTATCGCAACCCTGCACAAAGGGCCAAGGCGCGCAAACAGCGCGGCTAGCATGGCGTGATGTAATTTTCCCCCCGCGCGCCAGGCGCACCACGCCAGTGCACATCTGGGCCCTTGAGCGGCATCGTGACCGTCATTAGCCCCGTTGCCCCGTCTAAACGCGCGCCCGCGGCGCGATGGCGAACCTTGCCACTCTGGCGCGTTTCTTGCGTGCGGTTTGTTGTTCAACCGAAAACACACATTTCTCAACCTGACAGGTGACCCGCTATGGAGCTGAAATGGTTTGAAGATTTTCTGAGTGTCTCACGTTGCTACAGCTTTACCCGCGCTGCCGATGAGCGACACATCACGCAATCCGCCTTGAGCCGACGCATTCGACAATTGGAGGAATGGCTGGGGGTGCCGCTATTCAACCGTAATACCTACCCGATAACGCTTACGCCCGAAGGGCAGACCTTTCTCTCCACCGCCAGCGAAACCCTGTTCGCGCTGACCCATATGCGTAACGACCTGCACCAGCGTTACCAAAAACGCACGTCAGTGCTGCGTTTCGCCATGCTGAATACGCTTTCCCTAACGTTTTTTCCGGAGTGGATTAATCAGGTCAATCGTTCCAACCACACCCGTTTTATTCGTCTGTGCGATCAAAAACCGACCTTTGTCGAGCACATATCGTTGTTGCACTCGGGGGAAACAGATTTTTTGCTGACCTACGCTCACGACTCGGTCGCGCTCATTCAGCAATTGGCGCCCTACCCTATGCTGTCGCTGGGACAGGAGCGCGCCATCGCCGTCTGCCGCCCCGACAGCGAAGGCAAACCGCTCTATCCTATTGGCCAGAGCGCCGACCCAATCCCCTGGCTGAGCTACGGTCAAAATTCCTTCTTTGCCCATGCGCTCGCGCGTCTGCTCGCGCGCCGGCCGCTTCCGCTCGAGCCAATTTATGAAAACGGCATGTCAATTAATTTGAAAGCGATGGTGCTGTCCGGCAGCGGCGTCGCCTGGCTGCCGGAGAGCCTCATAAAGGAGGAACTGCGCGGTGGACAACTGACGCGCGCCGGCCAGAGCTGTTGGGATATGACGCTTGATATCCGTCTCTACCGCCAGCCGGTGCTGCGCCATCCCCATGCGGAGCTTTTCTGGCAGCAGGCATCCCGTCTTTGCGAACCTGCGCTCGCGGCAAGCTGACGTTGCCGTTCGTCTGGCACGGACGAACGGCGCCATAGCGGGTTCCCCACCCGCCCGGCATTACCCACCGTTCATTGCGAGGCACGCTACCCTCGCTGCCCCCCGGCGCCGCTTAACTATGCAAATTTGGACTAGCCGTTGTGAATTGTTCATTGGCGCGCAACGGCGGCCTTG
This sequence comes from Sodalis praecaptivus, assembly GCF_000517425.1. Taxonomy (NCBI): domain Bacteria; kingdom Pseudomonadati; phylum Pseudomonadota; class Gammaproteobacteria; order Enterobacterales; family Bruguierivoracaceae; genus Sodalis; species Sodalis praecaptivus. The sequence goes on from NZ_CP006570.1 coordinate 372,312, forward strand.
ACGCATGCTGAAAACCAGCGGGGCCCGCGCCGGCCTCAATTTTCCGCTTGCAATGCCGGAGATAATCATGTCGAACAAAGCGTTAGTCTGGGATCTGGTGGACGAGCACAAAACGGATTTTTGCGCATTGAGCGATCGCATCTGGGGTATGCCAGAAATTTGTTATACCGAATATCGCTCGGTGGCGGAACACACCGCGATGTTGAAAAAACAGGGTTTTCAGGTGACGGAAAACGTGGCCGACATTCCCACCGCCGTGATGGGCGAAGCCGGCCTCGGGGGCCCGATCATCGCCTTTCTGGGCGAATATGACGCCCTCCCAGGACTCAGTCAGGAAGCGGGTGTCGCCCGATATTCGCCGCTGCCGGGCAACGGTCAGGGCCACGGCTGCGGCCATAACCTGCTGGGTTCGGCGGCGATGCTGGCGGCGAGCGCGTTGAAAGAGTGGCTGGCCAAAACAGGTCAGCCCGGCCGGGTGCGCTATTACGGCTGTCCCGCTGAAGAGGGGGGCGCCGCAAAATCCTTTATGGCGCGCGCCGGCGCGTTTGATGGCGTCGATGTCGCCATTACCTGGCATCCCAGCGCCCATCATGAGGTGGCAAAAGCGCTATCGCTCGCCAACACCCGTATGGACTTTTTCTTCACGGGGCGCGCCTCCCATGCCGCCGCCGCACCGCACCTGGGCCGCAGCGCGCTGGATGCGGTTGAACTGATGAACGTGGGGGTACAGTATTTGCGTGAACATGTCCCGCAGGATTCGCGTATCCATTATGCCATGCTTGATTCCGGCGGCATCGCGCCGAACGTGGTGCAGGCCAAGGCCGCCGTGCGCTATGCCATCCGCGCCCGCGATGTCGAAAGCATGTTTGAACTCAACGCGCGCGTAAAACGGGTGGCCGAAGGCGCCGCCATCATGACCGACACGCAATTAACCGTCAGTATCATGAGCGCGGTCGCCAATTTGCTGGGTAACCGGCCGCTGGAAGAAGCCATGCAGCAGAATTTCGCGCTGCTGGGTCCGGTCGCGTTCGATCAAAGCGATTACGCCTTCGCCGATGAGATTCAAAGCACGCTTAGCGCCGCGGATATTCAAAACGATTATCGCCGGACCGGAATGAAACCCGCTCATCCCAAATCCCTGAGCGACTATATCATCCCCCTCGACACCCACGGTGAGCCAATGATCGGTTCGACCGATGTGGCGGATGTCAGTTGGGTTATCCCGACGGTACAAGCGCATGTGCCGACGATGGCCATCGGCACGCCGGGCCATTCCTGGCAATTGACCGCTCAGGGAAAAATGCCCGCCGCCCATAAGGGCCTGGCTCATGTCGCGAAAATCATGGCCGCCACGGGCATTGACGTGCTCACAGACAAAATGTTGCTTGCGCAGGTCAAAAAAGTCCATTTTGAACAAACCCGCGCCACTCCCTACCGGTGTCCGATACCGGCCGAGGTAAAACCCCCTGTTCAGCCGCGCCCCGAGACGTTGTGATTGATTGCTTTAGGAGAGCACCATGACATTGACCCGAATTGCCGCCCTGCTGTTAGCGGCGGGCGCTTGCAGCGCAACGGCCGAGGCCGCCACACCACCCGATTCGCTGGTGATGGCCTGGAATATCGATGCCATCAGTACCTGGGACCCCGCTCAGATAGGCGAGGTGGTGACCAGCGAAATCTACTCCAATACCTGCGACACGCTGGTGGACTTCGATCCCGGTGATGAGAAAAAAGTGGTGCCTTCGCTGGCGTCAAGTTGGGATGTCTCGCCCGATCGCCGGCAAATCACGTTCCATTTGCGCGACAACCTCACCTTCGCGGACGGTACTCCCGCCACGGCGGGGGATCTGGCCTGGTCGCTGCAGCGGGTAGTGAAACTGGGTTATGGCAACGCCGCCACCATCACCGATTACGGCTTTAACAAGCAAAACGTCGATAACACGATCACGGCACCGGACGATCGCACGTTGGTATTCAAACTGGATAAGCCCTATCCCACCACGCTGATCTTACAGGCGATTGCGGCCAATAATGTCTCTTCCTTGTTGGAACGGAAAAAGGTGGAAAAGGAAGCGGTCAACGGCGATATGGGACACGCCTATCTGACAACCCATACCGCCTGTGTCGGCCCCTACCAGCTCACCCGCTGGAACGCGGGGGAAGGCGTCATGTTGCAGGCCGTCGATCGCTACTGGGGCGGACCACCGCCGCTGAAGCGGGTGTTGATTCGCCATGTTGCCGAAACCGGCACGCAGCGGCTGCTGGTCACCCAAGGGGATGTGGATATCGCCCGCGACCTGTCTGCGGATGACCTGAAAACCCTTGATGAAGGTAATAAGGTCAAAGTAGAGAAAGTGCTCAAACCGCAGTTATTCTTTTGGACGTTCAATAATGAAGACCCGATCTTCAAAAATGAGAAAGTCCGCCTCGCCATGCGCTATCTGATCGACTATGACGGCCTGGCGAAAAGCGTTATGCCGTACCTCGGGGTCCCCCGCGCCAGCTTCGTGCAAATCGGCGCCTTCGGGGCGTTGGACGACCGGGCCGGCCAACCGTTCAAACTGGACCTGGACAAAGCCAAGCAGCTGCTGACGGAGGCGGGCTACCCCCAGGGTTTCAGCGCCACCGTTTACTTCGGCACGCTGCCCCATTCGGCACCCATCGCGCAGAGCGTGCAGCAAAACGCCGCCAAAATCGGTGTAAAGCTCACGCTAGAGCGGATGGCCAACGCACAGTTGTTCAGCAAAGTGCGCGGCCGCGAGTTTCAGAGCGCCATGATGGCCTGGCAGACCTCGGTGCCGGACGCTTACGGCAACGCCTCGCGGCTGGTGTTTAATCCGGATAACGACAAAAACGCCCGCGCGACCCAATACCCCAGTTGGCGCGCCGCCTATTTTGATGCCGAGCTGAATAAAAAAGTCCAGGCGGCGGTAATGGAACCTGATGACGCGAAACGGGTTGCGCTCTACGCCGATTTGCAACAAGAGGTCATGCAAAAAGGTCCGATGGCGATCATGTTCCAGATGTACAACACGGCGGGAATCAATCCGGTTTTGAAAAACTGGACCTGGAACGGTTTTCGCGTTTGGTACAACAAAGCACGCAAATAACGGAGGCGCGTCATGTCGCAGGCTTTCTCCACCGCAGCCGAGCCGAGGGACATCTTTCCCGTCTGGCGCTACCTGTCCGCCACGCTGAAAGGCGTGCTGTCCATCCTGTGTACGCTGCTGGGGCTTGCGGCGTTAACCTTCTTCATTGGCCGGCTGCTGCCTATCGATCCGGTGGTGGCCGTCATTGGCGATAACGCCAGCCAGGAAGCCTATAACCAGATGTATCACCAATTGGGCCTGGACCAGCCGCTGTGGCAGCAGTTTGCCGACTATCTGGTGTCGGTATCGCATTTGGATTTCGGCATGGCGCTCACCACCAATAGCCCGGTAGCGCAGGATATTGCCCGGGTCTTCCCGGCGACGCTGGAACTGGCGACGGTGGCGGCGATTATCGGTACCGGCCTCGGTATTCCCTCCGGCGTCCTATCGGCGATGTACCGTAACTCCTGGTTCGACCACCTGATTCGTTTTTTGGGGCTTATCAGCTACTCAACGCCGCATTTTTGGCTCGGGTTGATGGGTTTGCTGCTGTTCTACGCCTCGCTGGGCTGGATCGGCGGTCCCGGCCGTGTGGATTTTATTTATGAATTCGATCTGCACCCGGTCACCGGCTTTTGGCTTATCGACAGCGCTATGGCGGGCGACTGGGCGGTGTTCCGCAATGTTTTCAGCCATATCATTCTCCCTGCTTCCATTCTCGGCCTGAGTTCGTTGGCCTATATCAGCCGCATGACCCGTAGCTTTATGATCGAACAACTGGCGCAGGAATATATTATCACCGCGCGGGTTAAAGGGCTTTCCTGGGCGCGCTGCGTCTGGGTGCATGCCCTGCGCAATGTGGCGGTGCCGACGCTGACGGTGGTGGCGCTCTCTTGGGCCTGGCTGCTGGAGGGCGCGGTGCTGACCGAAACCGTGTTCGCCTGGCCGGGCTTTGGCCGTTATCTTACCAATGCGCTGCTGGCCGGCGACATGAATGCCGTGGTGGGCTGCGCCTTACTGACCGGTGCGATTTTTGTCCTGTTGAATGTGGTGTGCGACCTGCTTTATCACCTCTTCGACCCACGCACCCGCCGGGAGGTTCAATGACCGACTCCTTGAACAAGCCGCTGTCGGCGCGTCCGCGTTCAACCTGGCGCGAATGGATCGCCGCGTCTTCGCCCGCGACGCCGTTGCAGGCAAGGATGCAGCAGCTGTGGCTACAGTGGCACCGCTTTAGCGCTAATCGGTCTGCGCTGTTCGGTCTGTTGGTGCTGCTGTTCATCCTGGCGGCGGCGCTGTTGGCGCCGGTATTGGCCAACCAGGATATCTACGTCCAGGATCTGTCCCATCGCCTGCAGCCGCCCAGCGCCGATCACTGGCTCGGCACCGATGAGCTGGGCCGGGATATTTACAGTCGGCTGATCTTCGGGGCGCGAATTACGCTATATATCGCCGCGCTTACCGCCGTGATTATCACCCCGCTCGGTCTGATTATCGGCACCACCGCCGGCTATTTCGGCGGTTGGGTAGATACGGTGCTGATGCGTCTGGTGGATATTTTCCTCGCGTTTCCCAGCTTGATTCTGGCGCTGGCGTTTGTCGCCGCCCTGGGCCCCGGCCTTGAGAACACGATTATCGCCATCGCGCTCTCCTCCTGGCCGCCGATTGCGCGCCTGGCGCGGGCGGAAACGCTATCGATTCGCAAAATGGACTATATCGCGGCGATACGGCTACAGGGCGCGTCCTCATGGCATATCATCCTGCACCATTTGATGCCGATGTGCCTGCCCTCGGTGGTGGTGCGCGTCACGCTGAATATGGCCGCCATTATCCTGACCGCGGCGGGGCTGGGTTTCCTCGGCCTGGGCGCGCAGGCGCCCAGCCCGGAGTGGGGCGCCATGCTCTCTTCGGGGCGGGAATTCATGATGAACCACGGCTGGATCGCGGCAATCCCCGGTCTGGCCATTCTGTTTACCAGCTTGGCTTTCAACCTGTTAGGCGATGGCCTGCGCGACGTGATGGACCTCCGCCATGAATGATCTTTTGTTGGACGTTAAGAATCTCAGTGTGGTGTTTAAAGGCGCCTATCAGGACCATCCTGCGGTGCGAAATGTGTCATTTACCGTCGGGCGGGAAAAAGTGGCCATCGTAGGGGAATCCGGCTCGGGTAAGTCCCAGACTTGTCGAGCGCTGCTCAAGCTGACGCCCAAAGTCGGCCGTATCAGCGCCGACAGGATGTGTTTTGGCGATATCGATTTGCTCAATGCCCGCGAGCAACAGATGCGCCGCATCCGCGGCAATCGTATTTCCATGATATTACAGGACCCGAAATTTTCCCTTAATCCGCTGATGCGGATCGGCCAGCAAATTACTGAAGCCTACCGTTTGCATGCGCGCGTAAGTCAAAAAGACGCCCGCGACAAAGCCTTGGCGATGCTGGAAGCCGTGCATATCCGCGAAGCGGAACAAGTATTCCGGCTCTATCCCCATGAAATTTCAGGTGGCATGGGGCAACGGGTGATGATCGCGATGATGCTGATCCCCGAGCCGGATCTTATCATTGCCGATGAACCCACCAGCGCACTGGACGTTACCGTGCGTCAACAGGTGCTGACTATCCTCGATGAACAACTGGCGCGGCGCAACACCGGTTTACTGTTTATTACCCATGACCTCAATCTGGTGTCGCGCTTTTGTCACCGGGTGCTGGTGATGTATGCCGGCCGTATCGTCGAGGAAATCGCCGCGGCGCAGCTGGAGCACGCCTGCCATCCTTATACCCGGGCATTACTCGACAGTCAGCCGCGCCTGCGCCATCCGGTGGCAACGCTGAGCGTCCCCGCGCGCGATCCGGCCTGGCTGGACGGCCCGAGCTACCGTTATGGTGTCGCCCTATGAATGTGATTCCCAGCGCACAGCGCAGTATTGAAACCCTGGCATTAAGCATCGCCTTCGGCGAGGGACGTCAGCGCCGTCAGGTGGTCGACAACGTTAATATTCTTCTGGGACAAGGTGAAAGCTATGGCCTTATCGGTGAATCGGGCTGCGGTAAGTCAACCCTCCTGCGCGCGTTGGCGGGGCTGAATCATCATTATCAGGGGCATATCCTGCTTAACAACCGTGAGCAGCAGCACCAGCGCGACAAAGGCTGCTACCGGGATGTCCAGATGGTGTTTCAAGATCCCTATGCCTCATTGCATCCGCGCAAAATGGTATGGAATACTTTGCGAGAGCCGTTACAACTACAGGGGCTTGATCGCCATGAAACGCGCATCAGCGAAGTGCTGAACGCCGTCGGCCTGTCAGACGCGTTCCGTTACCGCTATCCCCATCAACTTTCCGGCGGGCAGCGCCAGCGGGTGGCTATCGCTCGCGCGCTAATCCTGGAGCCGTCGACCCTGCTGCTGGATGAGCCCACCTCAGCGCTGGACGTTTCAGTGCAGGCAGAGATCCTTAATTTGCTTAGCCAAATGCGCCGGCAGCGTCGATTGACCTATCTTCTCGTCACGCACGATTTGGCGGTGGTGGCACACTTATGCGACAGGATCGGCATCATGTATCAGGGAAGACTTCTGGAGGAATTCACCGCCAACGCTCTGCGCCAGGGGAAGGTGACGCACGCCTACAGCCGTCGATTTTTGGCCGCCAGCGAGGGATAACGACCATGTTTAGCCCACTGGAACACTATTTATCCACCTTAGACAGCGCCGCCATGCTGGTCGCGCGCCGGCACGACATCCTTTTCCGCTACGGCGACGATACACGACGCTATCCCTGTCACTCCATGCGTAAAAGTTTTCTGAGCGCCTTATTCGGTTGCGCGCAGGCGGAATCGCGATTTGATTGGTCGCTGACGCTGGAACAGTTGGGGATTGACGACCGGCAGCGGCTGAGCGCGCTTGAACGGCAGGCGACGTTGTATGATTTACTGATGGCCCGCTCCGGCATTTATCATCCCGCCAATTACGAAACCCCCTGGATGAGAAGTATCAAACCTCCACGCCATCGTTACGCGCCCGGCGACAACTGGTGCTACAACAACTGGGACTTCAACGCCCTCGGCAGCGTGTGGCGCCAGCTGACCGGTGAGGAGATCCACGACGCCTTCGCGCGGCGGATCGCCGACCCCATCGGCATGGAGGACTTCCGTCCCGCGCAGGATGGCGCCATGGAGCCCGGGGTTTTTTCGGACCACCCCGCCTATCCCTTTCGTCTTTCCAGTCGTGACCTGCTCCGGTTCGGCCAGTTATTTTTGCAGCAGGGCAGATGGGACGATCGCCAGGTGATACCGACGCACTGGGTCCAGAGCAGCACGCTACCCGTCTCCCACGCCGGCTGCCGCGGCGCTTACGGCGCGATGTGGTGGGTCACGCGCGACGGCGTCGCCTGGCCGGGGGTAATCCTCCCAAATGGCAGCTATTCGGCGCGCGGCGCGGGCGGTCATTTTTGCCTGGTGATACCGTCGTTGGCCTTAGTCATCATCCATCGTGTAGACACCGATACGCCCGGACAAGAGGTGAACCGTTTTCAAACCGGCCGACTTCTACAACTGCTTTTTGACTCGCTCAACGCAAGGGAGATTTTATCATGACCGTGATCGAGACTCTCGCCGCCTGGTGCGCGCAACCCAAGAGGTTTACGCCGCAGGCCCGAAAACTGGCGATAGAGGCCATTACCGATACGCTGGCCTGTCTTTACGCGGGGCGAGATGATTTCTCCACCCGCGCCGTAAGCGATGCCTGGACGGTGCCCTACCGCTCCCCCGCCGTTCAGGCCTTGATCAATGCGACCGCAGCGCACGCCATTGATTATGACGATAACTTCGCACCGGGTATGAGCCATGCTTCAGCGGTGCTGGTACCCGCGCTTCTGGCGGTGGCGCTGGCGCAACGGCGCGAGGGTACGGCAGTGATTGATGCTTACCTGATAGGCCTGCAAGCCCAGGCGTGGATCGGTGAAACAGTAGGGCGATCCCATTACACCGCCGGGTGGCATGGCACCTCCACCGTGGGATGTATCGGCACCGCCGCGGGCGTGGCCTGGCTGATGGGGTTGGACGAAGCCGGCATTGCGCGTGCGCTCAGTATCGCGGTAAGCCTGGCCAGCGGCGTAAAAGGCCAATTTGGTACGCCGTTAAAACCGTTTCACGCCGGCATGGCGGCGCGCGGCGCCGTGGAGTCTGCCGTTCTGGCCAAAACCGGCATGAGCGGCCGGCGGGACATTATCGAAGGCCCGCAGGGTTTTAGCGAACTGTATGCGGGTCAATCCGCTCAGCAGCGGCCTGAATACTCTATTCCCCCCGACCATGTGATTGAACGGGTTGGCCTCATGCCGAAAAAGCATCCCTGCTGCGGATCCACGCATCGCATTTTGGATGCTATTGCCGATTTGCAAGCCCAGCACCGCTTCAACGCTGAGGATATTGAACAGGTTGTTACCAAAGTCGGCGTCGCCAACTGGCGTAACCTGGCCTATGCGCAGCCGGAGAATGAAATGCAGGCCCGCTTTTCCATGCCTTACTGCGTTCAGGTCATGTTGGAAAAAGGCCGGCTCAGCGTAAGCGATTTCACGCCGCGACAGGTTATGCAGCAGGCCGATCCCGTGAAATTGGCTCGCATCAGTATGGTCGCCTGGCGCGCCGAAGAAGAACAAATGCACGACAATTTGCCCCATAGCGTGACGCTGCACTTCAAAGACGGGCGTCAATTGACAGCGCAGCGGCACAGTGCCAAAGGCGGCCTTGAAGAGCGGTTCACCGAGGACGATCGGCGGCAAAAGTTTGTCGACTGCTGTCAGGGGCTGGCGGACGCGGCGTCCCTCTATTTGCAACTGCAGTCGCTCGATAGCCAAGCAGACCTTAGCTTTCTGCGGCCGTTGCTGGTTGCGTGAGTCGGTTAAAGCCGCGGCGGATAAACACCGTCAGGCGGACGACGCAGCATTGATGGGCGGTTGAGTCAGGCTGCAATAGCGATAATGTTTATTGCACTGAATGGTCATCCGTTGGCCCAGAATAAACGGCTGGTTCGTTTTTCCATGGCCAAACTCGGGATAATAATAGACTGGAAAATTCACCCGTCTGGCAAAGTCCTGCAGCACGTAGCGATTGAGATCTCGCTCCTTTTTATCCGCGCCGATGGGATAGAATTGGCCAAAAATAACCGCCTTGGGACGGAAATTTTTCATGTACTCGAGCTGATGGAGTGTCCTGTCAAGCTGTTTATAGGTGACGCCGGTGTCTTCCATAAGCAGAACTTTATCGGCATAACTTTTCTCATAGCGAGTGGAGAATAGCGACTGCATCAACGTCAGATTACCGCCGTTTACAATGCCTTGACCGCCCGCGAAGGCGGGCAAATTGAGCGGCTCAATGCCCGTATAGGTCATACCGTTCGCCACCGTGCGGAAAATCTGCGGTATGCTGCTGTACATACTCACCTGTTCATCTTTGCGCACGTCATACATTTCGCGGTTGTAGGACGCAAGAATACCGTGAACGCTGGGCCACTTGATGACGTTATTGATAAAGTGATGCAGGACCGTCACATCGCTGAAGCCGATAAGCACTTTGGGGGAAGAGGCCGCTATCTTGTAGCGACTACGATACAAATAAGGATAAAGGTTCAGCGCGCCAGACCCTCCCCTGACAAACCACAGATATTTTACATTGTCATCCGTTAACGCTTTGATTAGCGTTGCCGCGCGAATGTCGTCCGTATTCACATAGCCCAACGGCGTGGGATGCTGGTCAAGATAACGGCTATCCACGGCATAACCTTGCCGGCGAAATACCGTCTCGATCTCGCCGATAATGCTTTCATCGTATTGAGATGAACTGGATATTAAATAAATCGTCGGTTTGCCAGCCGGGACGTTATTCGTCGTAGCGCAATCATGGGTCAAAGGGTGAAATATCTCGGTTGCGGCGGGGGCCGCTGCGGATAAAGTTACGCCTATTATTATCAGCCATAATGCGATAAAGGGATACTTCATACATTACTCCGCGAGAGGGGATCACCATGACCTTACTCTACTTAACACGGATAGACGCCAAAAATCCTCAAAACTAGAGCGATGTTTATTTTACGTTTAAACATTAGCCGGTTAATGATGTTAATTTTCAGCACGCGCGCGGCATAAAAAGAAATAGCGAGGGTAATTCCCTCGGTCGTGCCATCCCCGTGAACGTTGACGCTTGCAGCAAAACGGAGGGGAATGTTCAAGGAGAAAGGAATAAATGCCAATTTTAACAACGAATAAATCACTCACGCCCTCAGACGGAGGCTTAACGGCTACCGAAAATGTTGACGCGCCTTTCGCTTCATCCCGGCGAAAATACAACACGGCTATTATTTGTAGCTTCAGACTATCCACCTTACTCATAGCGGCACTGGGTGTAGCGTTAGAATGCTATGCCGAAGATAAAATAGATTTTTCTTACCGTTCCCCTGTACCCGAGGTGTCTTATTCGGTCGACGATCGGCCTCAGCCCTTTTTTAAAGAGCAAAGTGAACCGGGTCCGGCTAAAGGAGCGTCAAAGTTAACGCGGGGCGGGATTAACTTTGAAACCAAGGACCAAAGAACCCTGTGCAGCCAGCATAAAACCGCCTACACTTTCAAGGATGACGCTCTTTCGTTCGCGGTAACCGACCCTCTTCCGGGAAGTTCCGCTGCTTCCGTGCATGCGCCTTCCAGAGCACGGCCCCATTGCGATGGTTACGGTTGGCATTCTCCCACTTTCACCCCTCCTAATCCGGTAAAACGCCCGCGTCCCCCGGTGTTTCAGCAAGAAAGGGCCATCGATAGCGACAGTCCCTACGGGGATTATGAAATGTCGATTAAATTATGGGGTGATTAAAGGAGACCGCTATTCCACGCGCTGCCGACACGACGGCGCGGCCATAACGCCTGGCTTGGCAGGCGTGAAGAAAATGTCTGGCGCGGAATCATCCCGCGGTGATGGCACTTTAGCCCGCCATCCCGGTCCCATCATGCCAATCAGCCTACCAACCAGCCAACCAGCCAACCAGCCAACCAGCCAACCAGCCAACCAGCCAACCAGACGGGTCTGACACTGCCTGCCCAAGCGCAATCCCGGCATCCCTTAATGACGCGCGGCGTCAGGCAAAGTTTAACCATACCCGGTTATCATCGTCCATACACGGTGAAACGCGCCTTTATCTTAAGGCCCTACGCGTTAATTCCGCGCGGTTTTTCCGCCCTGCTTTCGTCCATGCCCAGCGCAATAACTTTTTGTCCTGCCAGCGCTGGAAAAAAACGTTCATCAATGAGAGCATCAACCTCGTTAAATCAATATATATGATTTGCAGATATAATTAAACTGACAACATATTAATAGCTTATTATAGCTTATTTTCATTCTGGCCGCCGAGGGAGAAATAACGTAATACTAAATATATGAAATAGTATAATTGCGTTCTTATTATTTCCTCCAAATTAATCACTGTGCATTTCGCAGCGGAGCAATAGACTATTGCAATTCATGCATAGCTGATAGAAACTTAAAATTGAGCCTCATATAACAATAACGAAGTTATTTAAATTACGCTAAGAGATATTAATGTGACGAATTATTAAAAGGAGATTATATATGACGTCGAGACTTGCGGTACATGGCGGCAGCGCTATTCGGAAACACCCCTGGCCACGGTGGCCCGCAAGTTCTTCACAAACCGTCAATAATCTGCTGACGGTATTGGAGAGCAGCCGCTGGTCCATTAGCGGCCCTTATCGCGGCGTCATGTGTTTTGAACAACAGTTTGCCCAGGCTTTCGCTCGCTATACCGGCGCAGGCTATTGCGTACCCGCCGCATGCGGCACCGCCAGTTTGAGTATGGCGCTGGAAGCATTGGGGGTGGGGGCGGGCGACGAAGTTATCGTGCCGGCCATTTCATGGGTAGCGTCCGCCTCCGCGGTCTTGGGGATCAATGCCATACCCGTGTTAACGGATGTCGATGCGCAAACCGGCTGCCTGGACGTAGAGGCGGTTAAACGCGCGATTACGCCGCGCTGTCGCGCCATTACGGTTGTCCATCTCGGCTCGGCGGTGGCCGATGTCAAAGGTCTGCTTTCGCTGGCGAATGAGCACGGACTACCGCTCGTTGAGGATTGTGCCCAGGCGCACGGCGCACGCTTTGCGGGGCAGCATGTCGGCACGTTCGGCAGCGCGGGAACTTTCAGCATGCAGCACAGCAAGCTGCTGACCAGCGGTGAAGGCGGCGCGGTTATCACCCAAGACGCGGACCTCGCCAAGCGCTTATCCCACCTGCGCGCGGATGGCCGCAGCCTTGCCAGCGCGCCCCCGCCCATCGATGGGATGGAGTTAGTGGAAACGGCCGCCTTGATGGGATCAAACTATTGTCTATCTGAATTTCACGCCGCCATTCTGCTGGCGCAATTGGAAAAGCTGGACGCGGAAAACGCCGTCAGACGGCGCAACGCGAGCTATTTGGACACGCTGGTGCGACAAACCGGCTGTACGCCGCAGCACACCACGCCAGGTACGACCGAACGGGTTTATTATCAGTATGTCATAGGCTTACCCGCTGCCGCGCTGGAGCACGCCTCCATTGAGCAGTGGGCAAACGCCCTTTCCGCAGAGCTCTCTCTGCCCTGCAAGCCGATGTATGCCGCGCTGAATGCCTGTCCCCTGTATCAGCCCGCCAGCCGGCGACGTTTTATCTTAAGCGAGCATTTTCAAACAGCCGTTCAACCGCAGCGATTTAACCTGCCGCAAGCGGAACAATTCGCCCGCAGCCACCTTACCCTCCCCCATCGCGCGTTATTGGCGGAGCAAGAGGACATGGTGGATATACAGCATGCGTTGGATAAACTTCTGCGCTCCGCGCACTGCCTGTAACGGCGTTCGAGGGAAAACCGATGACCACTACACCACGCCATCGTTTCGTGTTTATCCGCCATGCGCAAGCGGTGTGCAACCGGCAGGAAGCGCACGATCGTTTCGACTCCGTCGCGCCTGACTCGCCGCTGACCCCCATCGGCCAGCGGCAAGCCCGGCTGCTGGCCGACCATTTCCCCGCAGGGTTGACCGGCGCCAGGTTGTATAGCAGCCCGATGCGGCGCGCGCTGCAAACGGCCTCCGTACTGGGCACACGGCTCGGCTTACCCTTGATACAAGACGATCGTCTGGAGGAGATGCGGGTCAGTCCGCCGCTTAATCCCTCGCTCACGCTGCCGGATTGGGATGCCCTGCTCCAGGCGCGCATCGACAATACGGCCACGGAAGCGAAACCCGGCGTTGAAACGGTGACATCCCAACAGGCGAGGGTCAGCGATTTTCTCAAGCAGCGCCATCGGTTTCGCGGTGGGGAGGCCCTCACGCTTATCGTGTCTCATGCGTTAACGATTGAGTTAGCCATTATGACGCTTTTGGGGCTTGAACCCGCCGCATTACAGCGCTGGCGATTGCGAATAAGTCACACCGCGCTGCATGTGGTCGAAAACGAAACGCTGGGCGGCCCTTCTCGGCTGGTGCTTACCAATGCGCAAAACCACCTGGGTTTATGGCTTTAACCAGAACGCCAAGAGAACGCTATGACCGCAAAATATGAACGTTTACAGCAGCTCTCACAACAGCAGGACTTCGCGGCGCTGGTGCCGCCGTTAGCGGGGTTTGGTCCCGATGACGCCCAGGCTATCGTCAACGCGCACCCACAGGCTGATGCCGCTCGATTGCAGGACCTGTATCGCCGCTATCTGTCCCAACATCCCGATCGGATGAAATACGTAGAGGAACGCTGCGGCCCGCCGCCCTGGATTATCCGCAGCGCGGGACTGGAGGATGGCGATCGGTTCGTCAATGCCGGGGGCTATGCCAGCGTTATATGCCTCGCTAAAACCGATTTTGCCGAGCGGGTGGCCGAGGTAGTTTTCAGCGGTTTCACGGCCCAGGCGATTGCGCAACAAAAACTGGACCATCCCAATTATCAGCCGCAGCCTATCGCATGGTTCGCTCAGCGGCTGGTTGAGGGCGTGCCCTGTGTGGCCGAACCGTCACAGTCCCCCTATTTGACCGCGGAGGATTGCCGGAAATTAATACAACGCCTGCAACAGCTACATCAGCATTTCGCACAGCCGGCACTGGATACCGAGTGGGTACTGGAAACGGATCTCGGGCTGGTGTCGGCGACCGCGATGAGCTTGAGCGCCTCAGATGGCGTGCGGGGCGAGCTGGCGTTGGGGTTTGGTTTCGCCTCGGCGCAATCCCCCGGCGCGCGCGTTAACGCCGTGGCGTATTATTGGCCGTCAAGCAAGGCACCGTTGTGGCACGGCGCGCAATTACGCCAGGCCACAATGATGAAGTATTGGCTCGTGCAGGTTCGGCCGGCGCCGGGCTATCGACTAGAGTCTCAGGTCGAACGGCTGACGGCCGCCACCCGCGCCCGTTTGGCCGGCGCGCTGCGCGCCGTACCCGTGAACGCGCTGCTGCCCGCCATGGCGCCCGCGGCCGGTCATTTTCTGTGCGCCACTACTCTGGACGAGGCATGGGGGCGCTATTTAGGGCTTTCCCCGTCCGGGAAAAAGGCTCTGGCGGCGGTATTCGTGGAAACAGGCGTCGCCTGTGAACATGCCGGCATTATGTTCCGCCAGCAAAATTTGCCCGTTTTCTTGGTGCGCCTGGCGCACGTACCCACCGTAACGTGGGTGGTCATCGATAGCGAGGAGGACTATGCCTACTTCAGCGCCCAGCAACCGGCAATCCCGCTAACCAGCGAAACCGCGCAACGTGTCAATTTGCCCACCGCCATACAGGCCATCTTCGACGACACGACGCCGGTACCCGCAGCGCCACTCACCCGCGAGGCTCTCGCGATATTACTGCAGCAAGCGTTGGCCGGGCCGCCGCCGCTAGCGGAAAAAACCGCCGCCGCACTGAGATGGCGCACGCTGTTCCCTACAGACGCCTGGCTGCAAACCGCCCGCGAAGTCCGCAGCCCGAGTTTAGCGGGGTGGCTCCTGCCGTATGGGGGAGAAGAGACGCTCTCTCTGCTGCCGGACGCCTGGCCGACAGCCGGGGAAGCGCGCGGGTACCTACACGCCTATAACGCTCGGCGCTTGCCCCGCACGCTGTTGCCGCAGCTCTGCGCGGCGCTGCCCGATCTCGCGCCTTCACTGGGCGCCCTCACCGATCTTCGCCTGATGAAACAGATGCTGAACGCCGAGGCGTGGATGACAACGTTGCCTACCCTGCAGCTGGCTGACCGCGTACAGGCGGCGATGACGGCGCCTGCCGACGCGCGGCGGCTGGAATGCCTGCTGCGGGTGTTGGACGACACCGTAAAATTACCGATTTATACCGACGCGGAACGTACCGCGATTATTCAGCGCATCATGAACGCCAGCCATGCCGCCATTTCTCCGCTATCGCTGTTACATGTCATCACTTACGGCCCGTTGGCGCCCCCCTTGCTGGCGGAGCTGGTAAGCCATCCCGAAGCCTTTGAAAGCTACGCGCGCTTTCTGGCGCCGCTTGGCCGCTTCAAAGCGGCGCAGGCGCAGGCCGGTATGCGGGAAGCCGAACGGCTATTGCAGGCCACCAGCCAACTTATGACGGCGCTCCGGCAGGCCCGGCTCATCACGTTGATCGGGCTGTGCCGTATAGACCTGGTGGACACCTACGATCAGGTGCTCAAGGCGGTTTTGACCGACGTGGTGGAACGGCGCGACCCCGTTGTCTATCGCCGCTATCTGGACTTGCTCGCGGGCTGGATTGCCTTTGCGCAACACTTCCCACTTACCGACGGGCAGACCGCAGCCTTAGCGGGGTTACTAGGCTGGATAACGGCCGCCCGCCACCAGCCCCTGCCTGACAGTTTTACCCTGGAGCTGGATAAGGAGATGGCGCAACAGTTGGGCGATGATTTCTTACGCTGGCAGGTATTAATGCCGATCGCCGCCGAAATGACGCCGCAGCAGTTGCCGATACGTAACGCCCATCAATTGCACAACCTACTGCATCAATGGATGTTGGCCCACTTTCGTACTGAGTCCCACCGCGGCTTGCCCGCCCGGCTTCAGCAACTGATTGAACGCGCCGATGCGTTTGGCGATACCCGCTCCTGTTTATTGCGCTTCACCCCGCATACCCTGGAAATCTCTCTACCGTTTGTGGTGCATAAGGCCAGTTTTGTGGTCACCGAGCGGGAGTGGGTGGTGGAATTTGCCGAACTGCCCAACGCGGACGAGAATCAAATCGGCCGACTCTATGTTTTCGAGGCGTTAGCACTGCGCCTGGTCGAATGGAACCCCGTCTGGCGCGTCGTCGTCAACCGGGTCTGTCAGTTAGGCACCTGGACGCTTTTTTTGCGCCTGCAGCGTAGCGACGACGGGGCATGGCGCGACGACGATCTGCCGCAGTTGGTGCTGTGGTTACGCACGCTGTTCGACGCCGCCTATGATTTTTCCTATGTCGACAACGATCGCGTCGCCCATGTCTACGCCCTACTAGGGCAGGCCCCGTGGCGCGAGCTCATGCACGCCTATGCCGCCTACCGCGCGGCGGTGGATTTCTCCCGTCAGCGCGTCACCGTCTATTCCCTGCCTTTTGCCTCCATGTTGGCCTCGCTGTGCCTGGACGGCTCCCTTGCGCAGGCGGTGGCGGATGCCTGCCTCGCGGGATTCGACGGCGCTTGGGATGCTTTCCTGGCGGCCGTGGCACGGCTGGAGGCAACCGATTGTGGTCAAGCACGGTGGGATCATCTGCATATCGCCGCCGGGCAGTTGGGATTATTGCTCGCGGCCCGATGGCCGCAACAGGCGCTAACACGCCTGGCTCAGTCAACGCTATCCGCCGTCGCCACGGAACGTCTTGGGGTGAGCCTGCTGCACCGCCGTGATATGACGGCCACCGTACGGGGCTTAATCACCGCGCCAGAACATGCCCGCTTACGCGAAGCGGTGCTGCACCATCTCCCCGAAGCGGCGATTGACGCCCGCAACGCTGAGGCTGTCGCACAGGAGGTGACCCAGTGGCAATGCCGGTTCAAACGCGCCAAAGACTATCTGCTGGCGCATCATGCCGAACGCCTGACCTCCGGCCAGCGCCGACGGCTCGTTGAACAGCTGTCCCTCGTGCCTTATGGCATGACGGCAGAGGGCGAAAAAGCCATTCAGCAGGTGCTCAACCGTGCCGAAACCGCCGAGAGAGGCCGTTTTAGCCTCGCCGATGTCGACCCTATCGCCATTATTTCAGCCATCAGGACTAAGACGCTATGATGATACCGCACACAATCGATCCCGCCCGGGTCGACATCACCCCCGCCGCGCTGGTGGAGCGACTCCGCCAGGCCGAATGTCAACTGGGCGGCGATGGTTATCTCTGCGCCTGCGCGCTCTATCAGATTTGGTGCGATTTGAGCCTGCTGGCGGAGGCTAGCCATCAACCGTTGGCGTTACGGCGACAAATCCGCTGCGCGATGAACCATGCCCAGCTTAATGTCATGTCTATCGCCTGCGGTCACAATGCGTCCAGCACTCCGGCCAGCTATCCATCGCTTACCCTGACGCTGCAAGGCCAAATGGCCCCGTGGCTGGAACTGCTGACGCGCATACTGTCTACCCCCTTGCCGGAATGCTATGGCTATGACCTGGGGGATACCGAAGTGTGCATGGCCGATGCCGGCCGCTTCGCCCGTGAGCAGGCTGACGGGCATCCCCTGGTGATTGTGGGCATCCGCAGCGGCGGCAGTATCGTCGCCCCGCGCTGGGTCGCCGGCGTGGCGAAAACAACCCAATCGACGCCACCCTGGCTTACGGTGCGGCCGCTTCGACAACAGGATACGTCGTGCCGCTATCATCCCGCGGAGCTGGCGACGCTGCTGCGTCTTTGCGACGCCTTGCCGGACCGCCCCAATCTGCTGATTGTCGACGATAAGCCCGATACCGGCCGTACCGTCTCGGCACTGGTGAGCGTGCTGGCGGATAAGGTCAACGGCCTGTGGTTCGCCAGTATCGGCCATGTCAGCAAAATAGCCGCGCCGGAGGTCTGGACGACCCAATTTTCACACTCGCCGCTTGTTGCCCGTGAACGGCGTCCCCTTTGGCAATTGCTGCTAGCGCAGGATCATGCCGCTTTCCTGGCCACGCTCGCCGCCGCACTGCCTGAAACCGCCTCTGTCGGCGCCGGGGCCCGCGTCGTTATCCACTGCCCGGCGCTGGAAAAGCGATATGGGACAGGGGAGGCCTGGCTGCCCTGGAATGCTCCCGCCATGGCGCGCTCGCGCTTAAGGCGCATTAATCCCAGGAAAACGCCGCTGCTGATAACGGACCCCTCGGGCAATCCTCTGATGCATCTGCGCTTCATTGGCGAAAACGCCTATGGTTTGGCGGAGTTCGGGCGGCTTAAACAGGTCTGCGCCGCCTCCGCCCAGGCCGCATTTATGGACGGTTACCATATTACGCAGCATCTCCACGGCCTCCGGCCGTTACGCGCCCTACTCGCGCACGCCAACGGGTCCGAACGTCGCCGCTGGCTGTTGCAAAGCCGGCACAGCATCGAGAACATCAGCCACCCGCCGCTGGCGCGGGTCGCCGGGCAGCGTTCGCGCGTACCCATAGGCGAAATGTTAAACCGCCTATGGCAACGCCTGCAAACGCGCATGGGTCAGGAACCGGCGCCGGCTTTGCCCTCCTGGCTGTGCTCACTTACGATCCCGCCCTTTGGCGGCAGCCTGCGGCCTATCCGATCTTCCCTGCGTTATGCCTGGGGCGAATGGCATTGGCAAGGGGATGCCGAAGCAGGCCTCCATCGCTTCCATCAGAACGCCAACTGGGGAGACGTGAGCTGGCCCGAGCTGGAAATCGCCGCATTCCTGCTGGTCCATCACCTGCCCTTCGAGACGCTACACCTGATGGATGACGATAAGCACTATGCGCCGCCGACGGTAGATATTGTCGCCGCCTCACTCCCGGCGGCGGCCTGCGTCATTCTTAGCGGTATCAATCGGGAAGTGCGCCAGTTTAGCGCTCGAGGCAAAGCGCGCCTGCGCGAAGATCTTTCGCTCTTGGCGCAGCAGTTGATCCGGTACCGGGAGAACATCCTTGCCGGGACGCGGCCGGGCGCGCCGGCCAAGCAGGCTTAGCCGCGATCGACAGCGGCACATACCCAAAGGAGCGGCCCTATGATTTCGACCCTTGACGCCCGGACATTCATCGATAATTGGGAGGGTAAGCGCATTACGTTGATTGCCCCTCACCCTGACGATGCGGCTTTTTCACTGGCGGGGATCATCGCCCTACTCGCGCCCCATTGCGCATTCACGCTGGTGACGGTTTTTACCCGCAGCGCGTGGGCCGTACCCGACTTGCTGCGCCAGGCGGGGCCCGAGGCCATTCATGAGGTGCGTATGGAGGAAGAACGGGCCTTTTGCCAGCGCTTTACCCTGGACTTTAGCCCGTGTGATTTTCCCGACGCCAGCCTGTGTGGTTATGACGCGGTAAGCGAGCGCCAGGAGCTGCGCGACGATGACACGCGTGCCGAAAATGTTACCCAGACGCTGCGGCTCAGGTTAGCAACCACCCTACCCGATATCGTTATCGCGCCGGCGGCCGTTGGCGGCCACGTCGATCATCACATCGTCCATCGCAGCCTAAGTCGGATACCGGGGACGTGGCGACGCGTTTTTTATGAAGATCTGCCTTACGCCGGCGAATTTTCGCCTGCGGCGCTGGAAACGGCGCTGCGCGCCCGCGGGATGGACATCGTTGCAACGGTCGATATTGATGCCGCCGTAAGGGAAAAATATTGCGCCATGACCTGCTACACCAGCCAACTCGAACCGGCAACCGTTGAGACGATTATTCACTACTCCCAACAATTGGCGAGACGCCAAAGGGGCGCCGACGAGTCTGTTTGCCACGCCGAACGGTTATGGGAGCCAGCACGCCAATGACGGCCGATTATATCCGCAAATTAATTTACAAAATTGCCTGCGATACCACCGGCGAAGCGGTGGAAATGATAAACGCCAGCGGACGGTTAACGATCCCCGCCCGCGACGCCATCGAATTCATGGTACGGCTTGAGGCGCTGCTCGATTGCAGTTTGGGATGGACCCGTTATCAGCCGTTAACGATAAGCGTTGATGAATTGACGGACATTGTGCATCGCGCCTATCACGCGCGGGCATCGGCTGGAAAAGCCTTTTTTTCATATCATCCATAGGGGAAAAAGATGAAGAGCAGCAACGATCGGCGTCCCGCCACATGCCAGGAAACCCGCCCCCGGCGCGCGGCTGGACAGGCGTTGTCCTTGGGGTATCCGCACGAGCAGAGCCATTCCATGGCGAAAAACGAATTGCGTTTTGAGGAGATGGCCTATCCTTTTTGGCTGGGCAGCCATTGCGCGGGCGCTATCGCGGATCATCTCGCCGGCATGGTGGCGTCCTCACTGCACGTCATTACCGACCATACCGTCAATGCGCTGCACGTCAAATCCTTCGTTCGGCAGCTGCACACGGACTGCCCTATCCGGGTTTGGTCCATCCCGGAGGGGGAAGAAAACAAAACCCTGACGACGCTCGAAACGCTGGCTAATCAATTACTCAGCGTTGGCGTCGATCGCAACAGCGTCATTGTCGCAATGGGGGGCGGCGTGGTGGGCAATCTTGCAGGGTTGCTGGCCGCGTTATTATTTCGCGGCATCCGGCTGGTGCATATTCCCACCACGCTGCTGGCGATGAGCGACTCCGTGGTTTCTCATAAACAGGCGGTCAATATGCCGCAGGGCAAGAATTTGCTGGGATGCTACTACATGCCCGAAGCGGTATTTGCCGACACCGCATTTCTGATGACCCTGCCCGCCAGGCATATCCGGTCGGGTTTATGCGAGATTATCAAAAACGTTCTGATCATTGAGGCGCAAGAGGCATCACCGCTAGCGCAGGCGCTCAATCCCGATGCGCAGTATCACGAGGACGCGTTGATTCGCATTGTGCGGTCCGGCGTTAGAGCAAAACAAAAAATCATGATCCATGACAGACGGGAAAAGCGCCAGGCGCTGGCGTTTGAATACGGACATACCGTGGGGCACGCCATCGAACTCGCCTGCGCCGGGCGGCTAACGCATGGCGAATCGGTGGCGCTGGGTATGATTGTGGCGGCGGAGATTGCGTCCGCGCTTGGCGTACTGAGCCCCAAAGCCTATGACTGGCATTATCGTTTGTTGCGGCTCAACGGCGTCGACCTGCGGGCGCCCGCCGGCACTACCGCGGAAGCCGTGATGCAGATGCTGCTGTCTGATAACAAACGCGGTTATCTGCGAACAGCGGCGAACGAAGTCCCGATGATATTACTGCAGGATATGGGCGTTCCTCTGCTGAATAATGAGGGTATCCCTTTAACGCCGGTGTCAGTGGATCTTATTGAGGCCCTGCTGCGAAAGCATCTTCTTCATCCTTGCTGATGAGGGCACGGCGCCGGCGAGACGTTGTCGCCACGCTAGCGCTATGACGCAGGATGCGTTACGCAACAGCAACGGCCGTCGCCGGCGGCCAGGCTGTGTTAATGCCTTTCACCGGGCGCCTGTCCCGTAAAAGGAATGGACGGATTGTGGCACCCGCGGCTAGCGACTTAATAGCTCGATAGCTCAATAGCTCAATAGCTCAATAGCTCAATAGCTCAATAGCTCAATAGCTCAATAGCTCAATAGCTTAATAGCTTAATAGCTTAATAGCTTAATAGCTTAATAGCTTAATAGCTTAATAGCTTAATAGCTTAATAGCTTAATAGCTTAATAGGACGGTAATATGCATTTATTACGGTTAACGCCTTTTTTTCACCATCCCGATGTCAAGACCTGGCCCGCCCACTACGACGCCCTTGGAGGGATGCAGATACAAATCTGGCGGCAGGCCATGTGGCTGGCCCAGCAGGGGATCCGGCAGCATGTCATGACTATAGGCTTTCCCGGCTTACCGAAAAACCGCAAATTACACGCCAATTTGAGCGTTGAGCGCACCTACTTTTCGTTGCCTGAATGGCGCTCGGAATTGACGGGGCTGAAAGGGCTAACGCAATCCTGGGCGTTAGCGATTTTATTACGCGTACGCCGTAAGGCGCGGCAAACGCCCTTTGATTTGGTCCATATTCATCTGGATGGACAAATTCCGGCGTTACTCGTGGCATGCCTGGTGCCCAAACTGCTCTCATGTCCCATGATATTGACGCTCCACTGCTCGCGTCTGGCCATTTACCGGCCGATGTCGCGCCTGGACCGTCTCATGCACCGGTTTGCCCGTTATCTGGAGACGAAAGCCGTTCATGCCGCCGATACAGCTATCACGCTCACGGAACAAACCGCGGCCAAAATCCGTCCTTATGCGCGGCGGGTAGAAATCCTGCCTGACGTCGTCGATACACGCCATTTCCAGCACCCGGGGGCGGCGGCGGTGCGGGTATTTCGTACGCGCTACGGATTAACACACCGCACTTTGGGATTCATCGGGCGGATCGCCCATGAAAAAGGCTGGTCGCATTTTGTCATTATGGCCGATCGTTTGCGCCATCTGGGACTGCAATTTCTGGTGGTGGGCGACGGCCCTCAGCGGCACCGGCTCGAGGCCGAGGTCGCCCACTATGGGCTGCAAGCGCAGTTTGTAATCACCGGATTTATTCCCAATGACCAGGTAGCGACCGCCATCGCCGCCTGCCGGGTCATCGTCATGCCCTCCGAGCATGAAGAATTCGGCGGCGTGTCGATCGAGGCCGCCGCTGTCGGTACCCCAGTCGCCGCCTATGCCGTCGGCGGCATCAAGGAGATTCTTGGAAAAATTTCCCCCCAGTTGCTCGCACCGCCGGGTGATATCGACCAATTGGTGGATCGCGTTTGCCGCGCCCTGACGCCCTCTTCCGCCGAGGAAAAGCGAAGCGGAAAATCTTCGCCGGCGGCGTTATTTTCCCCGGAAGTGGTGCTGCCGCGGTTGCAATCCCTTTATCAGGAGTTTACCCATCGACCGATCGTGAAACCGTCAAAATAAGGAACAGGCAAATGTTCACAATGGTGGAAATAGAAATCAACTCCCGCTGCAATCGACGCTGCACCTACTGTCCCAATGTTGTTGCGCCGCGTGATGCGCCAAAAGTCATGAAGCCGGCACAGTTCGACAGCATTCTCGACCGCCTGGAGGAATGCCATTTCAACGGACGGCTGTCATACCATTTCTACAATGAACCGCTGCTGCACCCCCGCCTGCCGCAATTCGTCGCCCGCGTGACCGAGCGGCTGCCGGCGGTACGTCAGATCCTGTATAGCAACGGTGATTATCTGACCGACGAGAAATACCGTCTACTGTATGACAACGGCATCAAGCATTTTATCATCACCCAACACGACGGCCAGCCGGGCGAGGCCAAACCGGCTTTAACTTGGTTAATCCCCGATCAGCTGCAACTCACCAACCGGGCAGGCAATGTCGCCGCCGGTCCCGAGATCGGCACTCATCATCCCTGTTATGCGCCGTCGGACATGCTGATCATCACCATTACGGGCAATGTGGTGCTGTGCTATGAAGATAACCGTGAAGAAGTGGTGTTTGGCAATGTGTTCACCACGCCGATAATGGCTATTTGGGACGCGCCCGCTTTTCGTGAAGCGCGAGAAGCGCTGGCGTGCGGCAACCGTAACGCCACCCCCATTTGCCGCCGTTGTAATAATATGGCGCATCTGCAAAGCGAGGCGTTTGATTATGTGCTTTGACGCATCCGCGGTTTGGCACCGGTGCCCCCCACGGTGCTTGTGTGGTCCCCACACTCCCCCCTCGGCTTTCTGTACAGAGTGCAACGGCCAACAGGGGGGGAATGGCGTTATCCGCGGGTCCCTAAACTCTAGCATGGCGCCAGCGTATGCCGACTGCGGCGAACGTCCTGGAGCAATCCTTAGCCGTGATTACCCCCCGATAACGGCGGGCCGGCCATGATTGAAGCGGATAATCTGTGCAAAATTTATCATGTCCATCAACGCGGCAGCAGCTTTGGCGCCGCGCTGAGCGCGCTGTGGCGGCGAAAGTATCAAACGGTGACGGCCCTAAACCACGTCAATCTCCACATCGCCAACGGCGAACGCGTGGGCATACTCGGTCCCAACGGGGCGGGTAAAACGACCCTTGTTAAGCTGCTGAGCGGATTATTGCATCCCAGCGGTGGCCGGTTAACGGTCGAAGGTTACATGCCTTACCGCCGTGAAACCGCGTTTTTACACAGCATGGGGTTGGTCATGGGGAATAAGGGGCAGCTTATCTGGGATCTGCCCCCCGCCGATACGTTAGACATGCTGCGGGTGCTGTTTAAGATCCCCGAGGCAACTTACCGGCGTACCTTGGGTGAATTGAGCGATCTGTTGCAGCTGCATCCGGTACTGAACAAACCAACCCGGCAACTCTCGTTGGGAGAACGGATGCGCTGCGAGGTCGCGGCATCGCTGATACATCTTCCCCGCGTGCTATTGCTTGACGAGCCGACCCTGGGTTTGGATGTTGCCATGCAAGCCGCGCTGCGCCAGTTCATTTTGGAATACAATCGTCGTCATAATGCAATGATTTTGCTGACGTCACATTATGTGGAAGACATACGCGCCATTTGCCCACGCATCGTGATTGTGGACAACGGGACCATCGCTTATGACGGCGATTTACGCACGTTTGCCGCCAGGCAAGGTCATGAAAAAATTGTCTCGTTTGTCAGTCAGGGGCCGCTGACGCCCCCTGATTTTATGCGCCCGTCACCCGCGCCGCTCGGCCAGCGGGGGGAGCGGGTCAGCCTCAGGATCCATCGCGATCGGCTGCCGGAGTGTATTCATTTCCTGGTGGAGAAGCAGTTGGCGCATGATCTGACAATTGAAGATCCCCCGCTGGAGGAAATCCTGCGCCGAATGTTCGGCGCCTCGGTGCCGCCACGCCCCCCCTTGCCGGCCACGGAGGGCAAAACCGAATGATATTCGCCCTGATCAAAATCCGGCTGTTACAAACCTTCGCCTTTCGGGCAGAGTTTCTACTCTGGCTGCTCACCCTTACCTTGCCCTTGATCATGTTATTTTTTTGGCAAGCGGTCGCCCAAGGCGGCACGTTTCATGGCTACACGCGCGAAGATTTCAATCTTTATTATCTCGCCGTGCTGGTCACCACCATCTTGACCAGCTGCAACAGCGTGTGGGAAATGAATGAAAACATCCGCCTTGGCGATCTCTCTTTTTGGCTGATGCGGCCCGTGCACCCCTTCATCAATTACGGCGCGATCACGCTGGCCGAATTGGGCCTAAGCCTTATCGTCGCGTTACCGCTGTTAGTGCTGGCGTTTACCCTTCCGACGACGCGCAATCCGTTTAGTTGGCAGCAATCGCTTATGCTGCTGTGCGCCTTCACCGGCGGTCTATTGCTCAATCAGGCCATTCATTTGTTGATAGGCTGCCTGACCTTTTGGATGGAGCGTTCGCTGGTTGTCCACAAAGTCTATGCCGCCGCCAGTAGCGTATTATCCGGCTTCATGTTTCCGCTGACGTTCTTGCCGGATTGGGCTGGTCGTGTCGCCCGCTGGCTGCCGTTCCGATTCGTGATTTCCTTGCCGGTTGAGATATTTACCGGGAAACATTCCCCCCTAGCCGCCGCCTTTTGGTTGACGGTGCAGGCGATCATGGTCGCGGCGCTCTATATCGCCGCGATGGGCGTCTGGCGGTTGGGCATCCGCCGGTATACGGCGTTCGGCTAATGCGACACACCGTTAACATCCTGCGTCTGTCGCTAGTGCTGAGTTTGAAGCGAGCGATGCAGTACCGCTGGGAATTTATCATTCAAGGACTGTTATCCCTCGCGTTAGCGTTGCTGCAGCTGGTGCCCCTGTGGCTGCTGTTCGCCGAGCGGCGCACCGTGGCAGGTTGGTCGTTTGAGCCCATGTTGACGCTTATGGGCTGGTATATGATGCTTTACGCGCTTGTCGAAGGTGTTATCGCCCCCAGCTTGACCGCGGCGGTGGCCGGGATCCGCACCGGCGCCTTTGACTATATTCTGCTGCGACCGGTCGATCCCCTTTTCCTCTGCTCCTTGGCGGATATCCGTATATGGAAAATTTTCGATTTTTTGCTGGGAGTGGGCGTGGCGGCCTATGGCTGGGGACATCTTCCGGTATCGCCTTCATGGGGGGGCATTATCCTGGCCATCGTGTTAGCCCTAGGCGGCCTGACCACCGCCTATGCCCTGTTTGTACTGGCATTTTCCGCCTCTTTTGCCTTGATTTCCGTGCAAAACCTTACCAATGTGCTCACTGCCCTGTTCGGTTTTGCCCGCTGGCCTATTCAACTGTTTGAGCTTCCATGGCGGTTTGTTTTTCGGTTTGTCTTTCCTATTGCGGTGATGACCAGCTATCCGGTAATGGCGCTGATGGGGCAATGTCATGGGCCGCTGGCGCTCGGCGCGCTGAGCGTGGCTTTAGTATTTTTTATCGCGGCCCGATGGATGTGGGCGCGCGCCCTTCGCCGCTATCGTTCAGCCTCAAGTTGAAGGCGTCGGCGGCAAGCCAGGGGGGAAATTGCGCCGGCAGGGTGAATTTTTCCAGCCCGGCAAGTCGCATACGCTTATTATTGGCTGCACGGCGCACCTGCTTTAGCCGTGGAATAGTGTCGAGGATTTCCGGCAACGGACATTCATACCGACTAATGCCCTGAGGCGCCGCTGCGCCTTC
The DNA here is from genome assembly GCF_000517425.1 of Sodalis praecaptivus. NCBI lineage: Bacteria > Pseudomonadati > Pseudomonadota > Gammaproteobacteria > Enterobacterales > Bruguierivoracaceae > Sodalis > Sodalis praecaptivus. The sequence continues at coordinate 399,104 of NZ_CP006570.1, forward strand.
ATCTCGCTGAGCGGGCAAAATTTCGACCTCAGAGCACCGGGGAGGAAATGATCTCTTAAGTAAGAAAGTGTTATAGTAGCCCTTTCCCAGCGCATGCCCGCGCCCGCGTATATTATCGATTGGATCACCGTTTATGTTGGACGTCCTCATTAAAGCTTTCTCGTTTTTGTTAATCATCATGATTGGGTACGGGTTAAAGCGCAAAGGGGTGTTACAACTGTCAGACAGCGTGGCCCTGTCAAAAATCATGATGAATCTTACCCTGCCGGCGGCGGTGATTACCGGTTTCGCCAGCTTCCAGGTGGATTTCTCGCTTTTGATTTTGGTGGTCATGGGTTTGGGATGCAATTTATTGCTGCTGTTTGCGGGTTACTGGATGGGGCGGCGCAAAGAGAACGGGGTGAAGGCTTTCTATATGATCAATACCCCGGGCTATAATATCGGCTGCTTTACGCTACCGTATGTACAAAGCTTTCTGGGACCGGCGGGTATCGTGGCCACCTGCCTCTTTGACGCCGGCAATTCCGTTATTTGCACCGGCGGCAGTTATGTGGCGGCAGCCAATGCCACTGGCCACAATACCGGTCTTAGCAACACCCTGCGGCGGCTATTTTCCTCGGTAGCGTTCGATGTTTACCTGGCGCTGTTGATAGCCGCCCTACTGGGGTTTCACTTGCCCAGCCAGGTCACGATCCTGACCGGCATCATTGGCAACGCCAATCCCTTCATCGCCATGCTTATTATCGGCTGTATGCTGGAAATCAATATCGATCGCACCCAGCTGAAACATGCCTATAAAGTGCTAATAGTTCGCTACGGGGTCGCGGCAATGTTCGCGGCATTGTTTTACTTTGCCACCCCGTTGCCGCTGGAAATTCGCCAAGTGGTAGCGGTTGCGGTCTTCGCGCCGATATCCTCTCTTTCTCCCGTATTTACTTCGCGTCTTAGCACGCTCGGTTCCGTTTCAAGCTTTGCTGGCTCGCTATCGGTCTTTATCAGCATTATCATCATCACCAGCCTACTGACCGTTATGCTCACCTAACGGCATTGGTAACGTAAAGACGCTAGACTTTGATGTTAACCGGCATGGTGGTCATGCAACGTCTACGTGCATAACGTCTGTGACAGCGAGCGATTAACGGTCGCATTTGCCCGTGGGCTGAGCCGACGAAGCCCTTCCTAGCGGCGCTCTTGACGCGAAAAATCCCACCAATGTGAACCACACAGCCCGACAGAGGTGGCATATCTCTCTCAGCTAGACGGGGCTGGGATGATATCAGGGTTCCAATCGAACACCCCTATCCAGCGAAAGCGTATCCAACACATTGCCATAAAGCTCCGCGCGGCCGTGTTTATTGAACCTCGCCTGTTCCTCGTCAGTTAGTGCTAAAAAAGATTCAACGAAAGCCTGTAGCGTCTCGTCTGCTGGCGCAGTCGGATCCTTTGCTATACTCGACATCGCATGGCAAACGAACACGGCACAGGCATTAGGCGCATGATGTTGCAGCGGAGCGCTCACCGGCAAAAAATGTTCAGCCCCGGCAAAATCCGCCAGCGTTCGCAAAAAATCGACCTCTTCTGGTTTTAGGCTATCCTGGCTATCAAACATCACCGCCGTCGTTTGACCCGTGTTGGACGTACTTAAACCAAACAAGACCCAATGATCACGGATCAAAAGAGGGATAAAATGACCTACCGAAGGCGTTTGATTGCCGTTCTCGTCAATGTTGAGCAAGGTTGAGAGTAAGTTTTGTGGTATGTTTTTGGTTGTAATATCTTCTGCGCTAATGGCTGTGGTATCACTAAACGTTAATCCTGCATTATTGCCGTTCAGTTTACTTGTCGCGGATTGTATTTCAGCCGCGCTTATCAAACGGTTGCTATCAAAAAAAGAACGATGTTCATTGCCATAAGTGCAACAATTGATTAGGGCATTATTATCCATGCTAGCTAAAATATCTTGGTACTGCTGGGTATCTCGCAGACAAGTATATCCAGCCATAATCAACACCTTATCCGGCACCTTCCAGGCTTCGCTGGGTAATTTCTCTTTATTCCTGTCGTTGACGATATCAAAAAATTTCAAGCTATCCCTGCCTAACTGTTCTGGCAAGTCGGGGTGGCACGCCTCTTTCCCGGTGTACAAATCGAACAGAAATGAAGCCGCTTCCTGCCCTGCGTCGGTGTTTTCACAGGCCAAAGTAAAAAGATAGTCGATACTAAAATCATCATTTCTTCTGGCCGAGTTTTTCAGGGACTCTGTCAGTGATGGTTGCGTTTCATCAATATTAATTTCTTTCCCAATATTGTTAGCGACCCGCAGAGAGGGGGGCTGCGAAATAGATATCTCCGTCATTGATATACCTCACTGAGTTAATTTGGAAAATTAAAATTTATACACAAAAGAGTTTGGTTATTGACAAATGAAAAGGGTCTTATTTCAACACGGTGACAACCGTTGCTGGAATAGTATGCTTGATGATTATTCATGAGAAACATGCCTTGTCCATCCCTCTTTTACTTTATTTTTATCATTCACGCTTTATCTTGATCTTCGGGCAAACGTTATATTGACTGCCGTGAGTGTTTCATCATGCGTTATATACAATAGAATTGTTTTGAGAATTAGTAATTACCACCCCACAAGATGACCGGACTATTTATTTTCCCTTCATACCGGCCACTGTTTCATGGAGCGAGTAGCACCTACCCGTGTTCAACCGCCAGAGGGAAAGGCTAAACGTCTATGGTCGGCGGTCCCGGCTGCGTTTTTTAGTAAAGCGCGACAGGACTATCAGGCTCTGGCCGAAAGCCAAGGAAGTGATATGACCGCGGCGATGGAATAATGCGAAAGCGCCTCTCGGCTAGGGTTGCAGAAACAAATAATAGCATGCCGTTTCGTATAGCAAATTGGTTTACCTTCCCGTAGGCCACTAGGCCACTAGGCCAATTGGCTTATGGTGCAGACTTGGCTATAGCGAAAGACAGTAATGTGACAATCCGCTTATAGCATGTTGTAACTATACAAGCTAAAGCTAATGCCGATGATTACCCCGCTATACTTTTACGCCCGCGCTTTATTCTTACGGCCGTGCTTAACTTGTGCGCCGCACGCTTTACTTGCGCCGCCATGCCTTACTCGTACCTCGTATTTTACTCATACGCCCACATGGTGCTTATAGGCCCCTGCACCCCTGACGTCGTGTCCATTTATGCCTATGCAAAAGAGTGCCTCGGTGAAGAACAAACAGACCTTAGCCTAAATCAGACCACCCCTCTTTTAGATAGGTAAAATCAGGTAAAGGTTTCCCTAACTTCATACTGCGCAAGTCGCTATAAAGAGGATTTTTTTCTTTGATAATGAACTTGTTATCTAAATCTAACAGATCGCTAAATTTCGCCAGCCGTGCTGGAATTCTTCCATAGGCGTCAATGTTGGACAGATTTTTGACATAGTTCACCCAGTCATTCTGCGATTTCCCTTCAGCCAATTGCACATAGTGGGTCTCCGGGTGATCGGGAGCGTAGCAGAACGTCGTCAAAAACGTCTTTTCAGTTTCAGCTTTCAAGCCCAAGAATTTTGCTTCTAGGTGACCAAGACCTTTTCCCAGTTTTTCCGCCAGCGATAAGAGCGTGGGCACGACTGGCAGCAGCGTTGCAATGTCTGCAGCAGCGGCAAGACAATACTCCTCGGAAATAAGCGCCTCATTTTTTGATGAGAAGCTGGATTCGATAAAAAAAAGATGACCAAGTTTGGTTTTCAGCGCTGGGCAGTAGCTGCTCATCTCTTTCACTACTTTTATTATGCCCTTCATTTCAGCACACTTATATTGATAGTCAGCACGATTAACACCCTCTTTCACCTTTCGCACATACCTTTTCTCTGCCGGATTGCTCACGCCGGTATTATATTCATGCATGAGCGCAATCGCGGCCTCAACATCCGTGAAGTAGGTTTTTAGCACGTTTATTTTATCAACAAAATCCTCCGCCTGTGAAAAGAGAGTTGATAGCGCTGACTCAAAATCATCCTCGCACGACGGCGCGTCACTTTGTGAGCATTGGCTGAGTTCCGTCGAGGAAACTGAAGGAGGCGAAACGGTTGCAGTTTCCAATGATTTGTCAATCGATGTCGTCAAGTGTGGTAGGCCGCTAATATTAACCATTAATACCATTCTCTGTTTAATTAAAGGGGGACGGTGCCCGTATAGTATAAAGGGCCAATGATTTTGGGTTTTAAATTTTCGCTCATTCCCCTCACACATCGTTCTGTGTTGCTGCTTTATTCCGTAAGAAAGGGCAGCCTGACAAACCTGGTTTTATCGCGATTAAGAACGAAAAAAAAGGCAGCAGGTAAGTCCCCGCTGCCCTGTCGATAGTCCCCTAAGGGGTTACCCTCGCGCACTGACGCGTATCTCTTTTATTGAAGATCTTTTAAGCGGGTTAATTCCTCATCCGACAGGTCGGTAGCGCTTTTTATCAGGGCAAAATCAGCTCCGTTTGCAAGCAAACGATGGACAAGTTCAATTTTTGCTTCACAACGTCCTTGCTGAATGCCTTGCTGAATGCCTTTTTCAACGCCCTGCTGACGCAACTGATCCGCTATCGTCATGACTTCCTCCTTGTAGTCGCTTATTTGTAACGCGATTTCCTTCAGGAATCGCTCAACATCATTTACATTTCCCCATTCGGCGATGTAAAACATCAACCCCCGAAACTGTTCGCGAGACAGGCTCCAGGTATTCATCAGCCCGGCCAATTTACCCGCTAACGCCAACATATCACGGGTACGAATATGTTTTTGCACCAGCTCCAAAAGCGCAACGCGTTTATGCGTCAGTATCTCGTCATCCGACATGGCCGTCACATCAATCAACGGAAAGGGCTGCGTGTACACCGATTCTGCCAGCTCAGGGTCGGCAAAGCAATCCAGCCACCGGGTACTCCATGGGTAGGGCGAGGTGCGTCCATGATAGAACAGCATAGGGATCACCACCGGTAAAGCTTGATGACCTTGCTCGAGATGCCTTTGCATTACCGCCAGACTATAGCGATAGAGGCGTAAAGGCATATGTTTCTCAGGTCTGGACTGATGTTCAATCAAACAGTAAATATAGCCCTCTCCTTCGCTGGTGCGAACAGAATAGACCATGTCTGAATAAAGACTGCGTAAAGCATCATCGATGAAACTGCCTGAAACCACGTTGAGCGTAGCAAAGTCGCAACGATTTTTCATTTCGGGCGGTAGGTGTATGTTGAAGAAATCGCGCGCGACCTCTTTATCGGCGAGAAATTGTTTGAATAAGGCATCGTGGTGTGACAAAGAAGAGTTCATTGAGCCTCCCTGGCTTAATTGGGCGACATCATAACCCAAACCAATGGAGAAAGTCATCCATTATGGTTAATTTATCTCTTTGTTTTTATTAGATATTATCGTTACAGATTCCTGTCATTCTTCGCGCAAATAAACTTTTTTTGGCCAAAAAAAAACACCTAAAATGAAAATGTAAGCTTAATCGGTTACAAGCGAATCCATCGTGCATTTCACAGTGCTCGGCTTGTTTGCCTTTTTCACCCAAAACGCTATTCGGCGAGGAGAAAAACATCTTCATTCACTATCCCCTCTCTTCTTCGCTAACGGGAAATAAAGAGGGTTTTCTCTCATAGCCAGTCTGAATTACTGCTTCATACCCAGACGTTTCGCCAGGCGATGAAGATTCGCGCCGTCAAGTCCCAAGACGCGCGCCGTTGCAGACCAGTTCATTTGATTTTCTTGAAGAGCTTTGGCGATATATTGCCGTTGAAATCCCTGGGTCGCCAGTTGAAAATTGAGCGTCGTCAACGCCGTGGGTTCATCACGAGTGGCAACAGGCCTTTGACGGTTATCGGTGGGGACAAGATTGAATAGGCTGCTATATAACGTCACGTCGCCTTGATTATGCGATGCGCGCGCCAAAACGGCCGCACGTTCAATAGCGTGTTTTAATTCGCGTACATTGCCAGGCCAGCCATAATCCACCAACATAGCCAGTGTGTCGGCAGGCAGCCTCAGTTGTCGGAGTCCAAGCTTGTTTTTGCTATGCTCAACGAAAAACCCCGCCAGCAAAACGATGTCGTCTTTTCGTTCCCGCAGCGGTGGGACCGTCAGCGGGAATACGCTCAGGCGGTGGAACAGGTCAACGCGAAAATGTCCATCGACGACGGCTTGTTTTAAATCGCGATTCGTCGCGGCTAGAATGCGCACATTGACGCGTTTGGTGCTGTCTTCTCCTACTCGCTGCACGTCGCCATATTGAATAACCCGCAAAAGCTTGGCCTGTAGCACCAGCGATAATTCGCCGATTTCATCTAGAAATAGCGTACCGTTGTCGGCCATCTCAAATTTGCCCGTCCGGTTGTGAATTGCGCCGGTGAAGGCGCCTTTCACATGACCGAACAACTCACTTTCCGCCACACTTTCCGGCAACGCCGCACAGTTTAGATAAACCAATGGCTTAGCTGCTCGCGGCGATAGCTGATGTATCGCGTTGGCGACCAGCTCTTTCCCCACCCCCGTCTCGCCGGTGATAAGTACATTCAGCTCCGAGCCCGCGACGACAGTTATTTCGTGCCTGAGCTGCTGCATTGACGCGGAAGACCCCACCATCTCATCCTCCGCCCGCCATGTAATTTGCTTCCTGGAGTTTGCCTCGGCGGCGGTAGGTAGTGCCTGCTTTTCTAGCGCATCCACCAGCAAGGCATTATAAAGCGCCGAAGACGCCAACGCGCCTATCAACCACAGTTCCTCGTCGCTAAACGCATCGAACTGCGCGGGATTCAGGCTATCAAATGTCAAAGCCCCTATCAGTTCCTCATCGGCAAACAGCGGCAACCCTATACAGGCGTGGATTTTTAATTCGTTCTGCCCGGGAATCAAGCCGTCGTAAGGATCGGGTAAATGACTGTCGGCGGGGAAACGCACAACGTTGCCCGCGCGGGCGATTGCTTCCAGCCGCGGGTGGGAGGAGAGCGCAAAACGCCGGCCGAGAACGTCAGGTGATAAGCCATCAATCGCCAGCGGTCGGAATTGCTGATGCTGATAACGCAGCAATGCCGACGCATCACAACTTAGCAACTCTCGGACGCTGCTTATCAGCCGCTGAAAACGATCTCTACTGGAAAGGCCGTGCTGTAACTCAATGGCGATTTTGGCCAACGATTGTAATGAGAGACTCATACAAGGTCATTCCGACAAGGTTTAGGTCAATTTGACCATTCTACTCTATTGTCATAATGACTCAAATAATTATTAATTCATTAGAAATCAGATAGATAAAAACTGGCCCGGTATTTGCCCTTGTCTATAGACTTTTTCACACTCGTTAGGATGTATTGATGTCTATTCAGGTAACTAACACTGTTCATTGGGTTGGGCAGAAAGACTGGGAAATTCGCGACTTTCATGGCACAGAATACAAGACCCATCGGGGCAGCAGCTATAACAGCTATTTAATCCGAGAAGGGAAAAACGTCTTGATCGATACCGTCGATCACAAGTTTAGCCGCGATTTTGTGGCTAATTTGGCGCTGGAAATCGACCTGGAGACGCTCGACTACATTATCATCAACCATGCGGAAGAAGATCACGCGGGCGCGTTGACCGAGCTCATGGCCCGCATTCCCAACACGCCGATCTATTGTACCAGCCAGGCCATTGATTCTATAACCGGCCACCACCATCATCCCGAATGGCGCTTCCACACGGTAAAGACCGGTGATAGGTTGGATATTGGTAATGGGAGGCAACTCATCTTCATTGAAACACCCATGCTCCATTGGCCGGACAGTATGATGACCTACATGACCGGCGACGCGGTTTTATTCAGCAATGATGCTTTTGGACAGCATTATTGCGATGAGCACTTATTCAATGATGAGGTTGATCAAGCAGAACTCTACGAACAGTGCGCCCGGTATTACGCCAATATATTGACGCCTTTCAGCCGCCTGGTAACGGCGAAAATCAATGAAATTCTCGCCTTTGATTTACCTTTGCAGATGATAGCCACCTCCCATGGCGTGGTGTGGCGCGACAATCCGACGCAAATTGTCGCGCAATACCTTACCTGGGCGGCGGATTATCAGGAAGATCGTATCACCCTGTTTTACGATACCATGTCGTCTAACACGCGACTGATGGCCGATGCTATCGCTCAGGGTATTCACAGTGCCGATCCGTCCGTAGCGGTGAAAATCTACAATGTTTCCCGTCATGACAAAAACGAGATTTTGACGCAGATTTTCCGCTCTAAAGGCGTACTCGTGGGATCGTCGACCATGAATAACGTCATGATGCCAAAAGTTGCCGGTATGCTTGAAGAATTGGCCGGACTGCGTTTTCGCAACAAAAAGGCATCGGCCTTTGGCAGTTTTGGCTGGACCGGCGGCGCGGTGGATCGTATCCAGACCCGCCTAATGGATGCCGGATTTGACGTCGCCCTTTCATTGAAAACCCAATGGCGTCCGGATAATGCCGCGCTGGAAGCGTGCCGCGAACACGGGCGCAAGATAGCCCGCGATTGGGCGCTACATCCGCTGGACGAGGCGCCTGCAGGCGTCAACTCGGAGCTAGACGCGCGCGCCGCCACGCCGGCTGCCGACGCCGGTGTCAGTATGCTCTGTACCGTGTGCCAATGGGTTTACGAACCGGCAATAGGTGAACCCATACAAGATATCGCGCCGGGCACGGCTTGGTCGGACGTGCCGGATACTTTCTTGTGCCCAGGTTGCGCCTTGGGTAAAGACGTTTTTGATCCCCTGTGATAGGAGGCAAAATGGCGCAACAAATAGTGATTGTCGGTTCCGGATTTGCGTCCCGTCAGCTGGTAAAAAATATCCGTCGCATCGACAAGCGGGTGGCGTTGACGCTCATTACCGCCGACAGCGGCGATGAGTATCACAAGCCGGACCTGAGCCATGTTTTCAGCCTGAAGCAACGCGCCGAGGATTTGACGCGCCAGTCCGCTTTGCAGTTTGCACAAGAATATCATCTTGACCTACGCCCTTATACCCTGGTGACCGGCATCGACAGGTCGTCGCAAGAGATCCTTTGCGGTACCCAGCGTTTACCTTATCACAAGCTGGTCCTGGCGACCGGTGCGCAAGCCAGAGTACCGGCAATAGCGGGTAGCGAATTTATCGCCACCTTCAATAGCCAAGAGGAATACCGGCAACATCACGCCGTTTTACAACAGGCGAGCAGAATTGTCGTGCTGGGCGGCGGGCTTATCGGCACCGAATTAGCCATGGATCTTCATCGCGCCGGCAAAAGGGTGTGGCTGGTTGAACGCGCCGATAGCCTGTTGGCATCGTTAATGCCGGCCGAACTGAGCAGCCGCCTGCAGCAAAAATGTCGTAAGATGGGCATTCAGCTTTCGTTGAACAACGCCCTGGCGGCGGTGAATAAAACGGCTGAGGGGCTCAGCGTCAGGCTGGAAAATGGTTTAGAGGTGCAGGCTGATGCGGTGGTCGCCGCGGTGGGGCTCTGACCGAACGTTGTTTTAGCCGCCGAGGCTGGCCTAGAAACTCGGCTCGGGATTTGCGTTAACAGCCAGTTGCAAACCTCGGACGCGAATATATTCGCCTTGGGCGATAGCGCCGAAATTGAGGGCAGGATGCTGCCGTTTTTGCAGCCTATCCAATTAAGCGCGATGACGCTGGCTAAAAACCTGCTAGGCAAGGAGGAAAGACTCCGTCTTCCCGCGCTGCTGGTAAAAGTGAAAACCCCTGAATGCCCGCTGTTCTTGGCGGGCACGCCCCTTCTTCCCGGCCTTGAGTGGGACATCAAGCTGAATGCCTGCGGAATGTTGGCCCGGGGACACGACGCGCAACAGCGACTACGCGCGTTTGTCATCAGCGAAGACTATACCGCGCAGGCTATTGCCCTGCTGCGCGACATACATCCATAAACAGGAGAACTGCCGCGGCTTGCGCGGCGGCAGAATCAAGCCGATGAAAAATTTATTACCTTATAAAGTTATGCCTATATGGAACAGTAAAGACCTACCGGAAAGTTTCACCCTCCGTCACAACACCCAGCCGGGTACCTGGGCCAAATTGACTATTTTGCGCGGCTCGTTGACCTTCGCCATGATGACGGAAGCGGATGAGGTTACCGAAACCCTGGTTTTCACGCCACGCAGCCAGACCCCCTTTGTTGAACCCCAGCAGTGGCATCGTATAGTGTCTTTCTCCGAGGACATGGAATGCCAACTGACCTTCTACTGCTCAGCCGAAGAGTATTTCCACAAAAAATATCAGCTGACCGCAACGCATTCCGATGTCGTTGCAGCCGCAAGCGTCATCGCACCGGGCCAGGCGCTGGATCTGGGCTGCGGATCGGGGCGTAACGCGCTTTACCTCGGTCTGAAAGGCTTCAACGTCACCGCATGGGACAAAAACCAGGAGAGCATACAGCGGTTAAACGCCCTGATAGAGGAGGAGAAGCTATCCTCGGTAATGACCGCTGACGTGCAAGATTTAAACAGCGTGGTGATTGATAAATCATATGATTTTATTCTTTCTACCGTGGTAATGATGTTCCTGGACCGGGATAGGATCCCGTCATTGATTGCCAATATGCAGGCGTGCACCGCGCCCGGTGGATATAATCTGATCGTTGCGGCGATGGATAGCCACGATTACCCTTGCCCGCTTCCTTTCCCGTTCACGTTCAAAGCCGGTGAACTAAAGGAATATTATCAAGGCTGGGACATTATCAAATATAATGAGGATGTGGGTCAGCTACATAAAACAGACGCTAATGGTGATCGAATAAAGCTGCGCTTCGCCACGTTATTGGCCAGCAAAAACGCCTGATGGCCCCGCTGAGATGATGACGCCCGCCTCTCGCACAGGCGGCTCGGGATCGAGCAGGCCATGCGGCCCGCGCTTGTGGCAACGATCGGTGATTAGATTCATGCCAGAGGTGAAAACAGGTCAGATATTTTCCAACCCCTGACGCAGTGTCGCGGCATAGGCCGCGATAGCATCACGTTCATCGGCGGACATCTTATCCAACTGGTAATAAACTCTGCTCAAACGATGATTGTCTGCCAGCCGGCTGCGCTGACGGGCGAAAAAGTCCCAGTAAAGGGAATTGAAAGGGCACGCACCCGGGCCGTGGCGCTGCTTGCGTCGATAGTGGCATCCCCCGCAATAGTCGCTCATGCGATCGATATAGGCGGCGCTGGATACATAGGGTTTACTGGCCATAAGACCGCCATCGGCGTACTGGCTCATACCTAGGGTATTGGGCGCTTCTACCCATTCAAAGGCATCGATATAGACGCCGAGATACCACTGATGGACCTCGTTTGCCGCGATCCCCGCTAATAAAGCGAAATTACCAATGATCATGAGGCGTTGGATATGATGTGCATACGCACGATCCAAAGACTGACCCAGCGCATGGGCCATACAATTCATCCGCGTGTCGCCATCCCAATAATAATGCGGCAATTTATGCCGCTGCTGTAATAGATTGTGTTCGGTATAGCCCGGCATCTGTGACCAGTAAACGCCGCGCACATACTCACGCCACCCCAGGATCTGCCGGATGAAACCTTCGGCAGAGGCTAACGGCACATCGCCGTCGCGATAAGCCTGCTCGACCCTGTCCACCACCTCCCGCGGCGCCAGCATTTTGCTGTTCATGGCGAAGGAGAGCAGCGAATGGAACAAATGCCACTGGTTACTGCTCATCGCATCTTGAAACTGGCCGAATTCCGGCAGTAGCGCCGCAATGAAATACTCCAAATGCTGCAGCGCTTCGTGCCGGCTAATCGGCCAGCTTAATTGCCCATTGTGCGCCTCACCGAAACTAGGGACGCCCGCATCTTGAATTTCACGCCAAAGCCGGGCGTGGTTATGGGTTGGGCGCCTGTCGTCTGGCACCGCAGGCTTGCCTTTCCAGGACTTGCGGTTGTCATGATCATAGTTCCATTTACCACCTTCCGGCTGACCGCTGATATCAAGCAAAATCCCGTATCGCTGGCGCATTTGACGATAAAAACTTTCCATCAGCCATTGCTTACGCTTGGCAAAAAATTCCCCCACCGCCATCCTCGCGGTATAGAAATGCTCGGTATCGACAACGTCGGTTTCTATCTTCAACTGTGACGCATAGTGATGAAGCTGCCGATCGAGCCGATATTCATCCGGCAATTGCCAGCACAAGCGGCGGGCGTGGTAATGGGCAATGAGCGCGTCCAGATTGTCGGTGAGTCGCGGTTGGTTATCTTTATCGCCGATCTTAAAATAATGTACCCGATGCCCCTGCGCCCGCAGCGACGCGGCGAATGCGCGCATGGCCGCGAATAGCGCAATGATCTTTTGCGCATGATGCAGGATATAATCTGTTTCCTGACGTACTTCCATCATCACATAAACGACATGCTTATCGACACGCTGAAACCAGCTGTGTTGCGCATTAAGCTGATCGCCTAGCACAAGCCGCAATTCTGTCTCCGCCATCGCGTTTCCTCATTCATTTCTTCTAAGGATAGGCGGCAGACACCGTTAGAGCCTGTAGCCAAAACGATTAACTCATGAACAATCCGGCAAGATGTGGAACGCTATAGGCGACAAGGGAAAGTGGAAAAGCGGGCTTTTGTGGCGCACGGCCCCCTCTTTGTCAGCAGATTGCCACCCACTCAAGGTCGGTCGATGTCCATTAGCCCCGCTTATTATGTGGAAGGGTGTAAACAACCGGGGTTGGAACGATACGCAAGTCCCACCGTATTATTAAAGCGCATGAGACCACGCGCACGAGTGCTTGACGCGCGGTCCATGTCTAAAGAAAAGCCTATTCCGCCCGTTGGCATTAACCTACGCCACGGAGGTTATGAAAAGAACCGCAAGCCTAAAGCGCGGAGCCACTTTGGCTTATCCCGGTCGCGACCGGAGAAAGCCTTATCTTTCGGCGTCGGCGATCTCAACCTTATCGGGAATAGCTTGGGCCAATGTGTCGCTTACCTCCTCGACGATATCCTCTTGCGCCGCGATATCTGCTATGCCGAGTTCGACCGCCGTAGCGGCAATTGCAGCGTCGATGCCGGTCGCTTGTGTCAAAATCTCTCCCGCCGCTACCGCGGCCACTCCCCCAATGACGGCGGCGCCCGCCGCAATTTGTTGCGCCGTCGCCGTGGCGGCCTTCTCAATGACAGCAGCCCCCATGGCAATCTCTCTTGACGCCGCCACGGCGGCATTCTCAATTACGCTGGCGCCCGCCGCTACTTCTTCCGCCGCCGTGAGGGCAATCGTTCCGAGTGAAGAGACACCGGCGGCGATTTCCTCCACCACCGCAACGGCAATATCCTCAATTGTGGCCGTCTTACTTGATATGTCCTCGCGCAGTGCGGAGCCGCTCCCGCGCTCATCGGGATTGAGCACTCTCTCTTGAGATGAGCTTGGCGAAATGACTCCGGTGATGATGTCTACGTTGATAGGAGAATGCAGGGGGTCCGACTCGATGGTTTCTGGTTCCTCTGAAACGATTACATGTGCTCTGGCCGCGTCCTGGGCAAGATTTCTTTCCCAACAGGGGGGGGTATAATCAAGTAAAATCTCTCTCTCAATATTTGCAAGCGTAGTGCATAAAGTGGTCCGCAAGGGATTCATCGATCCTCCTGCTGGGCACCCAATATCCTCGGACAGGGTATCCAACGCCCGTTTAACGCGCGTGGTCAACTCCTTAGGCTGATTGACCGGGTCAGCGCTTCTCTTGCGGCGGCCGAAGGAAGACTCAGCCCCCTTATCTTCTGCCCTGCGCCGTCCCTCATGTCGGGTTTCGCGTTTGGCGAAACGCGGCTCATTGGCAAGCGTAAGCGATGGCTTGTCGGCGCTGGCTTGATACCTATAGGGATTGTTGACGTTCGAGTCATTCCTCACCGTGTGATTTGCCGTAATTTTTGCCCCTCCCAGAACCCCCACACCGCCACCCGCTAAGGTAACGCCAGCAAATTCAGTGGTGATGTTTACCCCCTCCCCTAGTTTGGCAAGCGCCTGTGATGACAAAAGATCGGTGTGATTACTGCCGTTCGGTAACGAAGATTGCGTCGTATTTAATATTTTAGTGTTGTTCAATAAGGCATACAACGTTATCACCTTATGTAGCATAGAGCTATTATTGCTGTTGAACGTTTGATTAATACTGGGCGTGTCATTTCTGGTGTGAATTAACCTTTCAATTTGTTCGCCAAGAGGATTTCCGTCAATTGCCGCGGGATTGACACGAGGCATAATATTATCGCTTTTGCGTTTATATCGATAGGTTTTATTATTAAACATACCCACCCGATGGTTTTGCAACGCAGGTGATTCTACTGGCATAGAAAACTCCCTAGAGACTTAGGTCAACGTTGATATAATAAATAGGTGCGTTACAAATACACGCTTTTAATATCGAAATGAGACGGGTTATCTCATACCCGATAGAGGAAAAAATAACATGATTACTAGACGGTTCTACAATAACGTACGGCCTCTTAGTTGAGCAAAGAGTTGTTAACTGAGGGTATATTGCTGGATATGCATTCTGTAGCGCCGGAATACGGCCTGTTGAGCACCTCGTATTCGCGCTAGGCGCCAAGAGAGTTCGCCGCCGTTATGCGACGAGTAAGTGACTTGATCTTGGGCGGTGACGCATCAATGCGATACCTTGCCTTTTCCGCGCCCGTGCGCACAGGCTATTCGCCATGCTCTCTTTGACGCAAAGGCCTGCGTAGTTTGCAGGCTGCCGGACACCCGCGACGCCGATGGTTTGCTGGTAAATGACAAGCCGGATGGTCAGTCCGGGCCACACGGTCAGACATTATTTATTTTCTCGTGTAAATTTCCAAAGATCGCCCTCAATATGTTCATCGGCTGTCCAACAAGGTATTATTTTTCGGTCAGCATTGTAATATAGGCTACTTTCATAAAGATAACACTTGTAAAAATTATTATAGATATGCCCATCTTTAACGGTCCAAATGTTTTCTGGTGTTGGCACACCCGCTATCCAGGTAAACACCGATCGTCTATTCTCCTCCACACGGCTGCTTGCATACAGATATTCTTTATAATAATTATTCAGAATAAAAAATTCATTTTTTTGGTCGGCGTGATTGATGAACATCCAATAGCCTTTATTCACCCTATGGCCCGGCGCCCAACCAAAAACGTGCCGGCGGGCCATGCCATCGTCCATGTATAACGACGCATAGAGATAATTCTGACCACGGTTTTTATTGGCAATCGTAAGGATTGGAAAATCAAGTAAGTACTTATTTTCATTGCGCTTAATTATTTCCGCCACCATCGCTTCAGTATAAAAGTCCATGACTATAATCCCAATCCGTGCGGCCTCGTAGCGGGCAAAATCTACATGCTCACCCTTCAGGCCCTCCTTGAAACTTTTAGTCAATAATTTCAGCAAGTCTTGCGCAAATGACTGGGGGCAGAGGCAAGGAGGCTTCATTGCATTACAATGATTAATATAAAGTGTTTCAATGGTTGGCTTTCTGTTTGCCTTTATCGTCTCTTGTATAAAAGCGAGTACTTTTTCTAATTTATCGGATGCACGCATCTGGGAAAAATCATCCTGAACCCTAGTTAAACTTTGGTGTATACTTGACAGAATACTTTCATTTGATAATAAAACAATTTTTCCTCTGACCTCACCGATAAGGGGGATTTGCGGCATTAAATACATTTTGTCAAGGAATTTAGCATAGCGACGCGTGAAAACATCCATAAATTTCTTTCTAGCCGTCGGTGTCGTTTCTCGCCTGAGCCTAATGATAATGGTTTCAGATTTATTCTCAGCCAAAAACGTCAGACATTCATTCAACACTTCATCAAAATCAATATTCAAATAATAGTCACCGTGATAAGCTGCCAATTTATCATCAACAATACAACATCTCATATCCAGATAACGGATCCCGGCAGATAATTGTTTTGTTATCGTGCACTCATAATATTGGGTTGCAATAATGCTGTCTAAATCAGGGGTGACATTGGCAGCACCCTTTCGCGAACAACTTTCATGGGTGCCCGGGATAGAGATATGGGCAAGACTTTTATAATCATCGATAGCAGACATCCATTTGCACGTATCGCTTAATAACGAATACATCATACGTACCTCATAATTTTATCGTGGTGAAGTCTGTTTTTGTTAAATGACGTAAAAGGCCGAATCGGCTTTAAGCAATCCAAACACAATTTAGTCGGTCGATATAACAGCGCTGTGTTAGATTAAGCGAGACGCGGGACAACAGATATACATTAACGCTAAACGAATTAGAATTGCCTGCCGTTGCAAACCCGGTAGCTCTCCTGCTTTTAAAAGAGTAGGCAGAGGCCCGCATGATGGAGCCGCCGGCGCAGTCGCGCCCAGCGGCGTTAGCATCATATTATGTTGCATCGGGTCGTAGGCACGCGATTTTTCACCCAGCTGGCGTCAATTTGTTGATTAATTTAGAGGTAATATTACACAGGCGGAGCGGCCTGGCGGCGGTGGCGCTCGCCGATAAATTCTCGCCGCTGCTATTCCACCCGTTTGCACAGCCAAATCGTATGCCCGCCGCACAAAGGATCTTCAACTACGCTATCAATCACCGCAAACCCCTGCTCCGCCAGTAGTGCACCATACTCATCAGGCGCCAGACTGGCATGATACAGCGGTTCTCCTGCAAACTCCCCCATGGCGATACCGTTGCCCGGACCGCTGGTAAACATGAGCGCACTACCCTTGTGGCTATGGCGATTGAAGATCGGGAACATCAACTTTTGATCCTCCCGCGGCAAATGAAAAAAACTGTCCCAGGCGATAAGGCCCTCAAAGGTCTCATCAAGCGCCATTGCACGCATATCCAAGTGGAGCCAGCGTTGTTGTGGAAAACGGGACCGGGCGCGGTCAAGCATTGCAACAGCGCCATCAATACCGGTAACAGAGAGATGCCGCCGTATAAAATATTCCGCGATAGGCTGCCCATTACCACAGCCGATATCTAAAAGACGGCCGTTGCCTCCCATGGCGGCAATAAATTTATCCAGCCACGGTTTTTCGATCAGGCGGCGTGAGCGCTGACGCGCGAAGGCGGCCGCGTGCCGCTGGTAAAGCCCCAGTATATTGCCCGCCGCCGCGTCATTCATGATCTCTTGCTCTCCTACCGATTTTTGCCCATCCACCAATAATCGCCATCAAGGGCAGAGGGACGATAAACGGTCTCCAACACCGCAGCCGTCGTCCGCGCCAGCCGTCACTTGGCCATAGGCACCTTGCACCACTATCAAGCTGCGACCTTAAGATAATACGCTATATCGCTTTAGCGCGGCAGCCGGTTGACCATGATCAGGTCGTTGATAGACTTATCCGGTAGGTGAGGCATCGCCAAATAATCGAACCGTCCCCCTTTACGCATGATCACCGCCGACGGCTCCCGACGTGCCAAAGCACAGCGACGGCGGAATGCGCTTATTCCTTGTCAATTTAGATTATGATAGTAATCTATTTAGTCACGCCAATGCTGACGCCGTCAATGAGGAAAAAAATGTCTAATCCCGCTTATGAGCCCGCGATTACCGCCTTGTTGTGTATTGATTTATATAATGACTTTCTAGCAGAGGGCGGGAAATTATTCCCCTTTATGAAGGACATCGCGCTTAAAAACAATATGCATGAAAATTTACGTAATATCGTTGCCGCCGCGCGCGCAGCCGGCATCACCGTGTATCATGTTCCGCATCACCGCTGGCAACAGGGCGACTACGCCGACTGGAAATACCCCACGCCTTATCAGCTAGCCGCGAGCGAACGTCAGGTTTTCGCCAAAGGTACCTGGGGCGGTACCTTTCACGATGACTTCCCAATCCAGCCTGGTGACATCGTGGCCACCGAGCATTGGGGATCAAGTGGATTTCCCAATACCGACCTTGAACATAAGCTCAAGCGCTACGGTAAAGAAAAAATTATTTGCGTCGGTCTTTTGGCCAATACCTGCCTGGAGGCGACCGCCCGCATGGGTATGGAGCTGGGCTTTCACGTCACGCTGGTTCGTGACGCCACGTCGGCGCGCTCTCATGAGGCGCTGCATGCGGCGATGGACATCGATGGCCCGACGTACGCCACTGAAATCCTCAGCACGGCCGCGTTGATCGACGCCATCAGGCTTTCCGCTGCCAACGCGGTGAAGTTTGCGCCGGCAATGGGAGCAGTCCCACCCTCGGCGACGCGCTAGAACCAGGATCGGGCCAGGCTAGGTGTCCAACATGGCCAGGACGGCGGTTTTTAGCGCATCCGACAGCGCGGGATCGTTTATGATTTCGCTCAGATAATTGGCTCCCACCATGGCGGCGAAGACGGCCAACGTCTTTCCGTTTCCCGCGAACGACCTATCCTTTTCTCCCGCGGCATTGAGAAAAGACGTAAGCAGCGCATTGACGCCCTGCGTGCAATCGCTGACCAATG
This sequence comes from Sodalis praecaptivus, assembly GCF_000517425.1. Lineage (NCBI taxonomy): Bacteria > Pseudomonadati > Pseudomonadota > Gammaproteobacteria > Enterobacterales > Bruguierivoracaceae > Sodalis > Sodalis praecaptivus. The sequence continues at coordinate 417,600 of NZ_CP006570.1, forward strand.
CGGCATTGTTATGCTGCAACAGGTCGCTGCCAAAAGCCATCATCGGGCAGCGTTTCTCGGCCGGTTTGGACGCGAGATAGCGCTCGGCTATTCGCCATTGCGGATGCGGCGGACAATCGCTGGCGATGCTGTCCCAATGCTGCCTGGACCGATCGAAAGCCAATCTGGCGGCTTCCGCCGCCAGCGCCTCTTTTGAGGCAAAATGCTTATAAAAGCCTCCCGACGTCATCCCTGCCGCTTGCATGATATCCGACACGCTGACCTCGGCAATACCGCGCGCCCTGAAAAGCTCGCTCGCCTTTTCAACGATCAGCGCCCGATTGGCGCCAGCCTGTAATTTGCTGGAACGTCCCATCTTTCTCACCCAATTAGCGTATCGATATACGATATCTTACCATGTAAAAAATGCCGTGACGGCGGCCCTTTCTGAGCGGTCCACACCATTCCAGACGCGCGATATTACCAACTCAAACCATAGCCACGGGGAAAGGCGACGGCGCCGGCATGGGTATCCACATCGTAGTTATGCCATAGCGTTACCGGCAGTTTCCCCTGCGGCGAGCGCGTCCCCGTCAAAATTTGCGCCAGCGAAACCATTGAGGGCCCCAGCCAGATACCGTTGTCATAACCATAATACGAATAGGTCGCAACGGCGGCGTCTACATCGTCGGCAAAGCTGACGATATCGTAAGGGGCCTGCAAGGAGAGGTGAATCCGTTTTTTACCCAATTTACCGGCATAACGGAACCAGGAAAGCGTATTCGCATCGCTATCAGGGTTGTCGCCTTCCCGATCGCTTAGTGCGGGCTGCCCGCGCATTGCGGGATCTTTAAAATGGGTCGAAACGGTGCCCAGTAGCAGCACATCACTCTGCGCAATAGCCAATTTGATTTCTAAATCCGTCAGCTTGGTTGTCTGTTTAGCCACGACATTGCGATAGCCCTCCTGCATCATTACCGCCGCAATCCCCTTTGCCTGTTCCTCCGAGGGCGTAAGGATCAGATAGCGCAGCATCTTATCTTTCAAAGGCAGTGTGGCATGCCGATTAATGACGACGGTAATCGATCGGTCCGCAATCTCTTTCTCTATTTTTCGCCCGTTGGTCAGAAGAGAGGAGAGACTACGCCTGCTGTCTTGCCAAAGATGAGAGTGCTTTAGGCGCAAAATACGTTTAACGGAAGCATTAATATCCTCCTCACTAATCTCCCCTGCCCGGACCTTACTGATAATATGATGAATCAATACCGACAGTCGGTCCGCTTCGGAGGGAGAGGTAATACTGACCGGCATCAGGGCAATATCAACCCCGGCCGCAAACACCCGTTCGACGGCTTCAGCCTGGGTAAAATGATCGGCAATCGCCCCCATATTCAACGCATCTGAAATGGTGACACCGCGATACCCCAATACCTTACGCAGAATGTTGGTCTGTATTTCATGGGACATCGTGGCGGGTACCGTCATTTTTTCGCCATATCGGCTGTAAATTTGGGTGTTATCCAGCGCCGGATATTGAATATGGGCCGTCATAATCATGTCAGGAGCGATATGATTATCAATAGCATGCTTATAAGGCGCGATATCGATAGCGAAGGCGTCCTTCCTTAAACGATCAACGCGCGGCAGGGAGGTGTGGGAATCGGTCGATGTACTTCCGTGCCCCGGGAAATGCTTATAAACGGTAATGAGCCGCTGATGATGCATACCCGCAGTGATACCCTCAGCCAAGCGCGCGACGGTTGGCGCATCATCGCTGAAACTCCGCACATTAATAACCGGGTTGAAGGGGTTCGTGTTAACGTCCACCACCGGGGCAAAATTGGTATTGATGTGGAGCGACTGCATATCCTGGGCCATCCACCGCCCTTGCTCAACGGCCAACTGTGGATCCGCGCCGCCTTCTACGGCGGCGGCCAATGCCATATTGCCGGGAAACGTGGCATAGTCACCGCGCGGCAAACGGAATTTGATGCCGCCCTCGTTGTCGGTGGCGATGAACAGACGCAGGCCGCTACGGGTTTTCATCGCGGCATACCACGAGGTAAGCGCCTCAATTTGCGATGGGGTTTTAAGATTGTTGGCAAAAAGAATGACGCCACCGATAAAGTTATTACGAATAATCTGCGCAACCGTAGCGTCGGGGGCAATCATATCTTGCTGGGGTCTGCCGTGCGGATCCCAATAGCGGAAATCAAGCATAAGCTTTTGACCAATTTTCTCCTCCAACGACATGGCGTTAACGCGTCGCTCTATCTCCTTTTCGGTTTTCTCTTTGCCGTCTTGCTCCTGGATACACCCTGCCAGCGGCCAAGCGCACAACGCAATCGGTAACCATCGCCTTAATTTTCGATATCCCAACATATAGTGCTCCTAGTTCATTTATTATGCATTATTTCAACATGACGGATAAGTTAGCCCGAAACCTGTGCGTTGTAAGAACCTGGAATAGAGAGACAATAAAACATTTTTTCACCAAACAATCATTAAATGGCTTATAAACAATTTCAATAAATAGAATATGCGGGCTAGCAATGAATAACCTAGATAGCGGTAAAGTTGCCCGCCGGGTCTTCGTATAGCGGTATTAAATGAATAAAAATCCGATGTTGGTCGATGCCTCGCTTAGGCTGGTCAGATTTAAATAAATCGCTGTTGCGCCCTGAAAAAATAATGGAAAACAGAAGGGAATACGGGAGGCTTAATGGAATACCGGCAACTTAACTTTTGCGTCGGGAAAGCCCGGGCTACTTTTAAAGTGTGCGTGTCGCCATAGACTGCACTCTCTTTGTCGGAGGGGCACATCCTGTCACCGCGCCAGATCATAAAACAAAAGATCACAGATAATTCATTGATTTAAAATAATTATTTAGCCATTATCGCATAGGCGCGAGAGCCACTCTCACCTATTGCTCTCACCTTTAGCTTGGCTCAAGAACGTATTGCGTTGCGTAACCTGTTCGGAGGCGGAAGGCGTTTTCCCAAGCGGGCCCTACCACGACATACAATATCTAACTCTTGATAACCGGAACCCGGTAATGGGCCAGCATCGCCCCCAGTGCCTATTTTTAACTAAGGCATAAGCGTGATGCGCGTAAAGCCATGTCCGACGCCGGTGCATTGTGACTTATGCCACAAAATAAAAATATTACTCGGCGGGTGATTTACGCTGTGGTCAGTTCCACGGGTATTAATATTGCGAACAGCGGCTGAAGAGTATTTTTCTTGCGCCGTTTCCACGCCCCCCTTCTCCGGAGGGAATTTATCGTGCTTGAATAACGATTTAACGGCAACCGGCTTTCTGAGGATGGCGCATTAATGTACAGTGGGTACGCCGTCGATCTTGAAGTCTTGCGGCTATCATAAGCGACGGTCCTCCAGGGGTATTTTATTTCATTTTTTATGAGGCAATTATGAATATATTAAAGTATTTAACAATTGCGGCATATTCTTATTCTATTTGCAATGCAAATGAAGTTGATTCTGGAACCAATATCATTAACATCGGCAATAGCGATAAGACCGTGAAGAAGTGCCAGTTTCGCAAAAGTAGTGATATGGCGTATCCAAAGTGGACTTGCTATGACGTTAGTGTTTCGGCAATAAACAAACATCCAGCCCCCACGCCAGCGGCATGGAAAAACTTAAGAGTACCTTAATCGGGTTGTCGTCATTCACTTTTTATCAAGCGGTCGCGCCATCAATGCGCTAATACAAATCAATACGGGGGGTGAATAGGCTGTGTTGCCTTCACGCCGGCGCTAGAACTCAGCCCACTATCGTCGATAATGACCGGTTGACGATGATAATCAGGGCCTTGGCCGGGGCAGAAGACGGGTTTTAAGTCAGCTTGCCCCCGTGTTGATTCATCGGGGATTCGGAGTAGCCGGTGATTGAAGTGCTAACGGATGCGGATGCCAGACCAGCCGCCCTAACCGTTATTTTTTCAATGTCACTTGGGTTAGTGAATCCCACAGGCGTTGTTTATCACCGTCATTGAGATTCGTCTGTTCAAGGGCATGCATAAATGCCTGTTGATCGGTGAATGTCTGCCCTTGGGTTAATCGCGCGCTAATGGCGTGCAGTATCGCGGTGCTTAAGGTGCCAATATGTGATCTTACCTGCTCGAGCGGCTTAGGCTGCCAAACTTGTTCGGGTTTGGATAACCAATCGGCACGATAGCGATACTGAATCGCCTTGGCGGCATCCATTTGCGCTTGGATGAAGGGCTTAATCGAATCGCCGTTCAATCCCAGGGTTTCCGCCTCAGCCACTGAGGCAGATAACACCCGAGCTTCCTGAGGAAGATCCTCAATAGCCAAATGATGGCTAGCCTTATATCCAGCGACATCTTTCATGTAAGACAGGCGTTGATTCATCAATGCAGCAACGCCTCCTTGAGGCGCAGGCGCCGCCACGGCGGAAAGACAAAACAGTAAATTCATCATAAATAAACCCAAAGAGAGGTTTTTATTCATCTTGCTTTACCTTTTGTTAACATATAAATGGCTAATATGTTACCTATGTAATCATACAATCAAATCATTTCAATAAAAAAACTCACCTCATCTGGCTATGCAGGTTCCTGAAAAAATACACAAACGACGGTTATAGGCGCCGCTCTAAAACAACCCAATGACGCGCTGCGTTTGACGCCCATCAACGTGTTGCGGGTGTAAACTTCATCAGCAGCAAGGAAAGAGCGGAAAACAAGGCGAGCGCCGTGACAGCGCCTACTTGCGCATAAAGGAGCCCGAAGACCACCGATCCCGCCACCTGACCCGCCGCCAGCATGAAAAACACGGCGCCCACCCCGGCGGCGGGAGACGCTTTCGTCGAGGCGGCACCGCATACCAGCATCACGCCTGTTAGCGTGACGTAACCCACCCCACAGAGCGCCACCGCAGGTAACAACCACCATGAGAAGCCATGGCTGAACGCCAGCAGTATTAGCGGCGCCGCCATAAATAGTTGAGATAAGCGATATACCTGTTTTAGGCCGACAATCGTCGACGCAGGACCGGTCAATGCCCCCAGGATCCCCGCGCCGCCGCTAATCAGCCACAGCAAGCTGGTCGTGTTGTCATCCACGCCGATGTGGTGATGTAAGAGATCGGGTCCAAAATTCCACCACGCCGCGCTGGCTACGCCGCTGATAAAAGCAATCACCACCAAGCGCACCAGCGGGCGCGCCATCGGCCAGACAGGGGGGCGCTTGTTCTTCATCTGCGGCGCCACGCCGCCGGCGGGCAGATAACCAGCAATCGGCGCCAGGCAGGCCAGCGCCACACCGCCAAAAAGCAGACAAGCGGCGCGCCAGCCCCCCGGCAGGAAGAGCAATACCGGCACGGAGAGGATAATGCCGGCACCGGTTCCGGCATTAATGATCGTGTTCACTCGCGGCTGCTGCGGCACGGCAACCCGACGGCCGACCGCAGCGGCCAGGGACGGCGATGCCAGGCCGGGGCTCAGACCGGCGATGAACAGTCCTGCCGCCAGCATGGCCGGCGAGGAGGAAGCGGCCAGGATCAGCAAGCCGGCGGCCGCGCAGAGTGCCGCCGCCATCGCCGGCAACCGTGGGCCACACCGGGGTGAAACCACGGAAGCCCCGATCACGGCCAGACAATAGGCCACGAAACCGCAGGCGGAAATAACCCCCGCCAAACGCGGGCTGAACGGGATATCGCGCACCACGGCGGGCAGCATCAACCCCCACGCAAACCGGGCCATTCCGTAGGTGACAGCAATCAGCGCAAAGCCGGTCAGGCCGAGCGTCACGGACGCTCTCATCGCCCTTCCTCGCATCCCGCCATCAGACGTGCGGCTGCCAGACCCGCATGGCGGGCAGCATCAGGCCCGATAAGAAGCGCGGAGGTGATGGCCCCTTCGGATAGCATCCATACCGCATCGGCCAGCGCTTCATGGCCCACGCCGTGAGAATGGCCAATACATGCCGCGATGTACCCCCGTAGCGCATAGCGATAGTCAAGCGCCAACGCCGACAGTTTTACCTCTTCCTCGGCATATTCACCCCAGGCTTTGAGGAAGAAGCAACCCAGGGGATCATATTCGCGCATCCACTCCTCAAGCACATCAAACAATCGGCTGATGGCCTGAGGATGCTGCGAGGTGTAAAGCGTTGCAAAAAAGCGGGATTGTCGGTGAGCCATCACTGCCGCCGTTAGATCTTCCCGCGAAGGGAAATAGCGATACAGCGTACGCGTTGAGACATTGGCTTCGCTGCAAATACGATCGGTGCTGGTGGCGTGGAAACCGTTGCGATAAAACAGCCGCTCAGCGGCTTCAAGGATAGTGGTTTTCTTTTGCATACGCACCAAAGTAAACCGATCGTTTTACTTTTGCAATGCTCTCTGTCGCGCGTAACCCAACTTTCAGCCACCCTAGCCGCCGCGCTCGCCGGTTATCCTGGTGCTTCGCGGCAGATTACTTTACCGTCAATGCGCCGCCTAAATAGATAAACTCAGTCTATTCCGGCCCGATATCGGGATGGCTTATCATCCGGTACATGACGGCGATGTCGCCGGTCATCACGGCGCATTGCCGGCATGGTTACCGTGGTTAGCCTGCGGACATGCCGCACAGGGTGTCACCGCATTACCTCTGATGCGCCAGCTCGGTAATAGCAATTCACCAAAAAAGGAATTAAGGCGAAATGAGACTTATCCCTGCCGTCATCGCGGCCTTCTATTTTTGGCTTTCCCCACCGGTACAGGCATTGACGACCGCCGGCTTACAACCTTATCTGCAAAAAGAGGAAAATCGTCTCAATGCCAGGATTGGTGTAGCCATCCTTGACGCTCACGGGCAGCGGATCTTTGGTTACCGCAGCGAGGAACGCTTTCCGTTGAACAGCACCCACAAAGTTCTGGCCTGCGCCGCCTTGCTTGCCAACGCGCGGCAACACTCGGCGCTGCTGGAACAACATGTGACTATCATGCCGCAAGCGCTGGTGGACTACTCGCCCATCACGCAAACGCGCCTGGCGCCGGGAAAATTTACATTACGCGAATTATGCCGGGCCGCCGTCAGCTATAGCGACAACACCGCCGCTAACAGCATCCTGGAGGTTATTGGTGGAGCCGGTGCGGTCACCCGCTTTATGCGCCTCATCGGCGATAACGTTACGCGGCTTGACCGTCTCGAGCCCTCGCTTAATGAAGCGGTGCCGGGGGATGTCCGCGATACCACCACGCCCGCCAGCGTCGTGGCCGCCCTTAGAACGATTCTCGCGACCGATGTTTTAACCTTACCTCACCGCCAACTTTTGCAAACATGGATGATGGACGACCAGGTGGCGGGAGACCTGTTGCGCGCCTCGCTGCCCACCGGCTGGCGGATTGCCGATAAAACCGGCGCCGGAGGATATGGGTCACGTTCTATTATTGCTGCGGTTTATCCCGACCCGAAACAGCCCTTTTACATCGCGATTTATATCACGCAAACTGCCGCTACTCTCCAGCAAAGCAATCGCGTGGCAGCCAACATCGGTAAGATCATTTTTCGCTAACGCCCGGCGAGATCGAGCGGCCAGCGTCACGAGAGAAGCCCGCCCTATCACCTTTGATAATCTCTCAACGCCGTCTATGGCCTTTGCGCCGCCCAGTTTAAGCGTCCGGCTATTGTCGCCGCTTTCCCCTTCGCTACACCCCGGTCGGCAAAACACGGCTGACCGCAGGGTCGTTGAGGCCCGTTGCACGGTTGCTGTGCATCATCTGGTCAAAGCGGTGCAGTAATGAACGTTTCCGCCGGCGTCAGCCTGCCACCGGCGCTTGCCGTAACCGTTAGCGAACAGCACAGTACGCTGCTTCTGTTTTTTTCTGGTTCAAAATCAATTACCTACTTATAACCGTTGAGTGCAGCGTCACCCTGTGCCACTGCTTCGTTGTTTCCACCAACAATTGGCATGAAAACTGCTTTAGTTCTATGAAAGTCACTTTCATGAAATGAATACCCTTTTCCAAAGCAGGAAAAAAAACGCGTGAGTATTGATAAAAACCAGAATGCCGAAAGCGAAGCGATAAAGTTGGGGATGCGGGTGCGCCACGCTCGCCATGTGCGCGGATTGACGCTTAAGGTTTGCGCCGAATTATCCAGCAGTTCAGAAAGCCAGCTCTCAAAAGTGGAACGCGGCCTGGTGATGCCGTCCATTGCATTGCTGCATCGTTTAGCGCGGGTGTTTGAAACCAATGTCTCCGACCTGCTGCGCGACATTCCCTCTGGTTCTGAGCCTGTGCTACGCAGCGGCACCCGGCACGTAGCCGCGCTCGGCGCGGGTACCGGCGGTATTCGGCTAGAGCGCATGGATAATGCCGCATCCGGCACCTTATTGCAGGCCCATATTCATATCGTGCCGCCCGGGGCCCGCAGCGACGGACTGATTGAGCACCCCGGTGAAGAAGTTGGCTACCTTCTAAAAGGCCAGATCGTGCTTATTGTGGGTGAGGAGCAGTACCGGCTCAACGCGGGCGATGGCTTTCATTTTCCGAGCCATGTTCCCCATGGCTACGCCAATGACGGCAAGGAAGAAGCGCAAATCTACTGGGTGAACACACCCGCCACCTTTTAAGGCAAACAGACAGGCAGCAGGTCGTTACCTGACAGGAGAGTGCAATGGGGTACAACTGGCAGTTCGGGCTTTTATATCAGTATTGGCCGGTATTTTTAAATGGCGCAATCATCACCCTTGAGATTACGTTTGGCGCCACGCTTATCGGATTATTGATAGGTCTGCCGGTGGGCATTTTACGCAGCTCCACATCGCGATTGCTGCGTTTTATTACCACAGTCTATGTGGAGGTGATCCGCTCCACCCCGGCACTGGTGCAAATTGTCTGGGTTTATTACTGCGTACCCATTTTATTCAATATCAAACTCGGCGCTGAAAGTGCCGTCATTCTCACCCTCGGTATCCACTGCGGGGCGTATGTCGCGGAAATCGTGCGGGCGGGCGTCGAAGGCGTGGACAAGGGCCAATTCATGGCGGCGCGTTCGATCGGTATGTCCTATTACCTGACCATCCGGCGCATTATCTTACCACAGGCGGTACAGCGCATGATCCCGCCCTTTATTAACGAGTTCGCTAATTTGATGAAATTGTCCACCCTGGGGTCCGTCATTGCGGTCTACGAATTGCTGCAATCGTCGAATAACCTGATTTCGCTGACCTATCGACCTCTGGAAGTCTATACCTTCTTGGCGCTGGTATTTTTTGCGATTACCTACCCGTGGATTTGGATGTCGCGTCGTCTTGAAAATAAGATCAAGCACAACGCCTGAGCGAACTCCCCCGACAAATGAGGGTGACTATGTTATCGATAAAAAGTCTTGAGAAATCCTACGATGGATTAGCGGTATTAAAAGACATCAATCTGGAAGTAAAAGAACGCGATGTGGTGTCGTTGATAGGTCCCAGCGGCTCGGGCAAAAGTACCTTGCTTAAATGTATCAATTTCCTCGAAAGCTACGATAAAGGCGAGATTGTTTTCGATGGCGATATGGTCGGCTATATCGAAAAGAATGGCCGAAAGGTTTTGGCGCCAGAGAAAAAAAATAATCATCTGCGTACACAAATGGGAATGGTATTCCAAAGTTTCAATTTATTCCCTCATATGACCCTCTTGCAAAACGTCATGGAAGGGCCAGTGCAAGTGTTGGGTCAGTCACGGCGCGAGGCCAGCGCGGCGGCGGAGCAACTGCTCACCCAAGTCGGTCTGGCCGACAAGCTCCACGTCAAGCCCACCCGACTGTCGGGCGGGCAACAGCAGCGCGCCGCTATCGCCCGCTCGCTGGCCATGCGTCCGCGGTTAATGCTCTTTGACGAACCGACGTCGGCGCTGGATCCCGAGCTGGTGGGCGATGTCCTGGAAACCATGCGCAGCCTGGCGGAAAACGGTATGACGATGGTCATCGTCACCCACGAGATGTCCTTTGCCCGTGAAGTGGCAAATCGCGTGGTATTTATGGAAAACGGCTACATCGTTGAAGAAGGTCACCCGGAGCAGGTCTTCGGTCATCCGCAACATACGCGTACCAAAGAATTTCTGGCGCGGGTGCTGCGATAATTCGTCTGGTCAACATTTTTTGGGGATACACACATGTTTAAACGTTTTTTGTCATTGATACTGGTCGCCTCTTCGCTAATGCTGGCAACGGCGACGCCCGCGCAAGCGGCCGGGGAATTGGCCAAAACTACCTCCAGCGGTGAGCTGCGCATCGGTTATATTCCCTCGCCCCCCGGTACCACCAAGGATCCGGTCAGCGGAGAAGTTACCGGTTTTTATGTGGATATGATTAAAGCCATCGCGGCGCAAATGAATGTGAAACCCGTGTTTGTCGAAACGACTTGGGGTAATTTTGTTGCTGGATTACAGTCCAACCAATTTGACCTTTCTATCGGCGCGACGTTTGCGACCGTCAAGCGGGCCATGGCGGTGGATTTCACCCAACCGCTGTTTTACCTGGGCAGCGTCGCGGTCGTTAAAACTGACGATACACGTTTTAAATCGCTGTCGGACATGAATAAACCCGAGATAAAAATCGCCGTTGTTCAGGGAACCGCCGCTGAGGACTTTGTCCGCCGCACCTTACCGCTGGCAAAATTGACCTCCCTGTCAGGGGGCAATTTAACCGCCGGCTTTATGGAAGTGGCCTCCGGCCGTGCCGATGCCAGCTTTGAAGATGCCTTTACCGCTTCCCAATTTGTGAAACAGCAGCCGAGCACCAAAGTCCTGTTTGCTGACAAACCGGTTTTCTTCCTGCCTATCGCTTGGACGGTGAAAAAAGGCGACACCGAGCTGCAATCTGTGCTGAATATTGGGCTTAGAGATTTAATTTTATCCGGCCAAATGAATACCATTGTCGGTAAATATTTGCAGGGCGGTCGCTATGTTGACATGCCTAATTTACAAGAATTTCCCAAAGCACAATAACCTTCGGTCATTAGGCTATTAATCCATAGCGAAACCGGCGTCGTAATTATCCGCATTCGCGTTGCTAACTTGACCTATAAGCTAAACCCTACCGCCATGCGGCCCTTTTAGCGCGATGAATTGATATAAAGAGGTATTAAATGCCATCCTATCCAACATGGGAACAAACCCTGGCCGGTAAAACCTGGCGCAATGTGCATTTCCCGCGTATTAAAGAAGATATGCCCACCTTCTTGGGTGTACCCTATGCGATTAACGAGGAAGATATTCAGGGCGCCGACGTCGTCATTATTGGCGCACCCTTTGCCGCCGGTTGGGGCAAAAAATACAGCGGCGTAGATAAAATGGAATGGCTCGCGGCAACCACCCGGGTCCGCCAGCAATCGATCCGTTATCGCGGCGGTTATGTGCAGGAACTGGATATCGATGTCTTTGAGCATCTGAAAGTCGTCGATTACGGTGACGTCAAAATCTCCCCCGAAGCCAGTTATGAAGGCACGGTGGAAAGTATTCTGGAAGCGCAAGCGTTGGTAGAAACCCGCGTACGGCAGGTGATTGCCGCGGGAGCCATCCCGGTCGTTATTGGGCAAAATTCCCCGGTGGCGTCCTATGCGGTAGGGCGGCCGGTGGCGGAGCACTATAAAGGTAAAATCGGCATGGTCAGCCTGGATACGCATTGGGACTGCTGGCCGTACGACTGGGCGACGATGAATGATCACATCGCCGGCTCTACTAATTGGAAAGACAAATTGCTGCGCGATTGCCCCAACTACGCCATCCCTAACCTGGTGGAAATCGGCGAGCGCGGCATGCTGGAAGACCCGGCGATGGTGCGCCGTATGGTCAAAGAAGGCTGCTGTTTTATGCCGATGTGGAAAATCCGCACCGAACTGGGCATTGAGGGTGTTATCAATAATCTCGATCGGGCTTATCAGGGCACCGAGGCGGTCTATAGCCATTTCGACATGGATGTGTTGGGCGGCGCGGGTCCTACCGAGGGGGATATTTTAGGCGAGTTGGCCGAACCGATGGGCATGACGGATTACGAAGCGATTCGCATCGCCTACGAGGTGGGACGTCGCGGCTGCGCCGGCTTCTCGTTTTTATGCATCCCGCCGGGTTCGGCCATTATGTACCGGGTTATCGTCTATGCGCTCACCTATTTCCTGGCGGGGCTGGCGCAGCGCAAAATCGATAAGGCCGCGGGTAAATGATGCATATTGATGAAGCACGGGTACTGGCGTCTCTCCGACGCCTTGCCACTTTTGGCGCCGAAGGACGCGGCGTTTCGCGGCCCGCGCTGAGCGCCGCGGACATGGCGGCGCGACGCTGGCTGGCGGAAGAGATGGCGGGCGCCGGATTGGAGCCCACGCTGGATGCGGTGGGCAATCTGTATGGCAGACAGCCTAACGTCACGCAGGCGCTTTTGCTTGGCTCCCATGCCGATAGCGTGCCCAACGGCGGCTGGCTGGACGGCGCGCTGGGGGTGATTTACGGCATTGAGGTGGCGCGGGCATGGCGCCAGGCTTATCCAGATGCCGCAACGGGTATCGATGTCATCGCATTTTCCGATGAGGAGGGGCGTTTTTTAAGCTGCCTGGGCAGTCGGTCATTTTGCGACAGGCTCAGTCCCGCCGAATTCGACGCACTGGTCAATAACAATCCGTCGCTGAGCACATCGATAACCGCGGCCGCGCTGCCAACCCAGCCGTTCCTCCGCCTCGACCCCGCACGCCATTTGGCTTATTTGGAGGCACATATTGAGCAGGGCCCCAAACTCGACAATGCCGGCCTGGACATTGGCGTGGTAACCGGCATTGCCGGCATGCGGCGCTTCCAGGTCAGCTTCGCCGGGCAGGCGGATCACGCCGGCACCACGCCCATGGACGTGCGCCGCGATGCCGGCATGGCGGCGTTTGCGTTTGCGACGCAGTGCCATGAACGCTTCCTCGGCTTGGTGGGCTCGGAAACGGTATGGAACATGGGCGCGCTCAGCCTCAAACCGGGCGTAACCAACGTAGTGCCCGCCTTTGCTGAATTGACGGTTGAAGTGCGCGATCTCCAGCAGGAGCGGATAGACATGCTGGGTGAAGCGCTGTTGACGCTGGCGCGTGAGTGTGACGGCCGCCAGGGCGTGACCACAGCGGTGCAAATTCAAAGCGACCTGGCGCCGCTGGCGATGGACGCGCATCTGCGGGATATCATCGAAAGTCAGGCTATCGCCTGCGGCGCAAGTTACCGTGCCTTGCCCAGCGGCGCGTTCCATGACGCCATGCTGGTGGCGCAACGTATTCCGACGGCGATGTTGTTTATCCCCAGCATCGGCGGTCGCAGCCATAGTCCAGACGAGGACAGCGCCGAAGCGCAAATCAAAACCGGTGCACGGGTGTTCGCCTCCGCCGCCGCCGTGATTAGCCGCGCCCAGCCTGCGCTTGGCGTATCGACGTAACTATTATGCGCCGGCCTTACGTGGCGTAACGGCGAGTTTTCCTTGCGCCCGCCCCGCTTGGCCCACCGGCGACATTTCCCTTGCGCCGTCCACGCTCGGCGTAACGACACGAAGCGCAGCGGCGAGTTAAGTGCGGCGCACGCCCACTGGGTTCAAGGTCCGTCAACCGCGGGCGCATGACGCGCCCTTTTGCACCCGCGTGAAATGCAGAAGTAGTGTTTTCTTACATTTACCGCGGCGAGACGGCGCGCGCCATACTGTACAATACGGCGATTGCCCTCTAGTGTAATGAACATCATTTCAACGCGGAAAACATTATGCGCAACACCAGAATCGCCTTATGTTCAGCGGCATTACTTTGTGTTTCGTTGAGCTTTGCCTCTTTCGTTCGGGCCGACGACGCGGTGGCCACCCCTCTCGCACAACCTCAGCCCGATGCCAATACCAACACGAACACGAACACGAACACGAACACGAACACGAACACGAACTACGATCTTGATCCCATCGTGGTTAATTACCAGCAATACAAGATAGGCGATAACCTGCCCGAGCAATATTTGGATAAATCCTACACTATTGTCGAATGGCAGAAACGTCATCTCCCGGCGCCCCAAGAGAACACCCATTGGGCCTATATTAATGCCAACTATATTTTGATCACCAACGACAGCGCCAAAATTGTACAGGCGAAATCTGGCGAAATCTTTTTCCGCGGCTAACGCTGGCGTTGAACGTGGCGGACGCTGATCGGCACCGGGCCTAGGTAACGTCACGCCGTGGGCGGCAGCCACATCGCGCGCCTGCGGTGACAAACCCCGCTGACGTGGCCGCCGCAGCGCGGTGGTCTCAGCGTGAAAACAGCGCCGTCAGGCGAGGGGCGCTAATTCCCCTTGAACCAATAGCGGGCCGTCGGCCATCCAATGCGGCGAGCGATCACATCTGCAACGGGATCGCCCTCGATCGGCCGCCGCCGGGCGCAGGAACCTCACACTTCGGGATGATTTTTCCCTTCCTCTATGAAAGCCTCATCGATTTCATCAACGTTGGCACGGTTATCTCTGCCGGACAAAAGATTCCAGCAGGCGATGAACAGCGCCGCAATCAATGGACCAATGACAAAACCGTTGATGCCATAAATTTCCATGCCGCCCAGCGTGGTGATAAGGATCAAAAAATCCGGCATCCGGGTATCTTTGCCCACCAACAGCGGCCGCAAGATGTTATCGACCAACCCTATCACCACCACAAAAAACAGCACCAGGAATGTCCCCTTCCACACCATGCCCGTGGCGAACAGATACACCGCCGCCGGTACCCAAACAATTGCCGAACCCACGGCGGGCACCAGAGAAAGAAACGCCATCAGCGCGCCCCAAAGCAAACTGCCCTCAAGGCCGGCGAAATAAAAGGCTAGCCCACCCAGAAAACCCTGTACGATCGCCACAACCACGGTACCTTTGACCGTCGCTCTTGAAACCGCGGCAAATTTCATAAACAGATGATGTTTAACATAGGTCGACAAAGGCAGCCCTTCGAGGATCAAACCGACAAGGTATGCGCCGTCTTTTAGCAGGAAAAACAGCAGATAAAGCATGATGCCGAAACTGAGGACAAAGCTAAACGTCCCCCTGCCGATGAGGAAAACGCTGCCGGCGAGATACTGCCCGCCCTGTAACACTAGACCCGACATCTTTTGCTGAATTTCCGCTGCCGTATCCAGATTATGTTGCGCGAGCAGATGCCGCGCCCAACGAGGAAGATGATGAATCAGATCGGATACAATAACGGGGAATTGCGTATTGTTCGTCTGCAGCTTGGCATAGACGACATTAGCTTCGAACGCCAACGACGACATAACCAATGCTAATGGCGTAAATACGATCAGGCAAATAATAAGCAGCGTGAAAAGCGACGCGAGACCGTTCTTGTCGCCCAGTTTCTGTCTGATTTGTAACTTTAGCGGATGGAATATGACCGCTAGAATAGCCGCCCACAGAATAGCGGAATAATAAGGTGATAAGACATTGAAAAAAGCCGCCGTGACAATCAGCAGAATAAAAATGAAAAATCCTTTCGTGAGACCTTTAAATCTCATAAGTAACCTCGTTTTTGCAACATTCGCCGTAGCACTTGCTACCGAAATTGATACCGCTACTGCTTTAGGGTGGGCATTAACCCGCAAGAAAGCAATATTGTGCGGTGATTCCGGCTGCGCCTCACGCTAGCCCGCGCGCCAGATGCGCGTTTTTAGCACGGGCCTGCGCTGCCGGCCGCATGTCTGCCGCGCCTGGCTTGGCGCGGTAATTAAGGTAGGGGCAACAGAAGTTGGGGAGGTTAAGCCCTGCCGCAATGGGACCAACGCTGCACGGGCCGAATCAATAACGGGGCGAAAGCGGTGGGCCGCCCTTATAATTGCTGCTGCAACATCTGCACGGCGACTTTACAGGCATTAACCACATGCAACGTTGCAGCCCGTTGCGCGGCTTCCGCGTCCCGCTGCTGCAAGGCCTGATAAATCGCGTCAATCTCCGCGAGACTGGAGGGCATACGGCGGGGGTTCATCAGCGACGTCGCTCTGAGCAGGTTGACACGTGAATGCAGGCTGGTCAGAATTTCACTGATTAAGTGGTTTCCGCAGTGGGTGAGCATAATATCATACAGCGCGGTTTTGGCCTGTAGGACATCATTTTGTCTGGCTGATAACGCGGCCTCACGCAGCACCTGCACGGCCCGACCGAACTCGGCAATGGCCTCGTCGCTACCGTTTTTGGCAAATTCATGCGCCGCATAGCCTTCCAGCACGCCACGTAATGCATAAAGTTCTTCTGCCTCACGCTCGCTTATCATCGCCACCTGCGGCCCCTTATGGGGCACGATGCACACCAGCTTTTCCGCTTCGAGTTTACGCAGGGCTTCACGGATCGAGGTACGGCTGACGCCAAGGGATTCGCACAGTTCGCGCTCAATCAAGCGTTCGCCAGGGTGAAATCGACCCGACATAATAGCTTCGCGCAACGAATTCTCGACACGTTGACGCAAGGTTTCGGGCCTGATGATGCCCATATCAGCCGGCATTTTTGTATTCCTGTATGACAATATTAATTATGCTTTTAGCACAATTTTCCCGCGCACGGAAGCGTCCTGCCGTGCGCGGCGGTATTATCAGGCAGCACCTGCAAGGGCCTGTTCTAGAAGCGGGGCTGACGCTTCGGCGCCATGCATTCCCACCATGCTTACGATTTCAAGCACTTCCATAATCTCCTCTTTTGTGGCGCCATAATTGATGGCGTTACGCATGTGCAGTTTCAATCCCTGTTCATACAGATGCGTGGCTGAGGCATCAAAAGCGCAATAAATAAGCTCCTTAATTTTGGGGGGCAAAACGCCCGTGCGCCACGGAACGGACGAGAACGCGATGTAATCTTCAAAAAGGTCGGGATCCAGCTCTAACAAACCATCCCATGAATGGTGCCAGTAGCCCCGATTGGCAATGAACCGATCTTTTAGCGTATTTTGCCGTTCATTGAGCGGCTGCGGGCCGCTACGAAGCCCCTCCTCCTCCAGCACTTCCAATAACAGCGGGACACCAATATTGGCGGCATGAATGCCAAGCGTACTGGTCAGCTCGAGCACTTCCGTCAATTCTTCCCCGGTAGCGCCATATTTTAACGCCACCTCAATGTGACGTTTCACGCCCGGCAACCATAAATGCGTTGAGGCGGCGCAGGCCGACAGCGCAACAAACGCTTTTACTTTATTTTCCAAGTGATTTTTACGCAAGGGAACGCCCGCAAGCCGCTGCCATGCGTCGAGAAAACCGGCATCTAAACGCGACCACGCTGCCAGCCCTTCGCTCCAGTAACCCTGCTTCTCTTCGATGGATTGCCGTAATGATTGCTTAGACATGGTTTTTCTCCTCCGTCGTAACGTAATCCTGCTCCGCCACTTCATCCTGCCAGTTGGTTTTACCCAGAGAGATGGCGGTATGCAGCAAGTAACTGTGTTGAGATGCGCCGTGCCAATGCCGCTCCCCCGCCGGGATCCAAACGGTGTCGCCGGTACGTATTATTTGTGCCTGCTGCCCCGCCAGGCAAATCAACCCCTCTCCGGCCACAACTTGTAAGATTTGACCCTGCTCATGCGTGTGCCACCAGGTTCGCGCTCCTGGCGTGAAAAAGACGTTATTAATCGTTACATTATCGTGTGTCGCCAGTACCGCATCCGCCCAGACTTCGCCGGTAAAGGTCGCACCGCGTTTCTCAGAGGGCATAGCCGATTGCCGGCCGTAAACGATATTCATGCTCTACTCTCCTTCCTGCTCGGGCGCGTGCAGCCGCACGCCGCCGGAAATATCCCCGATCGCATCCACCACGCGATTACTGATCACGTCGCCATAGCCGAGCGCCGTCGCCAAGCCGAAACTGGCCAATGGCCCTGCGGTATTCAGCGAAGCCATACCGAGCTGATGCAGTAAATCAGCGTAGAGCACCAGATCTTTGGTCATGAGTTTTCCCGTCAAGCCACCTTCCAGATAATCGCCCTGGACAATGCGCGGAAAACGGTTAAGCGTGGCAAAGTTGACGCCGCTACTGCTGTTGAGCACCTCAAGCAAGCGCTGTAAATCAAGCCCGGCTTTTTTCCCCGCCACCATGACTTCGGCCGTGGCGGCCAGGCTTACGGCATTGAGAAAATTATTCAGCAGTTTGGTGATATGGCCGGCGCCGCTGTCGCCCATGACGACGACTTTGGAGGCAATCGGCGCGAATACCCATTCAATAGCTTGAATCGCCTCGCGATCGCCGCCAACCATCAGCGTCAGCGCGCCTTTTTCGGCGGCGGCGGCGCCACCGGAAATACCGGCATCAATGTAATGGATGCCGCGCTGTTGCAACGTCGCGGACAATTTTTGCGTGGAACTGGCCGCGGCCGTGCTCAGATCGACGATGGTGTGTCCCGCGCGACAATACGCGCCCAGGCCGTCTTTACCGGTCACGACTTGTTCGACAATGTGGCTGTCGGGCAACGACATGAGAATCAGCGTATTCTCTTCCGCCACCTCACGAATAGACGCCGCCGCTCTGGCACCCGCCCGCTCCGCGGCGCCGGGTTGCGTATCGAACCCCATCACGTGGATCCCGGCGTCAACCAGACAGCGCGTCATACGCCCGCCCATGTTGCCTAAACCGATAAAACCGATTTTTCTGTTATCCATTGCTTACTCCCGCTCGATATTCAGTGCGTTGCGAAATTGACATTTTTCGTTTCGGGTCCCTTGAATGCGCCGTAGGTGCCAATGAGTCCGCCTAATGCCAACAGCACGACGGCGGTCAAACTAAACGGCATTACCGCACTCAGCCAATCCATATAAAACGCGTAAAAAGAAGGTAAAATGACGGACAAGCTGAACCCGATACCAAACCCCGTCGCCCGGACATCCGTGACAAAGCGCTCGTTGATATAAGTGACAATGACGCCCCAGGGAGACGTGACCAACACCGCCAACAGGCACACCAAGGTGACGACAACCGGGAGCGAAAGGTGGGGAATATGGATAAGGGACCAAAGAATGGCGGAGCCGAGCGTTGCAATGAGCGGGCCGACGATCAGGAAAAAGCGACGACGGCCGATGCGTTGGCCGAGCATGCCTGAACCGATATAACTGAAAAACAGCACAAAATAAGTGATCATCAGCGTCAGCGTCAGTTCAAAGCCGCTGAGATGCAAAGTGTGCAGCAACAGGCCGGTAGGTAAAAAGATGGTGATAATGTTCTGCGTCAGCCAGAAACCGCTCATCATGACCAATACTTGCAACAGATTGCGCGCGCTTTTGCCTTTTAGCAAATCCAGCAGAGGCAATTTTTCGCGCTGGTTACCACCTTCGCTTTGCCATACTTCCGATTCGGACACTTTGTAAACATAATAGAGCGCCAGCACCCCGGCAAGCAGCGCACCGATAATGAACGGGATCCGCCAGCCCCACTGCACATAAGGCGAGTTGAGACCATCGAGAGGAAAAAAGGCGAACATCAGCATCGTAATAAGGTTGATACTGACATAGGCGGCGGGGAAACCGGCGATGATAAAACCGCCGACAAAACCGCGTTTCTCTTTTTTGGCATATTCGATGGCCAGCGGCATTGCGCCGGTGTAGCCACCTCCCAAAAAAATACCATCGACAAAGCGCAGCAACACCAATAACAAATAAGAACCCAGCCCCAGCGTTTCGTATCCCGGCAGCAGCGCGATCAAAAATGTCACGACGCCGAATCCCGAGACCGAGTAAATAGAGGCTTTGCGCCGGCCCAGTTTATCCGCCACCATCCCGAACAATAGCGCGCCCAAGGGGCGGCCCAGTAAGGTGGTGATAAAGACGAGCGAGGCAAAAATGGTTGCCGCCCCTTCTGAAAGGTTCGGCGGCTGAAAATAAAACAGGACCGGCGATAAGGCGACGACCGGCAAATAGATATCGAACATATCGATATATTCGGAAAAGAAGGCACCCTTGATAGCACTCTTTCTTTTCTCTTCCAGCGAATGCTCCTGCGCGTTAGCCGCTACAGTTTGGTTGGCGCTTATGCTTACCATTTTCGGTCTCCCGTGATAGCCACATCTCTTCGGATGTGTTGCAGGCAAATATTCCGCCACCTGACGGCGGCGAAGTGTGAGGGTCAGAAGCTCGGATAACATGCAACTTAGGATGAAGACGACGTCGATTTCTCCTTCTCCCAGTCATTGATTGCGGCAGTCGCCACGCGAAAGGCGGCCAGGGCGGCCGGGGCGCCGCAGTACACTGCCGTTTGCATCAGCACTGCGCGGATTTCCTCGACGCTCACGCCGTTATTTAGCGCACCCCGAACATGCACGCCTAATTCATGATGCTGGCTCATGGCGGTAAGCATGGCGATATTCAGCATGCTGCGGGTTTTAAAAGGCAGCGTTTTATCACCCCATACGGCGCCCCAGCAAAATTCCGTGACCAGGCGTTGTACCGGTCGGTTAAACGCATCCGCGTTGGCCCAGGCGCGCTCGACATGGGCATCGCCCAGCACTTCTTTGCGGTTATCAAACCCCTTATGAAACAGATCGCTTTCGTTCATGACGCCTCCAGGAACAGTGCCAATGTATGATCATATGATTGTATGACGGTAATTCGAGCTAAAATTTTTTCAGTCGTCGCTAATGCCATACCCCACCATGGCCTTGATTTCCAAGTATTCGCGTAACCCGGCCTCGCCCCACTCCCGGCCGTTGCCCGAGCGACGATAACCACCGAAAGGCGCGTGAAAATCCGCTGGGGGATAATTAATGTGAACCTGGCCCGCGCGTAAACGCCGCGCTACCCGGCGTGCCCTGTCGATATCCCGCGCCTGGACATAGGCCGCCAGGCCATATTCCGACCGATTGGCGATAGCGATGGCATCTTCTTCGGTGTCATAAGGCATGATAGAGAGGACGGGCCCAAAAATTTCCTCGCGGGCAAGCGTCATCTCAGGCGTAACGTCGCTAAAAATCGTGGGCCGCACGTAATAACCCGCGGTGATACCGTCAGGTTTGCCAAGACCGCCGGCCACCAGCGTCGCCCCCTCTTCAATTCCTTTTTCAATGAGCTGTTGCACGCGCTGATACTGGGCGCGGTTGACCAGCGGGCCAAGCTGCGTGCGCGGGTCGTCGGTTGGACCACAGCGGTAGCCGGCGGCAGCGCGCCCGGCGATTTCCGCCGCCTGCGCCAACCAAGGACGCGGTACCAGCATGCGGGTCGGAATGGAGCAGGACTGCCCGGAATTGGTAAAACATCCGGCAACGCCACGCGTTACCGCGTCAGCAAGATCAACATCATCCAGCAAAAGATTGGCCGATTTGCCGCCCAGCTCCTGCGCAACGCGTTTGACGCCGTCCGCCGCCAGTTTCGCTACCGCTATCCCGGCGCGCGTTGAACCGGTGAAGGAGACCATGTCCACATCCGGGTGCGCGGCTATCGCCGCCCCCACGCCTTCACCGTCGCCATTGACCAGGTTAAATACCCCTGCCGGTACACCTGCATCATGCAGTACTTCTGCCAATAGCAACGTACTAAGGGGCGAATATTCGCTTGGTTTCAGCACCATGGTACAACCTGCCGCCAACGCCGGCGCAACCTTCACCATCACCTGATTGACGGGCCAATTCCAGGGCGTAATCAACCCGCATACGCCAATAGGCTCCAATAACACGCGCGTGCTGCCGCGCTGAATCTCAAACGGGAAATCTTCCAATACCTGGATGATGGCCTTCAAATGCGCGGGCCCGCGCGCCGCCTGTCCCGCATGAGCAAAGGTTCGCGGGGAGCCCATCTCCAGGCGTATAGCCTCGGCAAAGTCATCATAGCGCTGCTCATAAAGCGCCAAGATACGCCGTAATAGCGCCAGACGTTCGTCAATCGTGACCGCCGCCCAAGGAAGAAAAGCCCGGCGAGCGGCCGCGACCGCCTTGTTAACATCGGTGGCATTACCCAATGCCAGCGTAGCGAAGGGGCGTTCGGTGGCCGGATTGATGACCGGAAATTCTCGCGGCTGGTCGGGCGTTACCCAGCGACCATCAATATAAAACGCGTTAGAGTGCTGCATGCTCTACTCCTGGATTTATCATTCATCCGCCAGCAGGCGATACATTTCGGTGTGATCGGTAGCGGCGGTGGCTTTAGCCGCCGCGTCGTGCCACAAAGCCGTACAGCTGCGCCCCAGCGTCATGGCATAACCCACATCCTCCGCCAGCGCTTGCGCTATATGCAGATCCTTATCCATCAACTTCAGGGCAAAACCGGAATCAAAACGGCCGTTGAGCATGAACTGTTTCACTTTGTTTTCCGAGGTATTGCTGCGCCCGGTCGAGGCATTAAGCACATCGGTCATAACGGTGGGTTCGATGCCAAACCGTTGTGCGACATGCAGCGCTTCAACGGTAGCCGCCAATCCCGCGGCGGACACGAAATTGTTGAGGGCCTTCGCGGCATGGCCTGCACCGGCGCCGCCGATATGCAAAACGGAACGTCCCATGCCGTTAAGCAGCGCGGAGCAATGTGCCAGTACCTGTGGCTCGCCGCCAACCATGATAGCCAACTGGCCTTCTGCAGCCCGGTTGACGCCGCCGGATACCGGCGCATCCAGCCAATGAAGCCCCATGGCCGCCACTTCGCCGGCGAGCTGGCGGGAGCGCATAGGCACCGATGAACTCATGTCGACCACGACGGCATCCCGCGGCAGCGCGCTGGCCCAGCCGTTATGCAGCAAGACCTCCTCCACGATATCGGAATTGGGCAGCATGGTGATGAGTACATCGCAATCGTCAAGGGTCTCTTTGGTTAACGCGCGGCTGCCGAGGCGGGCGCAGAGATCGCGCGTACGCGCTTTATCCGCATCCTGTAACAACATTTCGTAGCCGGCCCTGACCAGGCAGGTGGCCATCGGCGCGCCCATCATTCCCAAACCGATAAATCCAACTTTGCTAATTTTTCTCACAATAGCCTCTCTCGTTGCGGTCATTCGCCGACCAACGGCCGATCAATCAATCCGTTAGCGCAGTGCGGAAAAGTCGGTAGGTGACAAAAAACTGTTCTCGATTTGAGCGACAATGGGCTTTTCCCGTTCGCTTTCGGTACGCTTTTCAACCCAGCCGCTATCGTGCTGGAAGGCGCTCCAGCGTGCGTCACGTTCGGCCATGCTCTCCCAGCGCAATAAATACGTCAGGGTGTGGTTACTTTCGCCCACCTGCGTAGTCCAAAACCCGATTTGTTCAATGCCATACTGCGCAAAATAGTCCAATGTCGTAGAGCGAAAGCGCTCCAATAATGCCGGCAATCTCCCCGGCAGGCAGTGGTAAATACGGAGTTCAACGATCATGACGCCTCCTGGGGCAAAGCATTGTCAGTGACATTCTGTGGGGGAAGATCCACCCGCACGATCCACCCTTCCGTCTCAGGGCTTAACGCGGGGTAGCGACGCAGGATCAGTGGATCGTGACCGGGAACAATATGATCGGCGGTATCGGCAAGCCTTTTCACCGTCTGATATCCCGCCATCATGTCGCCGACGTGAAAGACCACGGGATAAGGGCGCTCTTGCTCGATATTGGCATAGAAATGAGCGGCATCAGACGCCAGCACGACCCAGCCGCGCGCGGTACGAACACGCACGATCTGAAGCCCATCGGAGTGCCCGCCCACGCGGTGCAGGGTAATCCCTGGCGTTAACTCGCTATCGCCATCGTGAAAGCGAACCCGCCCCGCAAATACGTGATGGACCATCGCGCTGACATCCTCGACGGCGAAGGGGTGGCGGATCTCGTGATGACACATGCAGCGACCGGTACAAAACGCCATTTCGCGGTCTTGCAGGTGGAAAGTGGCGTTGGAAAACAGGGTGTGATTACCCGCATGGTCGTAATGCATATGCGTGATGATGACATCAGCTACGCTGGCGGGATCGATGCCCGCCTGCTGCAAACCCGCGGCGATGGGATGGATTAGCGTACGGCCCCGCTTTTCCGCCATCGCGGCGTCAAAACCGGTATCGACAATGACCGTACGCTCGTCGCCCACGATGGCCCAGACAAAATAATCAATCGGCATCGGCCCATCGTGGATGTCACCGCCGATGAAGTTCTCTCTCGCCAGGCGATGGTGATGGGCGTAACGAATGGCATAAATTTGATAGTTCGGCATCCGCCTACTCCTCCTCTTTCGCGCTCAGAAGGTCGGGCTGTCCTCCCGATCCAACATTTTGCTAACGGTTGTTGCTCAAAAAATTATCTTCTTGTCATACAATCCGTCAATATTACAAAGGTGATATGATTCACATTCCTGCAAATCAGACGGTTTTAAGCACAAATGGTACCTTTTCGTCACTGGCGTACCGCAAAACAGACTGTCCCTCGTTGATAAAGGCAACAAACGCCCTATCACAAGAAAAAAAACATTAGAAAAAACGCTGGATACTGAACCTGAAATGAAAAAATTCGTGCCGAGTTAAGTAAAACGATTCCGGTGGAGTGCCCTGCCCTATTTTTAGGTTAATCATTGATCCCCTTAGCCTAACAGAGCATATGATCAGCCAGATTAATGTATAACGCCTGGCCAGATTTTTTCAGTTCTCTGACATTAAAAGAATTTGAGAATTACCGGTAATATAGATGACCGACAGCAGGTGATCTTAATGATGGCAAGCGAATAAGAAAGGGAATGAAATCGAGATAACATAATGAAAAATGCCTTCGTTATCATTTTTTTAAATCACTTTTCTCTAAAATCCGAAAGAAGTCTTCGCGAGCAAAATCGTGACGCGCAACAAAGATTTAATTATTTACATCATACTGCAGTTGTTTTTTTTACCAATCGGCTAATACTTAGAGACTTCCAAATTAGCTGTTCAGGAGAACTATGATGTCTCTCGTTTTGCATGGCCCTAGCCGAGAAAGAAGTCAACTCGTTTACCGTCGGTTTTCCCCATATAAATTAGGAGAATATGGTAATGAAGAGCGACCAGATGAGTGGATTTACTATGCTTCTGGAATAAGACCCTATTATGACGGCTTGAATGGTCTCATAGGTCAGATTGCTGGATTGCTGATACTTGGACAAGCAAAAGGATGCTTTGAATATTATATTTCCCTAGCCCAGGAGCCACTGGAGAGAGTTAAAGAGTATCAAGATGGTTTATATTCCATACATGTTCCCGTCAGATCCAGGGAGCATTATCTACATGTTATCCTGGCGGCAGAATTACTGTTTTCCTGTTGTAAAACTATCAAGGAAAATATGAACTCTGCCGCCAGTCTTAATTATTTTCTTACCGAAATGGTGTCTGATTTGAAACAAGCAAGTACGTTGTTACGCTGCGCTTCAGATCAGGCATTGAAAATGCAAACCATTAATACTTCTCTCAGCTGTGCCTGTTGTCAAGATGCGGCATTGGACACTCAACCTTAACCATAACCTTTAAAGGTGCATTATGAAAAACAATTACTCTATTTGGGTGCTTGAATACAGCTATGTACCAGATTATCCGGTAAGCGGAATTGTTTATGGCGCCCATAATGAAGGGACGCGTAAACTTTCCTATTGCTATGTCGTCATTAAGGGCGGCGAGCACACCATGATGGTTGATGTGGGATTTGATAATCAGGAATATGGTGCATATCTGGCCAAACGCTACGGTGTAGTTAACTGGCATTCGCCTGAAGAAGTGCTGTCTGGCATTGGCCTGGCGCCGGGAGATATCGATACCGTTTTTTTAACCCATGCTCATTTCGACCATTTCGGTAATACGCAAGCTTTTCCCAACGCCACGTTTTATATGCAAGAAGAGGAACTGGCAAAATGGGTCTGGGCAATGTCTTTGCCGGAAAGTCAGCAATGGTTAATGACGGGTATCGATCCCGCGGATGTTTTGCGTGCCGTCATACTGGCAAAAGAGGGACGTTTAAGGTGCTTACAGGGGGCAATGGATGACTTAATTCCCGGTATAGATATCCACGTCGCCTACGACAGCCATACATTTGCCTCGATGTGGATACATGTTCGCAATGATTTAGCTAAAAACTCTGCTAATTCCTGGGTCCTCGCGGGTGACTTGCTCTACAGCTACGATAACTATCTCACGGAAGTCCATGCGGCTGACGGCACCCTTAGCGGTAAAATTCGTATTACCCCTATCGGACTCGCCGTAGGTAGTCAAAAAAACCTGATCAGCGCCACGGAAGATATGTTGAAAATCGTTAACTACGACCCTAGACGCCTAATTCCTACCCATGAAGAACGTCTTCGTGATGTCTTCAAATCTAACCTGCGGGATAACGGCCTGCGGGTAACGGAAATTTGTCTGGCGGATAGTTAAGGCCCGGCGGCTGCGCAGACTCGCCATATTCGCCAAAATATGCTGACTGTTGCACGCCGCCTTAATCGACTGAAACACCCGCACCGTACTCGCGTTTTCCACCGCCTATCGCTTTGCGCTCTCAGAAAAAACATTGGTTGGTGACTCGTTACAGGAAACCCTTTTATAGCCAGCTACCATGTTTAATAATCAACCCAACACGTACCACGGTTATCGCGCTGAAACCCACAACAAATAATTAAAATACAAGGTCGTGCAGGAGGTCTAATGTCAGCGAAGGGATGATGTTTATGCGCGTTGAACAGAGACAACTTTCTGCGGCCCTGCGTTAAACATTTTAGTCGCTGCCATGAATATCGGTTCATCAAGGTCACCCTTTCGTATAGTCATTCAGTCAACTTGAAATACTGAATCCGAATATGTGCTTAGCATTAGTATTGTCGATGGATTTCTGGTTCACATAAAAGCATCGATACGCGGGTAGAGACCCGGTAGGGTAATCAGTCGTGACAACGGTGACAATCATCATCGCCTGTATTAAAATAAGAAGACAACATCAACAAATCTAGGCGACGATGAATCAAAACGTTAGCTATGTCTTTAGATAAGCGTTTAATGCTTCACGGATGATTGCACTTACATTTTTAGGATCCGTACCGTTACGTTTATTTTCCAGGGCGATATCTTCGACTTCCCGCAATAACGACAACGGCAGCGAAATAGTCGTACGAGCAATTTTCTCTTCTGGTGGCGCCGTAGACGCTGAGGAAGAATTATGCGTTTCTCCATAGGGACGATCCGCCAGGCGATTTGCCAATGCCTCCGCCTCGGCCTCGCTCACGGTTCTTCTCACGGGTTTTTTCAGAGCCATTAAAATATCTCCTTGAGCAGCGCCAATACTTCTGTCTTTGCGTTTTCATTTGAAGCCTCCAGAACCGACTTCCCTTCAGACATGACATCGCGATAGATTTTTCGATGGCAAGCGATAGCATTTAGCGGCTTGATACCGGCGAACTCACTTACGAACTCCAAAAACTCCCGACGTTCATTACCGCGTATAACCGGATTCGTGGTTGCCATACTTTGATAGCTGAACGCTTTTAAGTCCGGGTTCAAATCGCGCATGCTTTCTACTTGTTGCTCAAGCTCAATCATGGTATCGAGATCGAGTTGTGAGCATTGATGTGGCGCTATGATTTGGTGAGCGACGGTACCCCCCGTTATCAGCTCACGACTGTTACGCCCGGCTACATCCACAATCACATGATCGTACTTTTGATCAAGGCTCCGGAGAGTCTGCGAGATATTGTCTCTTTTTTCGATAAGCGTTACCGTTGGAAATAATTCGGCCTGCTCCCTTTCAGCATACCATCGCGCCGCTGAACGCTGGACGTCGGCGTCCACTAAGCAGACATCATAGCCTTGCATTGCCAACCCTACGGCAACGTTTATCGCTGTCGTGGTTTTACCCGCCCCGCCCTTATTACAGCCTATAATCGTTATCATCAATGTGTTCCATATGTTTGTGGTGGCTGAATAGCTTTACTGGATTATACTCGTGATATTTAAAGTAGCAAGTATTACATCTCAAGTATGAAGTATGAAGTAAACAAGCGATTTTGCCCACGTCAACGCTTTATACATACCGTTGCTTGCATCAACATAAGAATCCATGCCCAGAGTATTTCGCCCATCCCAGATAAACAGCTTATTCTTCCCACTGATGTCCTTTCAGGCCAGTTTTCACCTTCAATTTCGTCATTTTCCAACTTCTCTTTGTGCCGATAGCATTACGCAAATTTGCGCTCGATATAAATGGGGCACGGAAAATCGTCCAGCGCGGCAGTCTGCCGCGTTTTGCCAACGCAACAGCCTCAGAGCACAGATATCATTTCAGGCTAAATGTTCTGCAAAGCTCTCAGGCCCTCACTACAGCATACGTATCCTAGGAGTGGTTGGTTCGCCCTTCGTCAGGCCATGTCCCGCTTGATGTTAAGGAAAAAGAAAATGGGAAATGTGTGATAACGCTCGCTGCTAACTGTGCTGATGGTATCGTCCTGCAATGCCGTTAGTTAGCGGATGACTAGAATGACCTAGGGGTAGGTGAAAAAGGTTTCTGTAATGTCTTCTCAGACCATCAATTTATACCGCTCGTTAAGTTATGGCTTGTGTCCCTTAAGCCAATGTTGACCGCTCACTGTTCATGGTCAGAGTCCGATTTGCTGACGCCGGATCCCATAGAAATCTTACTCAGGCCAGCTGCCACCTTCTTAGCCTGAAGATCATGCGCTGTTTAGTCAAAACTGCAGATATGCATTTATCATCTTCGCCTATGCCAGGGCCAGGGAACGAAAACACGCCTACAAATTAGGCTGTGACGTCTGTGCTTGTCGCCCCTTTCTTTTAGGCCATCCAATCAACGTCATGTGCCGCGGAACTGTGAAGGCGTTCCTCGAAATCTTTAGCCAGACCTTTGACACAGTGTTGGTGTATCAGATGTGTTTAGGATGGTAAGCCAAGCCAAGGTGACCCTGTCACAGCGGCTAAATTTTAGAGTTATGGCTTATTTTGCTCACCATTTAGATATCCAAGTCCATTTCAGTATGACTGGCCGCTTTAAGTTGCAACCTAGATAACCACTGTAACGAGTAAAACCTCAAAATAACCACTGGAGCGAGCAGCAACCACTGCGGTGAGTACTATCCACTATGGAGAGAAACAGCCGCTGCCATTAGTACCAACCACTAAGGTGAGTAATAACCACTGCGGAGAGCATTAGGAGAGCGCATTGAGCCTATCTACTGTGGTGAGTAATGGGGCGTGCGGCAAAGGAAAACCACATTTTCTGCTTAAAGTTAGTACATACTTACATCTTTACTAAACAAGGCGTTATAAGTAAGTATCTACTAACTCCTTGTAAACACCAACCACTATAGCGAGTGAGATTGCTCACTACAGCGGTTGGATCCTCGTCACAGCGGTTATTTGATTCAGGCAGGTAAAAAAAAAACCCACTAACCACTGTAGTGAGCTCTTTTACTCGCTGGAGTGGTTAGGTCTTTTTTTTGCTCTTGCGGATTTTCTCAAGTAATTCCATCTCTTCCTTGGACAGCATCACCATTTCACCGCCTTGATCCGCGGGCTCTTTCATGTTTTCTAAGTCTTCATCGGTGATATCAGGCAGGCTCAGAGGGATATCTGCAGGTCTGAGTTTCGGGCGTCGATAGTGAATAACAAAGTAAACGGTTTGCCCCCGTTTTATCTCCGTGTAATCCAAGTAGCCAATCTCTTTCAGTTGCTCCATGGCTTTTCTTACCGTGGCGTTCTGAGTGATTGTGCGCGAAGTCAGGTTTAATCGGGCTCGCAGGCGCCCCATTGATATCGGAGCGGGATCGGTAGGAAGGCTTTCAATAAAGGTATAGAGCGCTTGTGCAGATTCTTTCCGAGACAGTTCATTGATAGCCCTAAGCTGCAATAACACCTTTTTATCAAATTGATATAACTCGAAAATTTTGGGATCCGCTTGAAGGGTCACCGAGTCGTTTTTCGTGCTGTATTTTGCTGATTGCACCAGGTGAGTGACATAGTACTCCCCTTCCCTATTGCTAAAAGCGATCGTGTTAGTCGCGATACGCGTGAGGGATGCATCCAGACGGCTTCTGAGCTTAGCAGAGGAACGTACAGAGGGGATACCGCATAGCTTGGCAAAATCCACAAAAGGGAGTGTTACGCTGTCACCCAGCACCTTGTACTTTGCAAAGGCATGTATGATACCGACCCATGTTTTAAAATCGTTGTCCATATCCAGCCGGGCGCCGGTAATTTTGATGTTTTCATAACCTTCTGATTTGACGAGTGAAAGCTGTTTTAATTCATCGGTCACGTCCATGGTAGACATTTGGTTTTTGCGACCGCGGCTGGTGGACTTCAGTGTTGGCACAAAGAGTCCAAGCCTCATCAACGCGACAGGCTGGACCGTGTTGTTACTGTTTGGCGTTAAGTTAATAACCTCGCCGGTCCGTTTATCCGTCTCGCTAAAAGCTTCAGCTATCATTTTGTTTTCTTGTTCTTTTTTCGGCATAGGGGTTTCCTGTGACATGAACAAGCGATCATCGCCCTAACTGGTTATAGTGGATAGTATCACTCACTATAGCGGATACGCTACTTACCATAGCGGTTTATTTACTCTCTACAGTGGTTACTTTCCTCACCATAGTGGTCATATCTATGAGATGACAAACTATTCTGATTTGAAGGGTAAGTGTTTTAAGTTGCTGATGTAACAGTTTTAGCTGGACAGGGCTCATGTTTTCCCAGGGACCTGATTAGGCACACGGTGGTGGATAAGGCTGGTACAACTTTCGGCGTTGTTGGACGCTTTAGTTAATACTCTCATACAGGCAATAAATTAGGGTGTTTCTCGACTTATGAGGATATTCACAAGCCTAAAGGGTAGCTTCTCGCTACAGTGGTTAAGCATCCCTCTCCAGCGCGGTTGATCTTCTCACCATAACGGTTATTGTGCTCTCTCTAGCGGTTGTTTTACTCATTTCAGTGGTTATTGACCCCCTCCCAAGCCAGTCACAGCAAGGCTTTGCAGGCTATGGGGATCTTATAGGATCTCTTTTTGATCTTATCATGATCTATTTATAGGATCTGGCCTGTGGAAAACGGGGATAAAACACCTCTCGCAGGGTCAAAGACGCCACACTTCACGTCCGATTTTGTCAAATAATTTTTCATTAAGGCAAAAATGTTAACAAGTGCAGAGCATACCGTTTTTTTTATTGTAGAACGCTACAAGTGCTCTAGCGCTCATCATCGAAAACCAGCGTACTCAAGCGGCTTTAGACGGCGTGCATGACTTTTTTCACCTACAGACCTCAATATCACCTCTTCGGCTCTTATACACGCGCTCTGAGTCCATAATCGACTTTGTATCAAACAGACTTCGCGTAGCAACACGACGTCTCGACTCAACCAGCATGTTAACGTCAGCGACCTGACCTAAATTATGCAATGTATGCTAATCAACAGCGGTCAGGCTTATCCGGTTTGTAGCCATAAGGAAAGCTCCCTTACATAAGAACCAGAGTGATGAGCAAAGCATAGTATCGATATACCCTGGCCTTGGGAGCGTAGCAACACTTGTCGATAAGCCGTAATGGTCGGGAGTCACTATGAAAACTCACTACTTCATAACAAGCAGTCTCATGAGACTTGCGGTAACGTACAGAAAAGGGGGACTATTTAGCAGTTTGAGCATGGTGCATTAGCGGTTTTCATGAACCACTTGTCATATTCATCTAGACCTGCGACACCCGCGCGATTAG
Source organism: Sodalis praecaptivus (assembly GCF_000517425.1). Classification (NCBI taxonomy): domain Bacteria; kingdom Pseudomonadati; phylum Pseudomonadota; class Gammaproteobacteria; order Enterobacterales; family Bruguierivoracaceae; genus Sodalis; species Sodalis praecaptivus. Next base: position 449,197 of record NZ_CP006570.1, read on the forward strand.
AAGCACAATGATGAGTCTCGATGCTTTTCAAGTTAATCATGCAATGCAGGGTCTAAGTTAAATTCAGGCTTCGCCTGCTCAATACAGTGGATAGGTTACACCAATCTGCAACAGCCCTCTTCACTTCTTCGTGGTAGTACATAACGAGTACATACACTCTTTCGTTTTGGCTCAACGTGATAAGTAAATCCGGCCCTGCACATTCTGTTCTTCCATTGGATATGCCCTACTAGGTTCAATGGTCAGTTGCTGGAGCCAAGCAACTTGAATACCATTACCCTGCCCTTTTGCCCTAAAAGTAGTCTTTCTCTCCAAGTTTTAATGCATGCAAGAAAGAGAGATTACTACATAAGTATGAAGTACTACAATATACTATAAAGTAACACTTAGTATATATTATGTATTACTTCATATAGATGAAATTTTAAAGGTTAATTTGATAAGCTCTCAAAGCTTTTTTCTCTTACATATACTTGCTATGCGATTATATGATCAAAATAGTATTATTTCACACATCACACATCACACATCACACATGACATCTTCGATAAATTTCAAATTTATCGCACTACTAGATGACCGATTCCAACGTTTATGACTGTTTCTCAACCAAATCTACTTTCTAATCAATTACCTATGTCTAGATTTTTCCGGTTGTGCGTGATTTATTTGTTGTGTAGCAGCCAAGTCAATGTTTTCAT